>CAZYDB010000241.1:0-5798 GCA_964645995.1 uncultured Roseivirgaceae bacterium
CTTAAAACTATGCCGAACAACAAAAATTTATGAATAGGTCAGGTTAAAAAATTATATATAAGGTTGTATGGATTGTTAAACATTAAATGCTTAAATTTTGGGAACGATTTTAAATTTTTAACATAGCATTGATGAGATTCAATCAACCTGTAAATCACCGACAAATATGAATTTCAAACCGAATTTTGACAAGAAAGAAACGCTCGCCGAAAAAATTAAAGGGGCCTCAAGGTATGAGCCGGTAATTAATTATATGGCAACCAATCTGATCACTTTCACCCCGGAAACGGAGATAAAAGAAGTGATTGAGACGCTTCTTGATAAAAGAATTTCAGGTGCACCCGTATTAAACGAAAATTCTGAAGTAGTAGGTTTAATCGATGATAAGGATTGCCTCCGGGTACTGATCGACTCCGCATATCATAATCAGCCGATCAGTAAAAGTAAGGTTAAATCCTATATGACCAATGTGATGAAGAGAATATCCTATGAATCAGATGTCGTAGATGCAGCCAATGTGTTCCTGAACAGCAAATTCAAAAGGCTGTTGGTCGTAGATGACAAACAAAGGCTCATCGGACAGATCAGCCGCAGGGATATCCTACGGGCCATTAAATCTATGAATGTCGCCAACTGGGATCCGGAAAAAAAATAGAAAGGTAAAAAAAAGGCGGTTACCGGGGATGGACCGCCTTGGGAATGAAGTTTCTGACGTTTGTGAGACGTGTATAACTTAGTAAGCACTTCAAAGTTGATAAAATATAACGATCCAAAGGGAAAATCTGTTTTATTTAATCATTAAGGAATTGTGAACAAAGAAAAAGATGATTGAGTTAGGAAGAAAAATATAATCATTTCCCTCTACCAGGTCTTCTTTTCAAGCCTCCGCTTGATTTCTCCCATTTTAATTGACAAATCATTAATTCCATAAGATTGACCCATATGCATATCAAGCTTTCCGGCTATCTTCCCTACAGTGGCACCGATCTCGAAAATACCCACATGACTGGCCGGATCGATTTTACTGATCCGTTGGGAAGGATAACGGCTATTATGTAGAAGGATCAACTCATTGGCAAAGTTTTTAAGATCTTCAATGGTCAGTTCTCGTTTCTCCATGGGTTATTTTTTTCTATTCTTTCTAAAGATATCCATTGATCATAAAAAAAACAACACAAGGACTTTCTTCATAGCCTTCGTGTTCAATATTGAACACAGGTTTCAGATTATGCCTTTTCCCGACATCCCGCATCTGATTATATAGCTCGCCGGTCCATGTCTGGATAGAGATAAAATCAACCAGCTCAGGATAATGAAAACAATACTGATAATCGTGAACGGTAACCAGGCGATCAAAAGCATCCGGCCGGCGGAGATGGTAAATACGCTCGGAAAAATAGCCCATATCATTATGGGCGTAACCCAGGGCCTCCTTCGATTTCAAATGGATTACTGATCACTTCACCGGATGTAAAAAAAATATCAATCACCTCCCGTTGATCGCATGTATATTGAGCGGAGACCTTGGTACTATTTAAATAAAAAACAAAAATTAAACTGGCGAAAAAGATCATGATTCACTTGACTATAGTGAAAAAAAAATTAATGATATGAAAACCCGGCCATGCTCATCTTATAAATAAAAAAACATGTGTAATTGAAAAATTGAGTAAAAACATCGATTTTGCCACTTATCAAATACTTTTTTTTACTCTGCTTAAATAACAACCCCAACTCAGCGCTAGTACTTATAAAAATAATAACTCCCTTAGCTCTATTTATCCATCGGATCCTTTGACATCCCCTCCTAAATTAAGTACCTTTTACTTTAACTAATACTAAAATAAGAGAGCAATGAAATATGTATATTTTTTATTTCTGGGATTGATTTTATTTCAGTGTACAGGAAAAAAATCCGATAAAGAAAACGTAAAACAGAGGGAAGAAGTAAAACAAATTGAGATCAAGGCCTCAGACGTTCAATTTAATGATCAGGAAGATGGTACATGGACCATGACTGGATACATTAAAAACGTCAATGATTTTGAGATCAGTGGTAAGGCCGAGGTTGTTTTACTCAACAAAAACAAAAGTGTCATCAGCCGGTTCACAACCGGCCTGAACGAAGGTGATCCCATTCTTCCCGGTGATTCCGTTCAGTTCAGTCATGTGGCAGACCAGGCTACTTTTGCCGGCGCAACAAGCTACAAGATTCAGGTTGTTAATGAGCCCTGAAGGAATAGTATTATGCTTCAGCATGGGTGATTAAGGAATGGGAATTGGCTTATTATTAATTACTTTAATTCAATGAGCATTACTGCTGTTGGTGCATGATCTGCCTTTATTCCCGGGTTCTCATAACCGGGAGACCTGGCTATGTTAACTGTATAACATTATCCGGCGGTACCCGAAACCCCCTTATACGTTTAAAAACACGCAGTCAACGGTAATCGATCAAACCGGAAACCCGGTCAGTCTTGGCATCTGATATCAACTTAACCCTGTCGGGAAAGACACCTTTTGATATCAATTCATCTTTTTCAGGTATTTATACAATTCACTATCTGTGGAAATAAAGATAGAAGTACCGTCATCGAAGGTTCTCTCGAACGTTTCCATTGATTTCAGAAAACTGTACAGGTTCCTGGATTGATTTGATTGATCATAGGCCTGTGCATAAATCGCGGCCGCTTCAGCATCTGCTTCGCCCTTAATTATTTCCGCATCCCTGAAAGCGATGGATTGAATGCTTTTAAGCTCTCTTTCCTTTTCCCCATTGATACGCGAGGCTTCACCCTGCCCCTCGGAACGAAACTTATCGGCGATACGGAAACGTTCACTTTTCATGCGTTCAAAAACCTGTGTCTGAACTTCCTCGACATAATTGATCCGTTTAAATCGGAAATCAAGGATCACGATGCCAAGGTCGGAGGTTTGTTTATTCGCTGATTCAAGGATCATCTGCTGGATTTTCTCTCTACCCACAGTAATATTAGTCAAAGAATCATCAATGATCTCAATTTCTGACGACACAGGAGTTCGGTTGCTGGAGCGGACAACCTCCTCAATATTATTGTTAGCAATGAAATTCCGGGTATCTCCGTCGAGAATATCATCGATACGGGATTGGGCGCCCCTTTCATTGGTTAGTCGCTTGTAGAATAACAAGGGATCTGTGATCTGCCATCTGGCATAGGTGTCGACAAAAATAAATTTTTTGTCCTTGGTAGGAACCTGGTTAGGATCTCCATTCCATTCCATATACCTCTTTTCAAAATAATTGGCCTCCTGTATAAAAGGGACTTTAAAATACATTCCGGGTTCGGTAACAGCATTTCCAATGGGTCTGCCAAATTGCGTCAGCACCACCTGGTCCTTTTCCTGTACAATATATACACTTCCTGAAAGGCCTATAATTATTACTAAGGCCAGTATTACTATATAGGTTAATTTAGTTCTCACTTTCTACTTGATTTACGGTTTGCTTATTCATCTGCATTTGTAATAAAGGCAATACATTGTTGCCATTCTGGTCGGTTATGATAATGTTCCCGATCCTTGGGATCACATTAGACATGGTCTCAAGGTAAATTCGTCGTTTGGTCACTTCTGGTGCCTTCACGTATTCTGTATAAAGTGCTTTAAACCGGGCAACTTCTCCCTTGGCATTGTTCACCCGCTCGGTGGCATAGCCTTCCGCCTTTTGAATGGTTTCTTCAGCCTGTCCGCTTGCCCGGGGGATCACCTTGTTATATTCCGATTTAGCCTGATTGATCAGGGTTTCTTTTTCCTGCTGAGCCTCATTCACAGCATTGAATGCTGCCTTTACCGGATCCGGCGGATTGATATCCTGCAATACCACCTGTTCTATTTTAATGCCCAGTGAATATTCCCTGCAGATGCTCTGGATAAGTTCGTTGAGCCTGATCCCGATCTCGGTCCGGCCAACCGTTAACACTTCGTTTACGGTGCGGTCGCCAACGATCTGACGGGTCGCTGCCTCAGATACATCGCGGAGGGTGCTTTCGGGATTACGAACCTTGAAAAGATAATTATACGCATTATCTACCCGGAATTGCACTACCCATTCCACTTCAGCAAGGTTCAGGTCACCGGTTAGCATCAGCGACTCATCTTTTGTCTGGGAGGATTGGCTATACTGGGAATCAACGTCGGCCCGTGAGGTACGGAAACCGAATTCCAGCTTTTGCTGCCGTTCTACCGGCACTTTATAAACAGCTTCGGCAAAAGGTATTTTCAGGTTCAGGCCCGGCTCCACCTGCCGTACATATTTTCCAAAACGGGTAATAACACCCACTTCCTCCGTTCCAACCTGGAACACGGATAGCCAGAGTGTAATGGCTATCAGAAGCACTACAACAATAGGCCGCCAGGATTTGAGTATTTTTTCGAATTCGGGCGGCAGATTTAATTTTTCTAAAATTTGATCGTCCATAAAATTTAAATTTAATCTGTAAAGGTAGACCTTATTCTGTGCATAAGTTCGGATATTGCAATATCATTTGGACCTCTTTTGATTTATTAATGGTTTTGGACAGCCAGCAAGTCTCATTTTTAATACATTTTGAACCATTCGCTATCCTCATATGATCAGGTAGGACTCCGGAAGGCTATAAATTGAAAAATAAGGCATAAAAAAACTGCCCAAAAACGAAACGGGCCTTGCAGGGCTCCATAATTGAGTGCCAAATAAAACTAAGGCAGGCCATGTATCAGGAACGCATTTCCGTTTACTTGAGAATTTACGGTTATCGAGGGAAATATCCGAACGTACCACAAAGGCGCCCAGAGAAGCAATATTTTAAGACCTGCTATATACTAAATATCAAGGATCGTTAACAGTTAAAAAATTTCTGATTGTTAGAATTTATCATTGAAAACATAATCAAATCTGTAGTTTTAAAAAAAATAGTGATCAACACAAATTATTTCTTTACTATTTCTGCATTTTCGGGATCAAAAACATTCTGTGATCCTAACCACTTATTAAATTCTTCTTCTCCCAACATTGCTTTCATTTTTGTTGAACTAACTGCTACCCCTTCAACTTTAAAAACACTTATAAAAGGATAACTTGAATATCTTACAACTCCATCTATTAACATATCGGCTCCAGGACCGGCGCTTTGTATTGCAAGATCAAGAGCATCTTTGATATTCCAGCCAATGCCAAGAAAGTAACTTTTTTTCCTTCAACTCTCTGTCCCTGTGCTTTGTCAATATTCAGACTTACATTTTTTGAACTTATGACTGTAAAATCCACAAGTCTAATTGTACATGATTGGAAAACAAAAAAGATTACTGTTAACACATTAAGTTTTCCAATACGAAAAAATTTAGATTATTTCCGCTATTCAGTTATCTCCGCAGATCGTAGCCGACTGATCAAAGCCCCGGCTGTCTAATTGGAGGATCAATCGAACCTGGAATAGAGATCCTTTCGATGAAAGCAATTCAAAAGAAAATTTCTTCTGATGCCGGAAATGATGAAGTTACACTTTATGATCTTGCCAGACGGTGAACAGACGGGTTCTTGCAGTTCCACATATTTTAATCGGGATCGAACCCTGATCTAATAAAATCCCCATTAAATCTCCCTAAAAGCAAAAAAAACCGCTCAATTTACCTGAAACGGGTTTTAGTACTCCGTTATGGAGTACAAATATGCAATCCAAAACAAGTTTAAAGCTATATTGTACCCGGATCTGTACTCGTTTTTACGATATACTTTGATACCAGGCAGCGGGGAGATCGTTCAATACAGGCCATTTATAAAA
>CAZYDB010000241.1:5808-7340 GCA_964645995.1 uncultured Roseivirgaceae bacterium
AAAAGTCGTTTTTTTCAGATCGAGTAACATTTCACCAAATCAGAGGTATATAAGGGAATGACTGGTTTTAAGGCTTCCTAAGCCCTTGCACCCCCAGGATGGACGATATCCCTGTATGATCGTTTAACGGTAAGCCTTATTTAAAGCCAGTTTTGATAATTAAGTGAATGTTATTATTTAATTTGTGACAACAATTATTCTAATAATTATGTATATAATAATAGTAGAAATTAAATTTCATTTTCTAATTATTAGTATTTACTTTATAAACAAATTAAGTATTAATGGATAACAAGGATCCAAAACTCAAAAGGATTAATTTTGATTATAATAATGCTGAAACTATATTTAGTGAGGTTATTGAAATAAAAATAGATAATGAATTTGTTATTTTGTGGTTAGGTCAAAAAAAGCCAGATGGAAAATCAGTTAATGCTACTCATAAGGTATACCTAACCTTACCACATTTTTTTAGATTTGTTGATGTGGCTAATAACCTTGCCAATAATGTTAAAAGTGACATTGAAAAAATGCAAAAGGAAGCACAAAAAGGAGGCGAAAAATGACTGTTAATACATTAGATCCTAAATATATAGAAAAACGAAGAACTGCGAATACGTTTTTTTCTGATGGTCGGGTATTGATTTTAGAAATTAAAGGTAGGAAATATGTGAGTTCAGATATTTCTGAATCTAATACCGGATTTCTTAATTATTTTTTTTATCAAAGCGGATTATTTAAAAATCCAGAAATAGAATTTAACATATCAGAAAATGATTTAACCGAGTTTTCGATGAAATCGGCTGAGAATTCATTTTTTGAATACTGGGAGGATGAAGATGATGATTATTGGAATCAGTATTTAAATGATCAATAAACATTGCCTTATAGTCAAGGAGATATTGTAATAGTTCCATTTCCATTCTCAGACCAAACTGGGAATAAAGTACGACCAGCTATTATTGTATCAAATGACATGGTCAATGATGGTCCTGACTCGATTATACTTCAATTGTCAACAACAGCAGAAAGGGTTCCTGATGAACTAAAGTTTATTATTAATAATGGGGATGTTACTACTCCATTTAGCCCCCCCCATGATCAACAACAAATAATTTTAAAAAACATAAGCACTATTAAAAAAACTCTAATCAGGGGATCGGTCACAACCCTACAAGGAGATAGATTAACGGATTTGCTTGAAAGATTAAGGGAATTGTTAAGTTAATTTTTTACTCAAGTTAATTCTTTTTTTATGCCCTGACATTTCAATATTCAAAACCAGTTAAGGCTATGTATTGGGATAATCGAACCTAAAGCCATGCTGGCACATCATAATAATTAAATTCAGAAAGTTTTTTAAAAATTCTTTTCTCTAAAAACGGGAATATTTTTAAATGGATACAGATCCGGATACAACAAATAAAAAGCCCTATAAATCAATGACTTACAGGGCCATACGTACTCCGTAGGGGATTCGAACCCCTGTTACCAGGATGAAAACCTGGCGTCCTAACCCCTAGACGAACGGA
>CAZYDB010000242.1:0-3327 GCA_964645995.1 uncultured Roseivirgaceae bacterium
ATAATACTTGTTATGAAAAGCCTGCCGGGTTTTTTCAGCCAGGACGGTATAATGTTCCGCTTCCTGTTCCCGGTGGAGGATCTCCGCCACTTTTGCCGTGATCTCCGCACAACGCCAGAAATAAAAAGTATGAACCATCTCATCAGAAACTGTTTCACCCGGGGCCACCCATTCCCCAATATTGAACCAACGCAGCACGTCACCGTTCCTGCCAGTGCGCTGCGAATACATGATGCCCTCATCATTCACCCAGGTCTGCATATAGCGGATGTATTCCTTCATCCCCTCATAATTATCTTCGAGCATGTCCATGGAGCCGTAATGCAGGTAGAATTCCCAGGGCATGATGCAGATGGCGGCACCCCAGGCAACGCCGCCGCCGCAACCCGGCTGCCAGGGTGCTCCGTTCGGTACGTATCCTGTTTCCACGATCTGGGCGCCAAGGATATCCTGTATCCACTTCTGGTAGAAATTCCGTGCATCATAGTTATGCATCACCATGACACAGGCCACCTGACCGTCACCCGTGTAGGCGGCACGCTCCCGGTGCGGACAATCACTTGCGATCCCGCCATGCATGTTATCGAGCTGACTACGCTGCCAGATGGTGTTGATATCGTTGAACAGGGGATTTGATGTTTCGAAAACTACCGTTTCAGGGATCACGGTATTGACCGCTTCAGCCGTCAGGTGTCCAGGTTTCAGCTCCCCGGGCCAGTTGCTGATCTCGACGGCGCTGAAGACAAACCAGTTGAAACGGGAAGCATAGGATTCGGGACCTTCCCCCCGGAAAATATAGCTGTTGTCGCCGGAATACTGGTTGCTGAGGTATTTGATCTCTATCTTGTGTCCGGCGGGACCTTCCACCTCATTCAGGCGGAGTCTTCCGGAGATCTCCACGCCGAAATCGACGAACCAGTTGCCATCTTCCTTTTGCTCAATTTTAACCGGAGCGATTCTTTGTGTGACGCGGTCGGGCCGGGCGGTATGGGCTACCAGTTTACCAAAAGGCGCTTCCCTTTTAACTGCCTTTTCCCATTCAGAATCATCAAAATCAGCTGTATTCCATCCGGGTTGCTCCAGGCGGGCGTCATAATGCTCCCCATGGTAGACCAGGTCCATCAGGATGGCGCTTTTCGACACCTTCCAGTCCGGATTACTGGTGATAACTTCTTCCGTGCCATCTTCATAGGTGATATGCAACTGACAAAGGAATCGCGGTGATCCGTAAGAACCGGCCCAATATTTCGGGGCATTGTAAAAACCATTGCCAAGGATGCCGCCGAGGGCATTTTCCCCCTCTGTTATCTGGTCTTTCACATCATAAGCGAGGTACATCACCTTGTATTCCCTGAAATCATCCGGCAGGGGAATGTTCTGGTGGATCAGGTCCGGCCTTTTGCCATAATTGGTCTGGTTGGGGACCAGCTCGTCCTCACCGACTTCTCTGCCGTTCAGATACAATTCGAAATAGCCCAGACCGGTCACGTATGCGACGGCTTTTCCGACCGCCTTCCTAACTTCAAAGGTCGTTCTCAGCAGGGGAGCGGGTGGGGGGTATTCCACCGGCAGTGCATCCGGTCCGCCCGGGGGCTTGGGCAGCGGTTCCTCACCCTGCCAGGGCACGCCGATCCATTCGGCCTTCCAGCCGGAAGCATCCAGCAGGCCCATCCGCCAGAAGGCCGGTTCGCTCCAACCGGAAGCCTGGCCGTCCTTGTCCCATACCCTTACCTGCCACCAGCATTCCTGGCGCGATGTCAATGGCTGACCGTCATATTGGACCCGGGTGGATTCTCCGGATTCCTGTTTGCCGCTGTCCCAGAGATCAGGACTGCCGAGTTGTTCCCTGGAGCTGGCCACCCGGATCTGCCAGGCGGTTTGCAGCTGGCCCCGGATACCTTCCGGTGCCTTATTGATCCAGCCAAGCCGGGGTTTCAGGACATCGACAACGGCCGGGTTATCCAGGTATTCACAGGTGAGCATGACAGGTTTGATCATTGCTTGCTCTTCAGATTTGCATCCGATATAAAGAAAGATAAGGATCAGGGGGATTAAAAAGTTAAGTCTCATGGTTCGAAAAAATATGTTCCTGATCACTAATATAAATATAAAGGTTGATTACGGGAACTTTTACCGGTGAATTTCCCAGTTTTAATGACTCTTCTATCCTGGTTTTATCACGGAGTTTGACAGGTTTTACGCTTCATTTATACCAGTTATCCCCTTCACTGATCATCTCTTCCTTAAACTTAAGCATCCTTCCCCGCATTTCCTCCACCCGGTCCGGGTAGTCTTCAGCCAGGTTATTCTTCTGGCCGATATCGGATTTCAGGTTGTACAATTCAAAGTAATTGGGCTGTTGTTCCAGGGTGACCTCCATATGGTTCTCCTTGAACCCCCATTCCGACCATTGAGGTTTATCGGGTTCCGGTTTGATCTTCGCCAGATCTCTGGTGTTGAGTTGTTCCTGGTAGGGGATCAGCTCATCATAGCCCAGTAATACCCAGTCACCCTCACGCAACATGCAGATCGGATCATGAAAATACCGGTAAAAGTAGATAGGATCTTCCCGCTGTTCAGCCATTTCCTGACCCAAAAAGACTGGCGACAGGTTAATGCCGTCGAGCACCCTGTCTTGGGGAGGTGTAATATCTGTCATACTGGCCAGGGAGGGGAGGATATCCGTAAAACTGCCTGTGAACTCACTCACCCTGCCAGAAGGGATATGTTGATCCCATCTGATGATGAAGGGTACCCGTATCCCTCCTTCATAATTGAATACCTTGCTGCCCCTGAAAGGATAATTGGAATGATGCACCTGTGAGCCGTTATCGGAGGTGAACAGGATGATGGTGTTTTCTGAAAGCCCGTGTTCTTCCAGGTAGTTCAACAAACGGCCTATGGCCAGGTCCATGTTCTCGATTGCACCATAATAGACCTCATTATAGCCGTGCCGGGCCTTCAGGGAATCGGGGGCTGCCAGTCTGACATGCGGTTCGTTGAACCAGACATTGATATAGAAGGGATCTCTTCCGGTTGCCACGCTGTCAAGCCAGCCAAGCGCCTCATCGACCACAAGCTGACAGGCGAAACCTTCCATAGGGCCCACTTCAGCGCTGTTACGAAAGAAATTGACGGGATCTTCATGGGAGGGCTCTGCATTATTATAGGTAAAAAAGCTGTAGTTAAAACCCTGGTCACCGGGAAGGGGTTGGCTCATGCCTTCAGAGGTCATGTGCCATTTGCCGAAATGAGCTGTACGGTAACCTTTCTGTCTGACCATTTCCGCAATGCCTGATCAAGGTTTCATCGGCGCCCACATTTCGA
>CAZYDB010000242.1:3337-7339 GCA_964645995.1 uncultured Roseivirgaceae bacterium
GGAGGTGCATGGGGGAGTTGGGCGGGATCCAGTTATAGATACCCACACGGGTGGTATTCCGGCCGGTGGAAAGAGCAGCCCGGGAGGGGGAACATACCGCCGCCCCGGCATAGAAATCAGTGAAACGCATGCCTTCTTCTGCCAGACGGTCGATATGGGGTGTCATGCTCGTGGGCGCCATCTCCGGCTGACCGGGGGTCGTATTCCGGTAGCAGGATACATCGTTGAGGCCCAGATCATCGGCAAGGATAATGATGATGTTGGGTGCATGGGTTTCTGATCGATTTTTACATCCATTCAGGAAAAAGAAAAGTAGTAAACCTGGAAAAATAATCTTTTTGAATGACATCCGTTTAGTAATTAAAGTATGAGAATAAAGTACATTGTATCTAAATATAAGCAGATTTCTGTTCAAAATACACACCAAACACCTGTATTAAAGCGCTGATCAGGGAATTATTCCCGGGTTTTTGATGTTGAGTTTTCAATATGGAATGAGTTTGTTCTGATTTTTTTATTGAACCTCCCGCTATGGTTCATGATTTTAAGGAAAAGGGAATAACCTATTTCGGAAAAATTCCGGAAGGAACGGAATATGTAACAGCCGACAAATCTTTAAGTTCTTACCTGAATAAATCCTATATGATTAAACCGGGTGAGACAATGACACTGAGTAACGGATTTCATTTTAAGGCAGAAAATGGCCAAACTTTTTCCATTGGTTTCGAACATCCGGATTCTACGATGCTGGATACCTGGGGATTTCAGAAACGATATGATGAGAAGAACCGGTTGATCGCCCAGAAATCCCCCGGTACGGACTGGGTATATATGGTATATGATAAATGGAATCGCCTGGTCTATACGCAGGATGGCGTTCAGCGTGAAACAAATGAATGGACCTTCACGAAATATGACCGGCACGACCGGCCCGTAATGACAGGATTTGTAACACTCAACAATACAAGGGAAGAACTGGCTGCTTCACTCGAGGGACTTTCTTCATCGGAAAGATCTGAGTCTGATGATTCAGCCCTGGGTAATTATAATGCTATAGCAGGCTATACCCTCAATCAGACCCATCCCAAAAACATCACCATGAATAATATTTTTACGATCTCGTATTACGATGATTATTCATTTATGACGGATGTTACCCCATTCAGTTCTGCCGGTTCAATATTTTCTTTTCAAACCGATCTGTCATATACTACCTCGGATAAACTCGATATTTTCCGGGGACAGGTGACGGGTAGTCAGACAAGGATCTTGGATGGTTCCGGAACAATGTTGAAGACAATATCCTATTATGATGATCGCTACCAGGTGATCCAGTTGATCTCGGATAATCACCTGGGAGGCTGGGACCGTGTAAGCAACCGGTATAGTTTTACCGGGAATCTGACGGAATCTTTAACAACACATTCCACGAATTTGCCTGGAGAAAGCGAGAGGACGATTAAACTGACCTATTCCTATGATCATGCTGATCGTTTGCTTGAAGTTGTCCATCAGGTACAGAATAAAGATCCGGTGATCCTGTCCAGGAATGAATATAATGAACTGGGAGAATTGATCAACAGAAAACTGGACAGTAAAGACAATGGAACAAGTTTTGCTCAATCGATCGATTATGATTATAATGTCCGGGGCTGGATGACCAGGATCAATGATGCGGCTCTTTCGGATCCGAATGATCTTTTTGGTATGGAGATGTATTATACAACCGGTTTTGATACCGACCAGGATCAGTATGGCGGGAATATTTCGGGGGTAAAATGGAAATCCGCCCTGGATGATGCACAACGACAATATGGTTATGTGTATGATAATACCAACAAGATTCGTTTTGGTGATTACCATTCCTCTGACGGTACTGAAAATCAACGTTATGATGTGGAGATGAATGGATTCGATAAGAATGGCAATATTACCGGTATAAAGCGAAAGGGGCTTACCAGTGATCTGATGGCCGAGATCAAAACTTTTGGTGATATAGATGATCTCACCTATTCCTATTCCGGCAATCAGTTACAAGCAGTAGATGATTCAAAATCCACAACCTATGTGGGTGGATTTAATGATAACGGATCGACGTATTCCGGAACCGAAGAATACATTTATGATGCCAATGGAAACCTGATCAAGGATACAAATAAAGGGATTACCAACATCGAATACAATGAGATGAACCTGCCCTCGAAAATCGAATTTGATCAGAACCGCTACATTGTATTTACCTATGATGCTGCCGGGACAAAATTAAGGCAACAGATCGTGAATGGTAGTATTGAAAATGCTCTTGAAATAGACTATATTGGTGAGTATATGTATATGGACAGCGTATTGATACAGATATTTACCGAAGAAGGCCGCATCGTGGATCCTTATTTTGGAGGGATGCAGAGCGATTATCAATACCAGTACTTCCTGACGGATCATCTTGGGAATACCCGTGTAGCCTTTACCGAAAAGGAAACTCTGGTTTACGAACTCACACACGAAACCTCGAATCAGACCTATGAAAGTTCTGTTTTTGAAAACTATGGTGATCTGAATATTATATCGGCTGACATTTATGACCATACCGGTATCACTTCTCCGGGGAAATCGGAACGGCTTAGCGGAATTACGACCGAGATCATCGGGGGATCCAAAATGCTGGTAGTCGGTAAAGGTGATCAGGTAGTGCTCGATGCATATGCCAAATACCTCGATCCCTCGAATCCTCAGAATACGACTGTGGCAGCGGATATCCTGGATGCCATAACCGGTGCATTTAATGTAAGCGCCGGAGAGCAACAGATCATCTATGATGCTTTTTATGATCTATTCAGTACCGGACCGGTTATCGGTACCGAAGACCTTGAACATGTAGATGCCCCCAAAGCGTTTCTGAACTATATCCTGTTCGACGGAAATTTTATCTTCCAGGATATGGGCTTCGACCAGATCAGCACAGCGGCGCTGGAAGACGGAACGGATATACAGCATGAGCACCTGACACTGACGCTGGATGTGGAAGTGAACGGATTCCTGTACGTATATCTTTCCAACGAGAATGACGAAACAGTGGATGTCTATTTCGATGACCTGACCATTACTCATGAACTGAGTCCGGTGATCCAGGCCGAGGATTATTATCTGTTCGGCGGATTGCTGGCTGGCAATTCCTACCAAAGACTTGGAACAGAGAAGAACAGGTATCTCTACCAGTGAAAAGAATGGATGGACGAAGAAGGATTGAATGTATATGATTTCCATGCCCGGATGTTTGATCCGGCGGTTGGTAGATTTTTAGCCGGCGATCCAGCAGGACAATTTGCAAACCCATATTTGGGTATGGGTAATAATCCCATCGTAGTTATAGATCCGGATGGAGAATTGGCATGGTTTGTACCTGTGATTATCGGGGCGGCTGTTGGAGCTTATTCAGGGGCATCAATACAATCAGGAACAATGGATTTTACCCAATGGGATAGTGATTGGTACAAAGGAGCTATAACTGGCGCCCTAATTGGAGCAGGTGCAGGAGTTCTTACCTCAGCAGCAATAGGAGCTTCCGGGGGGATTACTGGAATTACAAATTCTGCAGGATTTATTTCTAAAGGATGGGGAATTACCACAAGCGCTATTCAAAGTGGAAATGTCAATATGGCTATTACTGCCTTTAGTGATGGAAATCTGGATAATATATATAAAAGCGGACTAGTTGGATTAGCATCAGGAGGATTTACTTCTTCTGGAGGTTTAGGAATGGTGAATGCATGGGGCTCGAAAAAGAAAGGTATACAATTAGCAGGAAAATTATTATTTCAAGGGATAGGAACTGTTGGTCGATCCATTGGAAATAATTGGGCAATGGAAAGAGATTCATTTTCAAAAGTCACGGTTGGAGTTGGACCTATTAATTTGACTTTCGGGAAAGGGCAGAACCTAATTCAATGGCAGAATAATATTGGTAATATTGCAATAAATTCTTTTGGATTAGTTAATACGATA
>CAZYDB010000243.1:0-7316 GCA_964645995.1 uncultured Roseivirgaceae bacterium
AAATGGGTGTTTTTACTCCATTTGGTATTAATCCCGTTCCTGGGTCTCCTTAAAAGGGAACCAGGAATTACCTTTTTTACGATCTGTAACTTCATCGTAAGATTTGACCAGTTAGATAAACCTCCAATCCTGATTCAATATCCATGTGTCACTTTACTTAAATAGTATCAGGTAATTGTAGCAAGCTATAGCACCTCCTGCTTCCGGCCTGCATTTTCAACAGACAGGCTTCAGGCTGTCAACTTCAGGCTTTCAGCTTCAGGCTTCTATCTTCCATCCTTTTTCTCCCATCCCCGGTCTTCTGTCATTTTCCCTCCCGGCTCATATATTCAGATCGGACCGAGGCGTAGGGTCACCTGGACCAACAATGAACAGTAAAAAAATCCACTATTCCGCCAGTATCCGGTATAACTCCAGATTTAGATAATAATGATGTCCGGAAATTGTTTTTTTTTCTAAAATACCCAGATGCGTCAACTGGTTTAGGTTATTTCTAGCCGTATTTTCTGCATATATCTTACTATCCGTGAGATGATTGACCTTGGCAAGTGGCTGGGTAAACAATATCTGTACCAGTTGTTCAGCCTTCCGGATCTTGGTGTTTTCTTTAATTACTTTTAAAATATCATCCCTGGCAAAAAGAATATCATTGATCTTATCATAAGTAATATTGGCCGTAATCTCAGCCGCTTTCAATATAAAAAGAATCCATTCCTCCCATCCGGCTTTTTGAGTTACACCAGCCAGCAATGAGTAATAATCATTTTTATTGTTAATAATGTATTTGCTAATGAACAATATAGGTAAATCAAGCAATCCCTTTTGTGTCAAAAGATTAATGATAAAGATCCTGCCAACCCTGCCATTTCCGTCGCGAAACGGATGAATGGCCTCAAACTGATAGTGCGCTATGGCCATTTTGATCAATGGATCTACACTGAATTTAGTATCATCATTGACGAATTCAATAAGATTTTGCATTTTTTCTTTCAGAATGTCCGCACCCCTCGGAGGAGTATAAACAGGTTTCCCTGCATTTGGTCCTGAACCACCCTGCTTAATATAAATGCGAGTATGCGGAGGACGTAATCCATCACGGATCTGTTGTATGATCTGATACATATTTATAAAATAATCAAGATCAAATGAGCCGTGATCCAACAAATATTGGTGGCCAGCCCATAATGCCTCCCGATAACGTAAAACTTCTTTCGCCGATCCTCTTATCCCGGACGCTCCCTTATTCTCGATATAATTCGTCATCTGTAGTGAAAATATTCTCTATTTCACTGGAAGCCTTTGCTTCATGCAGGCTGATCGTGTTGATAAAAATTCCCTGGTTGGGAATTGCTACCGATCTACCAAATAACCTGGCCAGGGCAGATCTGGAATCTACTAACTGTTCAAGAACTTTTATCGACTTAAAATAACCTTCATCCAGAGGTAAATCAGGCAGGTCATTCCAGGGTTGATTTCGATCAGGATTTATATTGAACGTTTTGTACAAAGTCATTCCAAGAACAGTCAATTCATAAAAACCTTAAATTAAGGTATTTTTAATGTTTACTAAAAAATAGACATTAAAAGAGGAAAATAAAAACCAGCAGACATTAAATATTTAACATTTCAATGTTTGTACACATTTTCCATTCAAAACAATACCATATTCTCCACTGGTCTGAGTGTTTGCAATGGGTACGAGTGACGGTTCAGGTAGACCGCATCGCCCCCCTCCTGATGTGATCCCGCAGGGATCTCTTCGCTGATTTCACCCCCTCCCGGCTCTCCATCCCCGAATCTATTCCATCCCCGGATTTATTCCGGGGCCGGTTCTATTCCCAGGTAAGGGACCCCGGAGGTTTTTTAGAAAATTGTCATCATACTATATCCCGGGAATACACCCAATGAATTTGACGGAAAGAATTAGAGTACTTCCCTGTTTTCCATTTCCTCCCGGTCTTCCCAAAACTAACCCCGAAGCATATACTCAGGAACTTCAGGACATCATGCAGGTCTTCTGTCATTCAAACTTGCTTCACAAAAAATTAACATTATTTATTGGAAAAATCAATTATTATTTCTAGCTTGATTTTAGTAGCCATTTTTCACCTAACATACCTCTATTATGAAACGCCGATTACTCATGGCTGGGGGGTTATTTTTTATTTCCCTTGCCATGGCCTGCGCCCAATCGGTGGATGATATCAATTCTATTTCAGGTAAAACACTGTCCCTCGATGAGGAAATGGGACTGGTATATTCCATCGGTGATATTGTAACTGCCACCCTGGAAGGTGATGAATACCTTCTGGAACATTGGATCCATGCCGAAGGTGATGTTGAGAAAGATTTGCGTTTGATGGATCTTGATCTGTACCCGAATCCCTTCCGTGATGAACTGAACCTGAAACATGCCTATCTGACCATCGAAGGGATCCAGGTATTCGACCTCAACGGGAATATGATCTTCAGGGCCGGTTACTCCGGTAAACCGGTCGATACCCGGGCCCTTCCAGGCGGTTTCTTCCTGCTGAAGATCAATTATTCGGACTCGGAAACCCCCGATTATCTCAGGATCATCAAAAACTAGCGCATCATGAAAAAAATCATTCTACTCTTAATCAGCCTTTTTGTCGTGCTGGATATGGCGGCGCAGGTACCCCAGGCCTTCAATTACCAGGCCATCGCCAAACGCCATAACGGTTCGCCCATCGTTAACCAGAATATTTCGGTCAGGATCACCATCTCGGAAGGAGAAAATGGCAGTATCCTGTACCAGGAAACCCATCAGACCCGCACCGGCCTGATCGGCCTGTTCACCGTCAAGGTAGGACGGGGTAATGCCGGGGCCGGCAGCTTCGGGGACATTCCCTGGCAAACCGGCAATAAATATATGGAAGTAGCCATCGACCCCAGAGGCCAGAACAACTTCAACTATATGGGATCGGTTGAGCTTTTGTCGGTCCCTTTCGCACTTTATGGGGAGGATGCGGATGCAGACCCGGAAAACGAGCTGCAGGAGCTGATACTGGAAGATAATTTGCTGTCCCTGACCGATGGCAACACCATCCAGCTTCCCGATTATGGGGAAGAACTCGACGGCGATCCCGAAAATGAGATCCAGTTCCTCGAGCTGGAAGATAACGAGCTCACCATCACCGGTGGGAACACCATCCTGCTCCCGGAGGATGCCGATGCCGATCCCGCGAACGAGATCCAGGACATAACTTTGGAAGGCACTGAGCTGACCATCGATCAGGGCAGCACCGTAGATCTTGCCACAGCCTTTGATTTTACCGATACCGATGACCAGAACCTGTTCCTTGAAGGCACCGAACTGAGCATTGAAGATGGCAACATGGTGGACCTGGGCATGCTCGACACCGATACCGACAACCAGGAGTTGATGCTGGCAGGAACCGAGCTGAGCATCGAGGGAGGCAATACCGTCGACCTGAGCGGCATCGATACGGATACCGATGATCAGATCCTGAAACTGGATGGCACACTGCTGGGTATTGAGGACGGGAACTCGGTAGATCTAAGTCCTGTCAACACCGATGACCAGGAGCTGACATTCGACGGACAGAACCTGGCGATAGAGGATGGCAACATCGTGGACCTGAGCCCTCTCAACACCGACGACCAACAGTTGAAATACGACGAAGAGAACATGGTCTTATTATTGGAAGATGGAGGAAAATCAGACCTGAGCAACCTGAAGGAAATTGATGACGGGGCGGTTACTACCCCGAAGCTGGCAGTGGATGCAGTATCAACGCCCAATATCCGGGATATGGCGGTTACGCCAAAGAAACTCTCCCCGGACGTGGACGTCGACCCCACCAACGAATTGCAGGCGTTGACGATCAGCAACGACACGATTTACCTGAGTCAGGGAGGCTTTGTCGTATTGCCGGCTTCCTTGTTCACAGCCGGAAAATATTTCTACGCCGACCGGGATGGTGATGGGTATGGCGATAAGTTTTCACCGGTTTACGTACCTGAAGGCGTTACGGAACCGGAACATTTCCTGATCGACATGACCGATTGTGACGATAGTAATTCAGGGATCAATCCGGATGCTGATGAAATTTGTGACGAAGTCGATAATAATTGCAATGGCGAAATAGACGAGGACTGTATTCCACTTGCTTGTAGCGGCAGTGAGGATTGTCCTCCGGGTTATTATTGCGAAGCAGGTGCCTGTGTGCCCCTGACAGTACTGGGAGATCCCTGCTCAGCCTCAGAAGAATGCTTATCCGGATCCTGTGAAAATGGCGTATGCGTGGAAAGCGGTGACCTGGATGGAGACGGATATACGATAGCCGGGGGTGACTGCGATGATACAAATGCCGACATCAATCCCGGTGCCACTGAAATCGAGGATGGGATCGACAACAATTGTGACGGGAATATTGACGAGGGCTTTGACGGTACGCTTCCTGCCTCTTTTGATTGGCGTTCCTCCATCCCCGGTGCTATATCACCCATCCGTGATCAGGGCAGTTGTGGTTCCTGCTATGTATTTTCAGCCGTTGGCATGATCGAAGCCCGGGCCAATATCCAGGCTTACCGGGCCGGAGATCCCATGCCGCAGTTCGATCTTTCGGAACAGGAGATCCTTTCCTGCAGTGGATCCTATCCATGGAGTTTTGGCTGCAGCGGAGGGAACGTGGGATCTGCCTTGCAGTATGTCCAGGATAATGGCGTGGTGGATGAAACCTGTTTCCCGTATGAGGCAGCGGATGTGGCCTGTAATCCCTGTACCAATGGCATAAGGGTTTTAATCGATCAAAATGACTGGTATCTGCCCAACACCGGAATTGAGGATTTTATCGAAGAGATGAAAGCCGAGATCTATAATAGTGGCCCAGTGGTCATCCAACTATATGCTAGTAGTGACTTTACTATATATACCGGTGGAATATATAAGGATCCATCAGACCAACCGCATAGTAATACGGCCCGCTTGGTAGTGGGCTGGGGAAGCGAAGGTGGTGTGGACTATTGGATCATAAAAATGGACTGGGGTTCTAATTGGGGTGAAAACGGGTATGTCCGGATCGATATGACATCTGGCAACCTTGATTACGATAATGGGTATCGCACCTCAACCGGCTACCAGGTGATTGATCCAGTACAGTAAGGTGCTAACGTGTATGCACCTACCCCGAACCTGAGATGTAATAATTTTTTAGCCCCCGGGTCTTCGGCCGAAGACCCGGGGATAGTTTTTCCCGGCACCTTGCCCTCAGCGGTCGGTCTCTACCACATCAAGCCCAAGCAAAACAGCCACATCCTTCAAAGGCGTCCTCAGATCGCCAAGGGTGGCGGCGGTATGGATGCCATACAGATAAGGCTGAAACCGGTCCTGTATTTTTTCTATGTCTTCATGTTTGATCACGATCTTGGCCGTACACATCACATTATCGAGGTTTTCACCGCCGGTATAGATGCGATGACCATCCACTATTTTACCGGTATGCAGCCTTAAGATTTTGTTAAGCGTATGGATCTCCCATAAGGTTACCGGTTCGCCTGCCGGCCATTCGGCGGTGATTCCTGTCGATGAGCCGGCCTCCTCCGGAATATCTCTCACCGGACTTTCGGCATGGGTCCTGATCGTATAGGGGATCCGGCGGTCACCTCCGTAGGGATTGACCGGTATGCCGCAATGCAGGATGATCTCAGTGGCGTTGGCCTCGTCATAAATAAAATCACCAAGCATGCTGGGCCGGCCGGTCATCAGGTAAGCCAGCACCTGGCTGATCAGGATATCCGGGTAATTCTGACAGACAGCCTGTATGCCCCGGGTTTTAAATCCCAGCTCCAGCCCCATGCCGGGATTGTACCGGTCCTGCAGTTCACCACTCCCGGTAACGGTCCGGATATGCGTGGACACCGCATTGCAATCATATTTTTCTCTTAAGGCTTCAAGGGCCAGGTACCCACGGGTGGTCTTGATGATCTCCTCTTTGGAAGCTTCCACACTAGCTGCATTACGGATCCATTCACCGGCTACTTCCTCGGCATGCCTCATATCAACTTTTTTATACGTTTCGTAAAACTCCTCCGCCTCCACGGGAACGATCTCTATTCCGAAAAGTTCCATCAACTCCCGGGTATAACGTTCATTATGGTCTCCCGGAAATGATTGGTTGTGATCACCCCGGTAATTGACGCTGGCAATGATCTCGTCCGGAAAGCCTTTTGCCATCAGGATCCTGGTTTCCCCAAGCTCCTTAACCACCCGGATCAGATCGATCTTATAGACCAGGTCATCGAACATCGCCCTGGTCACGGATGGGTCGCTTAAATTCCTTCGGTCCAACTGGGCCGTCAGGATAGGGGCAGGTTCAAAGTCCGAGCCCCCTTGAAGCACACTTTCCTTATCCATTTTTCCTGTTTTAAACAGGTAGTAGGGCTGGGCATCCATAAATTCGAACAGGTTATAGACTACGATGGTAGGCAGACCGGTGAAAGCCAAACGGTAATCACCGGCAATCCTGCCGATGATCAGCACGCCGTCGTAACCGGATCGGTTGCTTTCCACTTCCCCACAGGCTTCCTTGTAGGAACGCTCCCACTCGATAAACTCCACGCCCCTGCAAGCTTCTCTCAGAGCTTCCATGACTTCCTCGCTGGTCATGAAATTTTCCGGGGCGCCACCGGAGCCCGTACAGCCGCAGCCATAGGATGTGAACATGGTGAAGATCCGGGTATTGCCGCTCTGAGCGAAAACAAAAACAACGGAAAAAGCCGTCGTAACGATCAATAGAATTAACTTTTTCATAACAGGAATATTTTATAAAAAATTGAATCACGATAAAAAATCAGATTAGATCAAAAAAAACAGTAAATGGTAATTTGTTAACGGTCAATGGCATAGACAGAAAATCGCTGCCTGCCAAGGAATGGTCTAATTTAACCTGAAAAATTCACGAATTTTTCACCCTATCAGGCTGATGGAGCACATCAGGGTTAACCTGGCGAAGTATTTTATTGAATATCACCTATATATCTTAAATATACACCGAACAACAAAAATTTATGAATAGGTTAAGATAATTTTAGCACCCGCCGGTGAATTATTGATGAAAATATCAGGCCTGAACGCCAATTCACACCCTATGCTCACACCCGTCTCCGTTTTTTTTCCCCATCTCCCCTTCTCCTCATCTCCTCATCTCCCCATTTCCCCATTTCCCCATTTCCCCTTCTCCCCATCTCCCCATCTCCCCATCTCCCCTTCTCCTCATTTCCCCATCTCCTCATTTCCCCATCTCCCCATCTCCCCATCTCCCCATCTCCCC
>CAZYDB010000244.1:0-7307 GCA_964645995.1 uncultured Roseivirgaceae bacterium
CGCCAAAAAAACAAACCCATGAGACTTTTAACCCTACTTATTGCATTATTGCTGGTTGCCTGCCGGCAGAACCCGCAGAGCGGCCAGGCCTACGATAAGGCGGCCGATGAACTCCAGGTTTTAAATGATGAATATTGCGCCGCCTGGATGAATGGAGAGATGGAAGCATGCCTCTCCATGATGACCCCGGATTATGTCAATTATCTGACCAACAACACCCAGAACCGGGAGGAAACGGAAAACATGTTCCATAATTTTGCGGAAAACATAAAGACCACAAATGCCATTTTTAGACGGGATGAACTTTTTGTGCATGATGACATGGCCTATGAATTCGGATATTTCATCCGGGACATCACCCCGAAAATCTGGATAAACTAAGTGCCCCGGTCTTTCTTGCACTGGGACGATATGATAATATCGTTGCACCCGCCTATACCTGGGATCCTTTCAGGCCCAAATTCCATGATTTAACGGTACGGATTTTTGAAAGAAGCGGTCATACTCCTCAACTAGAGCAACCTGATGTTTTTGATGAGGAACTGCTGAAATGGCTTAAAGAAAAAAACTGAAATGGGTTAGAACACATACACTGGAATTACCGGTACTGATTATCCCTTTACATGCGGGGAGAAATTTACCTGTACTTCCAACCCGGCCGAAAAGCAGTCTTCTTTAATTTTAATACTTTGTTCAGCATAAAAAGGAATTATTGTTTGTAGAGTTGATTATTTTTTATTATTTTTGCTGTATTAAAACAGCATTATGGAAGAATTGCTACGAAAATCCAATCTGCTGGTGCAGGAGCAATCATTGAAGTGGGAGCGTTTTCTGACATCAAAAATCGACTGGTCGGATCGTTTAATCGGTATATTCGGGGCTAGAGGGACCGGCAAGACCACACTTCTGCTTCAGCATCTGAAGAAAAGTTATGGCATAGGGAAAGATGCCCTGTATGTTTCCCTGGATGATATCTACTTCACTTCCCATTCCCTGCTGGATGTAGCTGAAACTTTCCGGCAACGCGGGGGGAAGACCATCTACTTCGATGAAGTTCATAAATACCCATCCTGGGCCCGGGAGATAAAGAATCTTTATGATGTCTACAAGGATATAAAAATCATTTTTACCGGATCATCGGTCATTGACCTTTTAAAACAGCATGTCGATTTGAGCCGGCGCGCTGTATTGTATGAATTACCCGGTCTTTCCTACAGGGAATTTCTGCAATTCACGGGGATTATTGACCTGGACCCCGTTCCTTTGAAAAATATATTTTCACAGCATCTGGCGATCGCCTCCGACCTGACTTCCGGTTTCAGGCCTTTGCAATTTTTTGAGGACTATATGAAGAACGGATATTATCCTTTTTTTGCAGAAAATATCCGCACCTACCCCATACGGGTAGAACAGATGATACGATTGATCCTTGAAGTTGACTTGCAGTTCCTGGAAGGTTTCGATCCGCACAATTCCCGCAAGGTCCACCAGTTATTGTACATATTAT
The DNA here is from genome assembly GCA_964645995.1 of uncultured Roseivirgaceae bacterium. GTDB lineage: Bacteria > Bacteroidota > Bacteroidia > Cytophagales > Cyclobacteriaceae > JAGTVG01. Next base: position 1,508 of record CAZYDB010000244.1, read on the forward strand.
CCAGAAATGTGCCTTTCAAGCCGAATATCAGTAAGCTAAGCGAGAGGATCGGGATCCATCGAAATACGCTCACACAATATATCCACTACCTGGAGAAAGCCAGACTGATCAATTCATTGAGTGCTGCAGGGAAAAGCATCAGTATTTTACAAAAGCCGGATAAAATCTATCTGGAAAACCCGAATTTGTACCACATCCTTTCTGATCTTGCAGACAAAGGCAGCCTGAGAGAGGCTTTCTTTTTTAACCAGGTGCAAAATGCAGGACATGCTGTAGCTGTTCCGAAGAACGGGGATTTTGTGGTGGATGAAAAGTACATTTTTGAAATTGGCGGAAGAAACAAAAACGCCAGGCAAATATCCGGATTAGAAGATGCCTATATAGCCGCTGATGAAATAGAAACGGGAGCGTACAACCGGATCCCACTCTGGCTTTTTGGGCTGTTGTATTGATCGTTGATATCCGCACCCTGGCGCAAATGTTGACGTGAGGCAAAAGCCACCGGTCACTTGCGCCAGCAACTCCAGTTTTCTATTGACTACCATCCATTTTATCCGTATCTTTAACAGAGACCGGGTGGAAAAGGCTGTTGGATCTTTCACGAAGCCATTTTTAACCATGCCCGAGGACCGCCGCCATATCGCTGTAATGTTTACTGATATAGTTGGGCACACTGCTCTAATGGGGAGTGATGAGGATAAAGCTTTCGAGGTTTTGAGGAAGAACCGAGAGAACCACCGGCAGCAACTGGCTAAATTCAACGGCACCCTGATCAAGGAAATGGGCTACGGCATGCTCATCAGTTTCAACCTGGCCTCTGAGGCAGTGCGATGTGCCATCGGCATCCAGAAGGCCTGCTTGGAACAGAACACCCCCCTGAAGATCGGTATCCATGAAGACGAGATGGTGTTCGAGGGACACGATGTGCTGGGTGATGGCGTGAATATCGCCTCCCGGATCCAGGAAGGAGCCGACGAGGGCTGTATTATAATCTTCGGGGCCGTATACCGGGATATCCGGAATCTAGAGCAAATCAATGTGGTTATTAAGAAAATTCCATAATCCACAAACACGGATCTTCTCCGATATTTCATAATCCGTGTCATCATTGACAATCAGATAATTCCGGTCTGCTTGAAGAAATCGCAAGGCTTCCGTATTTCCCCTTGTCATCCTGGCACCGGATCCGAATTTAATTTCAATCGCCGCGGCAACACGATCGCCTCTCGCGATCACCAGATCCAGCTCGGCACCGTCATGCGTACGGTAAAAGAATACTTTCCGGTTCGGAGGTAATACGGAAAATATCTGCTCGATCACAAATCCTTCCCATGATGCGCCTTTCTTCGGGTTCCCATACAATTGTGTTGTATTCTCAATACCTGACAAGTAATGCATAATACCCCAATCACGGATATACACTTTCGGTGATTTGACCAGCCTTTTCCTTAGATTGGAGAAAAAGGGTTTTATTGTCCTGATCAGGAAGGCGCTTTCAAGAAACCCAATATACTTTTTAACGGTATGAATACTCAGGTCAAGGCTCTTGCCCAGTTCGGCGTAGTTTACGAGATTCCCATGAAGATGAGCAAGCATGGTCCATAAACGCTCTCCCGTAATGGGATCGGCCGGGAATCCCAGATTAGGCAGATCCCGTTCAAAATAGGTTTTCACAAAATTATTCATCCATTCCAACCAGTACCGGTCATTCAGGAATGGATCAGGAAAGCCGCCCTTCATCCAGAGACGGCTTATCTCATATTCCGGATAGACTTCAGAAATTGTAAAAGGCGTAAGCTCAAAATAAGCTATTCTTCCTGCGAGGGATTCCGAGCTGGTTCTAAGCAGATCCGGGGCCGCCGAACCCAGTAGAAGGAATCTCCCGGGTTTTCTTTTCTGATCGATCAGAGCCCTCAGGACCGGGAAAAGATTTTTTTTCCGTTGCACTTCATCAATGATGACCAGCCGGTCTTCCTGTTGCTTGAGGAAAATTTCCGAATCCTCCAGCTTCACGAAATCATTGGTCAATTCCATGTCGAGATATATGGAATCGACAAAGTGTTTCTGAATTAGTTTCGCAAGGGTGGTCTTCCCCACCTGCCGCGGACCAATAATGGCCACACAAGGGAATCCATATAGCAGATCTATGATTTTGTTTTCTGCATGTCGGGTAATCATAGGTTAAATTTAGCAAATAAAGCTAATATAATGAAAATAGAATTCATAATTTTAGCTTTATTATTCTAAAAAAGATCATTAATCTGATATGATTTACCTTAAATATTGTCTTTTCAACCTCTGGAAGCAGAAAGGCCTGAACAAAAAGTCGGGTAGGAGTTTGTGTCAGATATATGTGATTGTTCACTTGTGCCCATAACCTCCACCGCTATTGATTTCAATCCATTTTATCCCCATCTTTAACTGAGACTGGGTGGAAAAGGCTGTTGGATTTTTGACGAAGCCATTTTTAACCATGCCCATTGACTGCAGATCAGCTGCTGTATGATCTATGATCCTTGCGTCACAAGAATTGCGTCGTTAAAAAATTCTTCGTAAATTATTCCACTACCAAAAAATTGGGGGAGGTTCGCGAAAGTCATTTTTTTATCATGGCGCATCATACCATTAAAAAAGGGTATACCCACCTTGCTGACAGGATCAATAAATTCCCGCAGGGCGCACCTCCAACGAAATTATTGTTCAACATCCTGGAAATGCTGGTGAGTGAAAAAGAAGCGGGCCTCCTTTCCATGCTTCCCATCAAACCTTTCAACGCCAAAAAAGCCGCCAAAATCTGGAAATTGAATGTAACCGAGACGCGTAAGATACTGGATCAACTGGCCGGCAGGGCCATCCTGGTGGATATGCAGCATAATGGCGATACATTCTATGCTTTGCCTCCCCCCATGGCCGGTTTTTTCGAGTTTTCATTGATGCGGGTCCGGAAAGACATCGATCAGAAGGTATTGAGTGAACTGTTTTATCAATACATGAATGTAGAGGAGGATTTCATAAAGGACCTTTTCGGTCCCGGCGAAACCAAGCTTGGAAGAACGTTCGTTCATGAACCCGTCCTGACTTCCGAACATGCACTGCATGTGCTGGATTACGAACGGGCTTCAGCGGTTATCGAAACAGCGTCCGCCATGGCTGTAGGTACTTGCTACTGCCGGCATAAGATGCATCACCTGGGCAAGGCCTGTGACGCCCCCATGGATATCTGCATGACCTTCAATACCACCGGGGTATCCCTCATCAGGCATAATATTGCCAGGAAAGTCGATATAAAAGAAGGTATTGACCTCCTGCAGCAAGCCTATGACCATTACCTCGTTCAGTTCGGAGAGAATGTGAGGGAGAATGTGAATTTTATTTGCAACTGTTGCAGTTGCTGCTGCGAGGCCATGATCGCCGCCCGGAAACTGGCCATCATGCATCCTGTGCACACGACTAATTTCATACCGGTGGTCGACGAATCCACCTGTAATGGTTGCGGTAAATGCGTGGATGTTTGTCCGGTCGAAGCCATGACACTGGTATCCGCCAACGATCCGAATGTAAAAAAAAAGAAGAAGGCTTTGTTGAATGAAGAAACCTGTCTTGGATGCGGACTTTGCGTAAAAGTGTGTCCTAAAAACAGTGTGCGTCTGCGGCAGCGGGGACAGCGCGTGATCACCCCGCTGAACGGGACCCATAAGGCGGTTATGATGGCCATCGAAAGGGGAAAACTGCAAAATCTGATTTTCGACAACCAGGTTCTCTGGAGCCACCGGGCATTGGCCGCGGTGCTGGGCATCATTCTGAAGCTTCCACCTCTCAAACAGGCGCTGGCCAATAAGCAGGTAAAATCCAGATACCTGGAAACGCTCATCGCGCGCATGGACACGTAATTGGCATAAGCTCTCCAGCCATCCGGGATCTGATCCCCCGGAATTGTGCCTAAGGAGACGCTCCAGCACATAGGGCCGGGTGTATCAGGGTTTTCTCTTCCTCTCATGCTGTAAGGTATGTGGTAAAAATGCAAAGGGAGGCTAAAAAGAAGCAATCAGCAGTCGATGATAACTCGGACTTTAAATATTGATTCCCACTTGGGATAGCTATTCATTTGGACTATTTGAGGTTAACTATATATGTAACATATACTTGAATAATATACTGGAATGATATACTTTTGTGATATAAAATAAGCTTACATGAAAACAGTTTCCTTAAAGATTGACAATTCGATTTTCGAAGAGACCGAAAAAATACTTGCCCGGATTAAAAAACCTCGCAACAGATATATAAACGAAGCCATTGAATTTTATAACAAATTTCAGCGTAAGCAGATACTCGGGAAAAAACTAAAAGCTGAATCTCAAATGGTTAGAAATGAATCAATGTCTGTATTAAAAGAATTTGAGGATATCGATTATGCAGGTTAATCAATTTGAGATCTGGATCGCCGATTTGAATCCGCAGATCGGAACAGAGCCAGGAAAGACCAGACCCGTATTGATTTTGCAGACAAACCTTCTCAATTCTATTCCTCATCCCTCTACCATAGTCTGTCCAGTTACTACAAATGTTCGCAAAGATTCTGATATTTTACGGGTACACATTAAACAAGGTACGGCAAATATCCGTGAAGCCTGTGACATTATGATAGATCAGATAAGAGCAATCGATAATCGCAGATTGACCAGAAAAATTGGCATTTTACCCGACGAATTAATAAAAAAGGTAAAAGAAAATATCCTTATTGTGCTGGACCTGGAGTAAAAGTTTTATGCGATTACCCTAAGCCTGAGTTTCTCGGAGGAGACACGGGAAATTGTAACGCGTAATTTTCCAACCTGATCCACCAAATATGTATTGCGTTTGAAACATTTTATAAATTGTTTTGATTTGGATTCAAAACAATAATCCGGATTACCTGATCTCAATACAGAACAATTTATTATAGGGAATCAAGGATAGGTGTATCCGGTATTTTTATCTCAAACTAAACAGCCAAGGAAGATTTCCGGGGAATAAGTCATTTACAGAAACCTGATACGATATATTTTGAGAATACGGCTTTCAGTTATGATTTCAGAATAATCCCGATCCCGGCACGTTGCGCGAGACTTTTTTTCTCAATCAGGTCCATAATGCCGGACACACCATCCACCTTCATGAAAAAGCTGATTTTCTGGTGGATGAACGCTTCATCTTTGAAGTTGGCAGAAGAAACAAGAATACAGAACAGATCCGGGGCCTGGATAATTCCTGGCTGGTGATGGATGATATTGAAACAGGGTTTAAGAAGTGGATCCCCCTTAGGTTGTTTGGGGCTGCTGTATTGATCTCGGGTTATATTCAGTTTTCAGCCACGAATGACACAAATCTCCACGAATGAATAATAAAAGATAAATTCGTGAATTAGTAGCTTTCCCTTTCTTCCAAGCCTGGGTTTTCAGAAGAATGCCCTAATGAGATAAAAGCCACCGGTCACTAGCGCCAGCAACTCCTGTTTTCTATTGACTGCCATCCATTTAATTCCTATCTTTAAAGAGACCGGGTGGGAAAAGGCTGTTGGATTTTTTACGGAGCCATTCTAGCCATGCCCGAAGAACAGAGGTATTTAGTTTACTAACGGGAAACCGCACAGGTCATGTTATAATGAATAACAAGAAATAAAATGAAAAGAAAAACAGAATCAGAAGGCTTCAATCGCCGGGACTTTCTCAAAGCCGGTACGGGCCTGGCTGCCGGCACGATGTTCATGGGCCTGGGAACCTCCATGTCATTTGGCTTTACCAGGGCAGGCCGCTCAGGA
>CAZYDB010000245.1:0-7251 GCA_964645995.1 uncultured Roseivirgaceae bacterium
GGCTCCGAATCGTAGCCAACTGTGCCCGGATTATTATAATTGACTGTAGCCCACATTTGGGCCCAGGTAATGATCCTCAAATAATATGAGCCGTCCTCGGTCACGTTGATTTTTATAGGTTTGTATTGAAGCGGCGTTTTTTGTTGTTCTGTTTTTTCCTGAGCAGGTGCCTGCAATATGCTGAGCAATGCAAAAGCAACCGTTATTAAACATTTATGGCACATAAAAATCAGATTTAAATGGGTATTATCTGTTGAAAAAAAATCCAAAGCTCTGCCGCACTGTATTATCAGGCGGCAGAGCACTTTTAATTTTTAAGGGTTTTTGTAGCGTTTTCTTTTTGTGTTACGAGCGAAACAATCACCAGTGTCAGTACTGACAGCGGTATGGAAATGATCCCGGGATTATCCAGGGGTATTGGCGCATCTGCCGGAGTAAGGCCGTACCTTTCCCACATGGAGGGGGAGAACAGGATGATTCCGATTGAAGTGACCACACCCACCACGATCGACCATGCAATGCCCTTTGCTGTGGTCTTTTCCCAGAATAGTAGAAACAAAATTGCCGGCAGGTTGGCGGAAGCCGCCACTGCAAAGGCAAGTCCGACAAGAAAAGAGACATTCATTCCTTTGAAAAGAATGCCCAGAATCACGGCTAAAATACCCACACTGATGGCGGCGATTTTTCCTGCCACTACTTTGCCTTTGTCCGTCATTTCGACCTGCAGGTACTTATCGATAAAATCGTGCGCGATAGCGCCGGAAGATGCTACAATAAGACCGCTGACAGTGCCGAGCACGGTGGCGAAGGCAATTGCTGAGATGATGGAAAATAAACCAATGCCAAAAGCCTTGGCCAGCAATGGCGCCGACATATTGCTGCTCTCCACATCCAATACGCCGTTGATCATAGCTCCGAGTCCCATATAAAGAGTAAGAATATAAAAAAATCCGATGGCTGAAATGCCCACAATGGTAGATTTTCTGGCTGCCCGCTGGCTTGGAACCGTATAATACCTGATTAGAATATGCGGCAAAGCTGAGGTCCCTAAAAACAGGGCCAGCATTAGCGAAACAAAGTTTAACCTGTCCCAGTTGGTCGCTCCGGCAGCGGTGGAGAGTTTGTAAAGAAGCCCGGGCTTCATCACATCCTTGCCCTTTGTTTCCTGCTGGTACCAGACGGTTACCTCGTCGTCGCCGTCAGTAAAAGACATTTTGGGAAACCTTACCACTTCGCTATTTTCAATTGTTTTCAGAAATTCAAACGGACTTAGTGGTCCGGTTTCGCTTACCTCCTGGCCGTCTACCACGATCTTGCTCAGATGCCCAACCTGGTAAAATCTGCCGTCCGATTTTGGCGCTCCGTTATATAAAACGGTCCCATCGGGAGGGGTCGTCGTGTATAGCATTTCTTCGAGTACCGCTTTTTCATCGTCTTTTTTTACATTGAACCAATATAGCAAACCATCTTTTTCGAGTTGCACAAACAGATGATCGTTCACCACCCTGGTTTTTTTGAGGCTAAAGGAGGGGTCAGCAACCTGTACAATGCTATCATTTGTCACGGTGGCCTCTGTCCGGAGGAACTGGTGGTAGTTTTCATTGGGCGTCAGTGACATGCCGTTGTTCAAAATATAGATTGTCAGAACGGTCGAAAACACAACCAGCAACCCCCCTTTAATAAATTGCACGTAGGTAGTAGAGGTCATGCCGGCCGTTCCTACGATCAATATCACAATAGAACCCACCATTACAACACCGATCCAGTGGGGCAATCCCAGCAGTGGTACGATCAAAACACCGGCTCCGACCATTTGAGGAATCAGGTAAAACAAGGATACAATGAGGGTGCTGATGGATGCGGCCAGTTTTATGTGTTTCGAATTGAACCTGGAGTCCAGTGCATCCGTGAATGTGTATTTACCGAGCTTTTTCAAAGGTTCGGCCACCAGAAACAGCGCCACCACCCAACCGGCAAGGTAACCTATGGAGTACAAAAAACCGTCATACCCGGAAAAGGCGATCATGCCGCAGATACCTAAAAATGAGGCCGCAGAAAGATAATCGCCGGCAAAAGCAATTCCGTTAACAGCCCAGTGGATATTTCCGCCTGCCGCGTAATACTTGGCAGCTGATTTCGTTTTTCTGGCAAAATAAAACGACAAACCCAGAACAAGCCCAACTATAAACAGGAAGATTATAATGGCGAGATTGGAAACTTCGTAAATCATAACTTTGTCTTTGGTAGGCCGTTATTGTTTATTCATTTCATCTTCCATCCTGGTGCAGAAATAGTTATAGACAAAGCCCATAACTATAGCCATTACGATCAATCCGAATCCGTAAACAATTGCGAGGTTAATTCCACTGATGGCCTCCAATCCCATCCATTCAGGCCGTGCGACGCCGATAAATACAAATCCTGCATACACGAGCGTGTAAAACAGAAACATCTTAACCCCTAATTTTGCTTTTTTGGATGCAGCTTTGTCGGTTTCTATCCGTGCTGACGGTTCGTGTAACATATTTTTTGAATTTTGTTGAAGTGAAAAAAATATTTCGGGAACTTAAAAATCTGGCTAAATATAATAAATGATTTTAATAATCATAGTCTCTGACAAATATTTTGCTCAAGTTTGGCATAAATCCTTCCAGGATAATAAATACCAGGTACTAATCCCCGGATGCTGCAGGGTTCCTGCCGGATGGCCCCGGTCATCAAAGCCCTGATTACTCAAGCGTTATTCCCAAAATTTACGCACTGTTGTAATTAACTGATTTATTATTAAATTTAAAGACAAGGGGTCAGCGGGGGCCTATTGAAGCACCTGATGCGAAAAGTTGTATAAGCAGCCGGTTTTTGCATTAACCCTTCGAAAATTCAGAGTTATATGCAATGAAAAAAATAGTGAAAAATGTTAATCCTTTACCTTCAGACCTGCCGGGTTCATGAGAGTTCAATACTGTTCTGACCTGCACCTGGAGCTAGATCGCAATTACCGCCATGTATCTTCCAGTCTGCTTGAGGTATCCGGAGAAATACTGATCATGGCCGGTGACATTGTGCCTTTACACGACGAGCACATGAACGGCCCGTTTTTCAGATTTATTGCTGAAAATTATCAACAGGTGTACTGGTTGCCGGGAAATCATGAATACTACTATCACGATATCGCATCATACGGGCATACCTTTAATATTCAGATACATCCCAGGATTAATTTAGTCAATAATGTAGTGCTTGAACATGGTGGTGTTCAGTTCATATTCAGTACATTGTGGTCAAAGATCAGTCTGCCAAATGAAAGGCTTATAGAGCAGGGCATGGCAGATTTTAACTGTATCAACTATAAAAACAGAAAGCTGAGGGCTTCAGATTTTAACCGCCTTCACAATGAAAGCATCCGGTTTTTGGGTCAGGCAGTTCAGGAGCAAGAGCGCCCTTTTGTGGTGGTGACGCACCATCTTCCCTCTCCAATCTGCAGTTCCGCCATCCATAAAATCAGCCCGATCAATGAGGCTTTTTGTGTGGACTTAACCAATTTTGTGCGTGGCTGCAATGCCAGTTTCTGGATCTATGGACATAGCCACCGTAACAATAATACCATTCAAATAGGCAATACAATGCTGCTCACCAATCAGCTCGGATATATCGATTTGAAGGAGCATGGTACATTCAGGCGTGATGCCTATTTTTCTGTTTGACCATTCGGGCTTTCGGCAATGCCAGCTTCTCCCGGCCTAAATGGTAATTCTGAAATCGGTTTTTATCTTATTCTGATAATCGCGAATAGATGACAGTACTTTTTTCAGCAGGTAGCTTTCAAGCTCCGGCAGCTTTCTGGTGTGCATCTCATTGGTCAGCGGAAGATCTTTTTCAGATAGATCCACTTGATTGCGAAAGCGGAGCTTCATCAGGAAGTTATAAGCGTAAATTATCTCATCAATGGTATCACCGCCCAGCAGATGGCGTTCCTTCAGGGCCGTCAGCCGTTTGATTGTGTTTGAATACCGGATGTCGTTCTGCAAAGCATAGGTACGGGCAAACATGATGATGGGGATCACGGCACTTTTCAGGTTTACGATATCGTCACTTTTATCAGTGAGAATACCGGATGACACGTGTTCAGCTTTCGTATGGACTGTATTGTTGGCCAGGTGATACAGGAATAGGGGATATTCTTTTACATAGGCTGATATCACATGATGAAGTCTTTCAGCAAATGCTTCCTGGCCATAGACATTGCGGAAATCAAAAAATATACAGGCGTCCAGCAAATTCTGCTGCTCAGGCAAAGTGATCCAGTCCGTGAAGTATTTCTCCCAAACGGAAATGGGGCCGCACCACATTGGGTTTTTAGCCATGATATTTCCCAGGCAAAATGTATATCCCACATGGTTGAGGGTGTTACACACTTTTTCACCAAGCCCTGCAAAAAACAATTTAACCTCATTTTCGTTTATATCAGGAATGTCTTCATAAATGATGGCATTGTCCTGATCGGTCAGCAGGGTTTCTTCTTCACGGCCCTCGCTGCCCATGCATATAAACGAAAAATCAACCGGGGGCTGTCCGAGCTCTCCTATGGCCAGTTCAATAACCCTGCAGACAACGGCATCGGAGAAAGAGGTGGTAATGCGTGTAATGATACTGGCCGATACTTCACTTTTTACGATGGGATTGATGAACTGTCGAAAATTAACGGTACAATTCCTCAATTCATCAGGCGTTTCTGCCTTCCGGAGGTCGTCATCAAATGGCAGGGTGGTGTCCAGGATTTCACGGTAAATATCTTCGGTTCGCAATATCCCCGTAATTTCCAATGCGGAATCACGGGCTACCGGGTGATGGATGTTTTTTGCCTCACTGATCCGCAACGCATCGATGGCCGGGGTGCTTTCCGGAATATACACTACCGGAGAGCTCATGATCATGTAGGCCGGGTTGTCGAGGCTGAGTTGAAGATCAAAAATTCTTCTCTGGATGTCGGTATTGGTGATGATGCCAAGATAGTCCTTTTCATTTTTTGTGAGCAACAAGCTGTCACATTTGCCTTCCGACAGGCTTCTGAGCACATCGGCAAGTGTTGCATTGGCATCGATGGATCGCAGGGGTTGTGCAAAGTGCCGGACTTCCCGGTGCAAGCTCAGGTCTCTGGCCTGATAGCCGGTAATCAGATTCTGTAACCTGATTTTTTCATTTTCATGCCCGGTGATATCCTCAATTATCCCGTCACAAATCAGGTCGTCCGGATTTTCACTATTCACCACCACCATCGATACGGAAACGATTGCCGGCATTCCATTTTTATCAGCGATTTTCAGTATTTTGTTCTTCAGAAACCCATGCTCCAACAGCGTCCTCCGCAGGTTTTTTCTCTCTTCCTTATCCGCAATCAATCCGAGAATGGGTGCCTGGGCAAGCTCACCGAAGGTATCGTATCCAAGTATCTTTACCGTGGTCTGGTTGGCAAAAATAAAATTTCCTTTTTTGTGCATCCGGGCTTTAAAAAATCCGACGTCGAGTGCACTGATCAGTTTTTGATAATCAACGGTGGAAAAGGGGCTGTTGCCTTCAATGGAAATATCTTTGACAATGATAATATTTACTGTTTTTCCATAAAATTCTGTCCGGGATGAAGTGACCAGCGCCTCGAGCAAGCCTCCGTTTTTTGTGATCAGGTTCAGCTCATATTTGCCTTCCTTCACCGTGTTCTCAGAAAAGGCATCAATGATGTCGCTGTTGTTTGTCCTGCTGATAATCTCGTGTAACGAAAGATCCGCCAGCTCATCGCTGTCATATCCGGTCATTTTGCTGATAATGCTGTTCGAGAAACTGATCTTTCCATCGATAACCATCAGTAATCCCTCAGTCGCCGCCTCCACCAATGTGCGGAATTTTTCCTTCGATTTATGCAGTTCCTCCTCCGCCTCAATTTTCTTGCGCTCACTGCTGAGACTTTGTTGAAAAATGAACAGCAACAAAGCTGCTATAGCAACGGATATCCCGATGGATATGCGCACCATACTTGCCGTGACCGCCGATATCTCCTTTTTTACATCTTCCACATACACGCCGGTACCGACTACCCAGTTCCACGGCTTGAATATTTTGACATATGACAGCTTGGGCACTATATGCGATGGGTCGTCTTTCCATTGCCACATGTAGTCCACATAGCCCTCTTCCGATTTCTTAACTATCTCTACAGATTCAACGAAAAGCCTCTTCCCGTGAGGGTCAGTGAAATCAGTGAGGTCCTTGCCGTTCAGGTCGCTTCTGAATGGATGCACAACCATTACAGGGTGCATGTCCGTTATCCAGAAGTAATCTTTGTTTTCCTCGCCGTAGCGTAGGTATCGGATTCTTGAGATGGCTGTATTCTGGGCTTCTTCCCGGCTCATAATTCCTTCGCGCTCATCATTTTCATATTTCGACAGCACGCTAATGGCAGCATTCGTCAACTCCATGATCATCTCCCTTTTGCCATTCATGATGTTTTGCTTATACCGCGGGATGATGATCAGGAAAATCGTGAGGATGAAAAGCAGCATCGACAAGATGGTTGGAAGAAATATTCTCAGGTAAACTTTTTTCATCTCAGGAGGCGGATAGTCATGTCTTGTCAACGATCAAATTTACTGGAAAGATCCCAATTGTCAACATGCGTGGGGTTCTTTGTGGAAAGAAATTTTTTGGCTGCTCTTCCAGTACCCGGCCTGGATACCGGGACGCCGGAGCGGTCCGGGAAGGCCAGTATGAGCTGGAGATATCGAAGAACTGCGAGGCCGGCAAGGAGATCCGGGACAAAAAGAACCGGGCGACCGATAACAGGAGACCGACTCTAAAGATCGGTGTATTGCCTGATGAACTGATTGCGCAGGTCAAAGAAAACGTTCAGATCGTGCTTGATCTTGAATAACACACTACGTCCCGAGAAATAACAACCCTGGTTGTGGTTTGATGACATTAAAGGATTTACGATATTAGTTGGATGTGGTAAAAGCGGAGGCGGATAGTTGTGGTTTGATGACATTAAAGGATTTACGATATTTTGTTTGTAAATTCATCTGATGCAATTCTGTTGTGGTTTGATGACATTAAAGGATTTACGATATTGCTGGCCATAACATCAGCCACGACCAACACGTTGTGGTTTGATGACATTAAAGGATTTACGATATTATACAAAGGACTCAAAACATACAAAATCATGTTGTGGTTTGATGACATTAAAGGATTTACGATATT
>CAZYDB010000246.1:0-5089 GCA_964645995.1 uncultured Roseivirgaceae bacterium
TCTTAATGATACTTTTATTATCGTTTTTATCGTTGTTGTTACCTCGGCTCATCCAGGCGGTATATATTTGTTCCCGAAGATCCCTGTGTGATGAATACTGCAAAAACGGGATCCACGAAGGTTTGTGGAGCGTAACCATCCATTTGCCCTCCAGGCCGGCATCGGCGGCATCACTGGCCATAGAAGAGATGATCATATCCGGCAGACCAGCCAGGTCTTCCTCGTTTTCAAGGACCAGTTTCCAATTATTATCCCCGGCAAGCAGGTTATCTCCGAACTGAAGACCTAATAGCGATAATTCTTCGTTTATCTTCCGCAACTCCTCTTTTTGTGATTCGTTAAGGTTTGCGCCATTACGGACAAAACGCTTGTAATATTTTTCAAGTAGCATCATTTGTTCGCTGCTCAGATCAAGGTCTTCCCGTTGGTCATAAAGTGTCCTGACCCGGTCAAACAAACGGGTATTCATCCAGATGTCATCCCGATGCTTCGATAGCCTGGGAGACAGCTCCTTGGCCAGATCCTGCAGGACAGGACTGGTGTTGGCTGATAAAAGATTGTAAAAAACACTTGTGCTTCTGTCGAGTAGCGCACCACTCCGGTCAATGGATTCAATTGTATTTCTGAAATCAAGCATGTCAGGCCGGCTGATGATCTCATCGATCTCTGCTTTTTGTTCGATGATACCTTTCTCTACTGCCGGCAGATAATGTTCAATTTTAATCTGATCAAACGGAGCTATTTCGAACGGGGTATCGTAAGAAGCAAAAAATGGATTTAAAGCAGGGGATTGATCTTCCATTGGTTTATCACAAGAAATTATGAATACTATAAAAACAGATAAAAAAATCGGTATTGTTTTCATCACTTAAAATTTAAAATTTAAACCAGGGCAAAAATACACAAGAAGAAGATCAAGCCGGCAGCATTTTTGAAAGATAATTCCATAGAGTCATAAAAAAATAATTTACAGGATTTTTAAGTACGAAAGGGATGGAGTATTTTGGTGCCTGATTTATTCCCGGGTAGGAAATCAGATTTTTTAACAGAATTTTTTTATGAACCGGGAAAATAGCTCACTGAAAAAGTATTGATCATTATAGATTGAAGAAAAATGGCAAAAGTTGATTCAGGTTCTGATGTTATCAAATTCTTACTGAACAATAGTGTTTTCCTAATCGTTGGCACCGTCGTTGCTTTATTCCTGGCAAATACTGATGCACACTATTATCACGAAATTATCGACCACGAGATATATCCTCATGTGAGTTTTCATTTTATTGTGAATGATATTCTCATGTGTTTCTTTTTTGCATTAGCTGCCAAGGAGATTTGGGAATCATTATTGCCTGGCGGGGCGCTGTCCTCTCCCAAAAAGGCTGCTACGCCTCTTCTCGCTACCCTGGGTGGGATATTGGGTCCGGCTTTTTTTTATCTTGGCGGTGTCTTTACCTTCGATGCTCCTGATCTTGCCAGGGGATGGGCAATACCTTGTGCTACTGATATAGCTTTCTCCTACCTTGTTGCCAGGCTTGTTTTCGGAAAGGGCCATCCGGCAATCCCATTCCTCCTTTTATTGGCTATTGCTGATGATGCCGCCGGCCTGATCATTCTGGCGGTAGCCTATCCGCAAGGTGAAATGCACCTGGTCACGTTTTTTGTTGCTGTTGTCGGAGCGATACTCTTTAATATTTTTGTTCTGAAGAAATGGTTAAAAGTTAATAATTTCTGGTGGTATATCCTCATTGCCGGACCGGTTTCCTGGTATGGGTTTTTTATGGGAGGTATCCACCCTGCCCTTGCATTGGTTCCAATCATACCAACCCTGCCTCATCAGGGATCCGATATCGGCTTTTTCGAGGGCACTGGCGATGAGGAATTGACCGATCCCCTGAACCGTTTTGAACACTGGTGGAAAAATCCGGTGGAGATCATCCTGATGCTTTTCGGCTTTGCCAACGCCGGCGTGGCTTTCAGCGCCATGGGGCTGGCAACCGGACTGGTCACCATGGGATTGCTTGTTGGTAAACCAATAGGGATCGTATTACTTACTTTTATTGCGGTAAGGTTGTTCAGGCTGGAAATGCCTGCCGGCATGAACTACAGGGACCTGACAGTCCTTGGATTTATGGCGGGAATAGGTTTTACCGTTGCCTTATTCGTGGCTACAGTGGCTTTCCCACCGGGTGATATCCTTGATTCTGCCAAGATGGGTGCCCTGTTCAGTTTTGGAGCATCGATCGTAGCTTTCCTTGCCGCATTTTTATTGCGAGTGGGCAGGTATGCAAAAAGCTCCGGTAGTTAGTGTCTTGACCAAAATAATTTATATTTAAATATCAAGGGGCTTTTTTTCCGCCTGAACTGATAACCTTGCAGGTGACACCAGGGATCAAGAAATGCCAGTTCATAAAAGTCAGACCATACCTAAAAGTAACCGGAAGATCATTTTTCTGATCTTTCTTGCCTTCTTTTTGTGTTTAGTGGGCTGTTGGGTATTTTGGGTCGCTGAATACCAATACAGGTTTACACCTTTTCTTGCCAGAACAGTTGGCTTGTCCGCCATGGCAATATTTGGTTTTTCAATGATCATTATGGCAGGAAGACTTATAAGCAAAAAGCCCGGGATTGAAATTACCCGGGATGAAATTATAGATTATTCGTATAAAAAGTTACGGATCAGATGGGCTGACATTATCGAACTGAAGACAGATGAAACCTTTGGTTCGGAATTTATTCTCGTGATGATCAGGAATCCTGAAACCTATATTAACAGGCCCGATCTGATTCAAAAAATTTCTATGGAATGGAATTGGCGTACCTATGGAACACCAATCACTCTCTCTTCCGGATCGCTTAAATGTACCTCAAAGGAATTGTATGACCTTATATTGAAAAACTGGTTGAACTACCGGAATGAGAATTATAACTCATAATTTCAATTTTGTTTCCCCTGACCTTATAAATACAATCATTCTGCTGAGGGATTAGTTTATTCCGGATTTTCGCCTGGAACTCATTTACGAACCGTAATGCATCTACTCTTCTCTGAACAGGCATAAATTTTTATCACCCGATGCATCCAGGAAAAGGTATAAGATATTCTTTTCCATGGCATAGCTTACCTCAGAGATATAAAAATTACCTTTTTGAGGATTTAAATGATATTTCATAATCTCCTGATTACCTTTTGTAATATAGTAAACTACCTCGTAAGCGATCAATGGAGGAGTGATTACGGCGGTATCCGCGAAATGGAAGGATCGCATACGATGGGTTTCAATAAGTTCATAAGGCTCTCCGGCAAGGTAAACCGGTTTTTTGCCGGTAATTGATAACACCTGGTTTGCATGATAACGCCATGTTGTTCCCTGGTTATCAAGCTTGAAGGAGGGAAAATATATTTCATTTTCACCGATCCTTATAATGCTAAGCAATATAATCAACAATATGATCCTGTGTCTTGGAAGCCTGAAAAACAGATAAAGAAGGATTAACGAAATTGATAAAAGAATGGAAATGATCCAGTAAATATTATCGATACTGCGGATGGGTTCGAGGAAGGGCAAGGTAACAAGTAAGGGTATGGGCAATATGAAACAAACAAGCAAGAATAAATATAATACCCTTTTTTGCCATGAATCCTTCGTCGGGAGAGATGAATATACCCACACCAGTATATTCATAAGAAAAGGGAAAAAGATATACAGATACCTGGCCTTATGGTAATTACTGAACCAGTAAACGGGAATATTAAAGAGGATAAATAAGGTTGAATAAATGATAAAATTATTACTTTTCAATGTAGGGATCAGAGACTTACGGAATAAAAATATTGCTAATACAGACCAGGGGAGCAGCCACTGGATCCACATTATGGGATAGGTCAGGATCTTCATAAAATTCTGACCGGGATTCATTTTTACAAAACTGCGATCATATGATTCTATAAATTGCCGTGCCAGCAGGTCTGTCAGGTGTCCGGTTCTATGGTAGAGAAAAAGATAAGCTCCGATAATGAGTGTCATCAATAGGATTCCGTATATATGCTGCCGGTTGATTAAGATATTCGGCTTTTTTTCAAAGATAGACAATCCCAGAAGCGTAAGCCCCTGTATGGCCAGGCTGGGTAAGCCTTTGCACATGATACCCATGGCCAGAAAAAAATAGGAGACAAGGTAGAGGCTCCTGTAATCCTTCCGGATATAGAAATGTATAATGGAAATTACCTGCAGATAAACGATCAGCGTAAAGAAAAAATCCAGTTCCCCCGTTAGGGTACTTCCATAAAAAAAGAGATCAGCGGTGGTAATAAACATCAAACTCCCAAGGATCGAGGTTTTCCGGTCGAGATACATTCTGGCCAGAAAATAGTTGATCACAGCTGTCATCATTAGTGCGATCATTGAAGGCAGCCGGACAACCCATTCATCAAATGAGTTGAGCACTTTAAAAAATATAGCTAAAACCCAGTTAAATAATGGGGGCTTGTTAAAATAGGGCCATCCATTTACATGCGGGATAAGGTATTGACCGCCCATGACCATTTCCATGGATATAACGGCTCTTCTGGGCTCTTCAGAGGACAGATCAGTATAGTTGATTTTTGAAAAAAGCGCATATACTATCAGGATCACGGCAACCCATAAAAGTATATTTTCAATCCTGGTCATCGGCCATTATATATTGCTGACCAATATTACGATCAAAATAGAAATCAGGAAAACTAATGCGGAAGTTTATTATGTCAGGCCTAAACTTATTGATTTATTAATTTTATCTGTTATAAGAATAATACGGATTTATTAGGTATTATGAATAAATTATTCCCTGTGGCCTTAGATAACAAAAAAACAAGCGGTTATTTTATTGAAGAAATTCAGTAATTTTTAATATCTTGATTTTCTTAAAAATTAATAAAAAAAGCAGGTTTTAATTCACAGCATCACAACATAATATACCATGTCCGGAAAATTCAGATTCTCTTTTGGCCCCTGGAACATTCATGAAGGGGCTGATGTATTTGGCCCACTTGTTCGAAAGACAATCGCTTTTGATCAGAAACTGGAACTTTATAAAAAACTTGGTTTCG
>CAZYDB010000246.1:5099-7218 GCA_964645995.1 uncultured Roseivirgaceae bacterium
CGGTTCCCTTATTGGACGACAAGAGTCCTTCCCAGGCCCGGCAGGAGGCGTCAGTCCTCAGGAAACGACTTCAAAATCTCGGGTTGGAGGCGGAGTTTGTAGCCCCCAGGTTATGGGAAGCGCGGCAAACCATTGATGGTGGGTTTACAGCCAACGATCCGTCCTGTCGGCAATATGCCCTTACCCGGTCGAAAGTTGCCATAGATATAGCCAATGCCCTGGGTACGGATCTGCTGGTCCTCTGGCTGGCAAGGGAAGGTACCTATATCCGGGAGGCCAAGGATAGCAGGGTGGCAACGGAAAGGCTGGTGGAGGCAATCAATGCGATGCTTGATTACGATCCAAATATCAGGATTTGTATAGAACCCAAGCCCAATGAACCTATGGACCAGGCCTACCTTCCAACAACCGGCCACGCGCTGGCTATCGGCATGCTTACCAATGACCCGGGCAGGGTGGGGGTAAATATCGAAAGCGCTCATGCCATACTTGCCGGACTGGATCCGTCTGATGAAATGGGTTTTGCCCTGGCTCACAATAAATTATGGACGGTCCATCTGAATGACCAGAACGGCCTGAAATTCGATCAGGATAAATCCTTCGGTTCAGTTGACATACGGAGGGCGTTTAACCAGGTGAGAATACTCGATTTGCATGATTATGGAAAAAAGGGTGAATGGATAGGCCTGGATGTGAAAGCTATGCGAACACAAAAGGATGAAAAAGCTACAGCACACCTCACTAATAGCCTTGAAATGTTTCATCATCTCCTGGAGATTTCACGTGGTTTGGATGAAAACCAGATAAAACTTTTAATTGAAGAACGCGATTATGAAGGCCTTGATCTGTATATCTTGAAACAACTGCTGGGCAAATAATTTTGTTAATGAACTCTATTGCGTTTGTTTACTAATTTTCCTTTTGATCCTTTCTGCTGGATTCCAGGATAGTAGGCGTCTAAATAGTATAAATAGTAATTATTATTGAATTGTCTTATATTAATTATAACAACAGCATTATTTAACCTGAATTATCCTGATTTTGAGCACATCCTGTATTAAGAATAAGTTGCATCAACAATCCCATTATAATTTTTTTTCTTTTTTTCATAATTCTTAAGTCTAAATTTTTAAATGATACGGAATGGCATTGACTTGCAAATCCTAAATACATTTGCCCTTTGTCTATTCCCCGTTCCCTATCGAATATAATCCACTGCCCATTGCCTATTGAACCAGGTTAAAGGTTCTCTCCCTGTGCCACTTTCAGAGCATATTGGTCTTTATTGTAAGCACTAACAGTTTTCAAATAATCCAATTGGGCTTGCAGGAAAAACTGTTGTGCCTGAAAGACTTCAAAGGGTTTGGCTGTTCCTATTTTTTGCCTTTCAATACTTTGGTTTAATGCTTCTGTGATAAAGTCCAGGGCTTCTTTGGCAGTTTTAATTTGCTCTTTCCCTAATTGCAAATCAGAAGTGGCATTGGCAATTTCTTCATTGATTTGAACTTTGAATTGCTCTTCTTCAATTTCATTGAGTCTCATTTTACTTTCAAAAGTCTTTTTATCTCCTTGATAGGTCAATGCTCCCAATGGAATTTTCCACATAAATGACACATTCAATGCACTTGTTGGATAAAGCTGTTGCGTTTCAGGATATTGATTTGGGAACATTGGTGAAACATTCCCGTTTATTTGTCCAAAATAAGAACCGTAAGTGCCTACATTTAATTCAGGAATGAATAAGACTGTGGTGTACTTCTTCCGTTCTACTTCCAAGGCTTTCCATTGTAATTCGTTGGCTTTTATCTCTGGACGGTTTAGATAGACTGAATCTTCCACATTTTTTAACACGGCTGTAAAATCCAACGGCAGCAGGGATTCATCTGTACTTGCCAACTTAATGTTCTGTTCGATATTGAGCATTTTTTTCAGGTTTGCCGAAGCATTGTTGTATGCTTTTTTGGCATTGAGCATTTCCACTTTTAAATGGTTTTTATTACTCATTGCTAAAAGCAGTTCGGATTCATACAACAAATCACCTTCTACCTGAATTTGTATTTGCTGTACAATGCTGTCCGATTGACTAACCAAATTTTGATACGCATTGTAATTTAGTTGA
>CAZYDB010000247.1:0-4220 GCA_964645995.1 uncultured Roseivirgaceae bacterium
ATTGAAGGACATTGTTCATAAAAATACGGTAGGGCATTTCAACATTGTCTTCCTTGTCGATTAAAGTAATCTCGCTTGCAAAGGAGGAAGGACTCTGTGAACCGGGATACCTGTCAAGGATAAAATCATTTAATTTCAAGGCAAAGGGTAATTCCCATAAACGGGCTCCAACCCTGATATCCATAGCTACGCTATTCAGGCTGGCCCGCTCAAGGTTGCCGACGATACCCGGTCCGCCGGCGACATATATATTCCGGGACTCATCTCCAACCTTGAAATTGACTTCCACGATATTCTGTCCTGCATTTTCTTCTTCAGCCGGCACATACTGCATAGTCGCACTTTCAAGATATTCCTGAATCACAAAATTAGTGCCCCTGACGGTATAAATATTCATTAACCGGGCTTCATGCCAGTGATCCGCCTCGAGGGAACTGATTTCACCGGAGCTCATGTTCATGTGAATTATTTCGAAGGGCCCCCGTATGAAAAGTCCATCTTCTTTTCTGAAGATCTGTAAACTCTCCTTTTGTGTTGTATCCTGAAAACTGATTTTCAGACCGCCCAGGTTTTCTGTTTCGGTTTCTCTTAGTGTAAAACTCATCCGGCGGCCATGGGCGGCAGTGACCAGCGACAGATAAGGGTCCCCTGCGTCATCAGGATGTAACATACCCACGGCATTTGGGAGAAAACGCGTAATGGATACTTCTACATCCCTACCGGCAAGATCATGTTGGCTTTCGTATAAAGTTTTATTGATTGGCGCCAGTAAAACTTCATTCAGTACATTTTTTATCTCATCACCGGATCGTAGCTGGTAATGGATAAAAGTTGGTTCAGATACAAACTGATTGGCTATCTGGCCTTCCCTGATATGCATCACTCCTTCAAAACCGATGTATCGTGTAATACCTGCTCCAATAATAATAATGATAAAAGATACGTGCATAAGTAATATATTGATCTTACTCTTTCTGTAAAGCTGGCGCGTGAAGATCATACCAGTAAAATTAACAGCCATCAAGACCATGATCAATTCGAACCATTTTGCTTTATATACCAGCAATTTTGCAGTTGAGGTACCGAAATCATTTTCGATAAAGGTGGCATAACCCATGGAAATGGCAAAAATGATCATGAGAATACCCATGAAGGTCCCGGAAAACAAGAATTTAATAATTTTCATAATTTTATCCCTTAAACACAATGTCAACTATTCATTTCTACTCCCGATGAACCATTAATAACCGATAAATGATGAGGGAAAAATGATTTAGAAACTACTAACCGATCACAAACATATTCAAACCTGATTATTAAAAATATGCTAAAAATCAGGTTATTCGATTTATTTTAAAATTTTGCAATGAAAATATTGCTCTAACCCGTAAAATTCATGAAGCTTTTTCTCACTCGAAGCCGAATCAATCTGCTCTTTTCCCCGTTTACCCGTTTACCTTAGGCTCCAAGCGTTTATCATTATCGGCAGGTCATACTATAACCCTGTGTTCAGATATCAAGCAAGAACAAATGGGGTCAGTGGAAACCTCTCACTTTAGGAGGTGAAAAAAAAGGGCCGCTGATTAAGCAAGCCCTCTAAACTATTAATTCACCTTAAAAATTATTCCGCAAATTCACGCATATAATGCACCAGGATCCAGCGATCTTCATCACTTGGGATCTTTTTATCATATGCAGGCATTTCGCCCATACCAGTGGTGGTCTGATAGAAAAGCTCTCCATCGGTCCATGATTGAAATTCCTCGGTTGAGAAATCACCGGCATCAGTTTCCAGTTCGGCCGCTTTTGGGCCATCACCGTAACCGTCTTTCCCATGACAACTCTGGCAATGTTTTCTCCAGAGTGATTTTCCTATGGCTTTAGCTTCACCATCATAATCTACCGGGTTTTCCATACTCTTGTATTCAGCAGGAATATCCCAGTCACCTGATATCTCCACGCTTGTAAAAGAATACAACGCCATACTTAAGAAGAAAAGTACGGCAATTCCAATATTAACTGTTGTTTTCATGATTGATTTATTTTAATGGTTAATAATCAACTTTTTAGTAAAATATAGTCTGAAATGTACGTAATTAATTGTCCTATGTCAATCACTTAATCCGGAATTATTAAGTTTTTATATTAATCTAATGAACACTTAAGCTTCCTTTGTTGAAACAATAATCATTCCAAATCCAGAAACTATGAGTGTTTCCCTCCTTAGTTTCCGGGTAAATCGGGTACATTCTTAATTTTATTCAATTTATAAATAGAAAGAAAGAAATGATACCAGGCGCCAATAAGCACAACAAATACGGAAATGATCATCCAGAGAGGTGCTTCTTCGGTCCATAACCGCCGGGGGTATGGGTCCACCGCATACGAAACAGGAATGCCCCACTGAACTTCATCTCTTTGTGTTACATAACCGTAAAAATCATTATCCTCTATCCTGGCCACTACCTCATAGGTCCCCGTAGAATCGCCGGGAATATCATCCGGGAATTCAAGACTATAAACACCATCTTCACTTCTCATTACTTCTCCAACCGGTAATATGCTGAATAATCGCTGGATGCCGATGTACATCAACAAACCTTCTACCGGAACTTCATTCCCGGCGCTATCCAGTTCATAGGCTTTTACCATTACGGTTTTTACAGAGTCCACTTCTTCAAATTCGATCTCAAAATTGAGGTCCTTCACTTCCAGGTCCGAAGATGCCCCACGATATTCATCATTTCCTTCATAAGTCGCTTCAATAGTCGTAAATCCTTCATCATCCAATGGAAACTGATACCCTTTTTCAACTTTTAACAGGGCAATACCATCAGCATTAGTGCTTATCCGGGCCAAGGTTATGGTAGTATCATTATTGGCTGCCGTAAGGGTGATCAGCGCATCTTCAAGGTATACCATATTTCTTCCTCTGCCGGAATACAGGGTGGCCGCTATGTTTTTATCCCCTTTGGAATCCTTCTGATAGTTGAGCCGCAACCTTGTTCTTTCCTGACCCATCAGATCATAGGATAGCAATCCGATCAATAGTAATAGTGCCATCAGGCCCTTTACCATTACTTTTAAAAATATGTTATGCATTGTGATCATATTCAAAAAATTTAATATTAAGTGCCCTGGGTTTTGAATCGAATAATGGGCTTGGAACTATCCTGTTTATCTTCTACTTCGGCCACCGGTATGATCGGAGCGATCTTAGAAGCAATAACGAATATCAGGATCATTAAAGCAATTCCTGCAACTGTAAGGCCCAATTCAACCCATGAAGGCGAATAATTAACCCATTCTTCTCTTACATCCTGGATAGGAATAAAAGCTGTTTCCAGGGTAGGCACCACGATCAGATATCTTTTAATCCATAATCCGATCACCACCAAAACGGAAACAAAGGTTACGCTGTTGATCGTTCTGAACCATGGTATACCTATTACAATAATGGGGATCACTATAGCTAAAACGATATGTAAAAAAGCAGGCCAGGCATACTGGGAAAAATCAAAAAATTTAGCCAGCAGTTTTTCATGGGGCTCTGTGAGGTTATACCATATAGTAATATACTCACTAAATGAAAAATAAGCATAAAACAAGGCCAGAAGCACCAGCCCGAAGGCGAGGTAGTTAAAATGCAGATTGGTAATATGATTCTCCAGCTTCCTCAATTTGCGGTAGATCCACATGATCACGATCATCAGGGCCAGCCCGGAATAGGTAGCCGTAACGACAAAATAAGGACCAAAGATGGTGGAATGCCATCCTGGTCGTAAACTCATCCCAAAAAGCCAGGAAAGTAATGAATAGGCTATGATCGCAGTCGGTATGATGATTGCCGCCATGATATCATGAGCCTGATGGAGGTATTTCTTCTGTAAAGGTGTTCCCTGATAGCCTAATGCCAGCCATCGATACATTTTCTTACGCCAGGGAGCAACATTGAGGTCAGGCATATCCCGTAATTTAGCGAAATCCCGGATATGGGTAAAGTACAAAAATGCAATACAGAAAACCAGGTCAGTAGAGATAGCTATCACATCCCAGGTGATTGGAGATTGTATCCGCCCAAAAGTAAACAAAAAATGGATCCTGTCAAGCCGGCCCAGGCAGAATAAAATAAAAGGAGCCCCCACGATCAACGACGATACGGTTATCAGTTCGGCAATTCGCAAAAGAGGTTTGCCCCATTGTATCCTGAGAAGCTGAAA
>CAZYDB010000247.1:4230-7211 GCA_964645995.1 uncultured Roseivirgaceae bacterium
AGCACGAAATCAATGCCCCCGCATAACTGAGGCCCATAAAAAACACAAAATTAGCGGTATAGATACCCCATACTGCATTATCACGCATACCGGTGATAATCTGCCCATCCATGATCTGACGGGCCAGGGCATAGATGCCGAAAAGTACCAATACGGTTAATACGACAACCCAGGCATACCAGGTTTTTGACGGGCGCTCCAGGGATGGAGCCAGTTCCCGCATCAAGTCTGATGAATTATTTTGCGTATTCACTTTCTATTAAACTTTTGAGTTGTCATTATCATTAATTATGTCATCATAGATATCCTTCTGTTCTTCGGGCAGACCGTCAAGACCATCCCTGTAATCGAACATGCGGTTAACCGGAGGCAGATAATAAGTATTGGGTCTGGTGCCCAACTCTTCCCGGAAGCGATAACCGGCTCTGTCACTAATTAATTGCTTAAACCGCAGGGTCTCACTGCCATTGGAAACGGCATCCTCGTTGGCATCCCCAAAATAAAGGGCCCCCATCGGGCAACTTCTTACACAATACGGCAAAGCACCTTTCCTGGCCAGGTCAGCACAGAAATCGCACTTAGCCACTGTACCGATCTGAGCCGGCACACTGGTCTCCGGAGAATACTCTTCTTTCGGAACATCCGATTTGGGCGGTTCCTCCCAGTAAAAAATACGGGCTGAATAGGGGCAGGCTGTAACACAGAACTTACATCCGATACAGCGCTCGTTATCGATTAATACCAGGTTGTCCTGCCTCTTATAAGTGGCACCCACCGGACATACCTTCACACAGGGCGGGTTATCACAATGAAGACACATACGCGGGAACCAATAGGGTGAGGACTCCGGGTTATCTTTCATCAGATATACATTCATGAACTCCATATCAGGAGGCAGGTTATGCCCTTCCTGGCAGCCTGAAATACATTTCCTGGCATTGGCGCATTTGGCCAGATCGACCACGTAAACAAATTTCCTGCCCGGAATTCCCCGGTCAGCTTCCTCGGGGGGCGGAGGGGTACAGGGACTGATCTTACAGTCGCTGGGCTTGTCAACCTCAATTACTTTTCCTTCCGTGGTAAGCACTTTGATCTTTTCCTTTTCACCATCATCGGCATGGTGACTATCCTGCTTGCCCGCCAGCACAGATCCTGTTCCGGCAGCTAAAACTGTTCCTATCTTAAGGGTATTACGTAAAAATTTTCTGCGGTTTGATTTCTTATCTTGTTCTTTCATCGGAAAACCAGTTTTAAAAAATTCTTTATTTCAAATTTCGGTCAAATTGACTTTCAAGCCATCTGACCGAAAGGAATTCTAAAAATTCCATAACCGGGTCATATTAAACCCAACCAGTATTCCCAACTTGTTCTCACCATTAACATCTTTAATGATCTCATTGGTATTCCAATGCAGGTTATACTGCGGCAGAATGGAACGATACGTGCTGACAAACACCTGGAAGGCATGTGCGCTGGTGGCAATTTCAACTCCCAACGATATGTTCCGGTTTGGACCGGTTTCCCTAAAATATCCCGCGGTAGCAAATTCATGATCGTGTGCAAGGGTCGGCTCAGTCCATTCCAGTATGATGGATGTCTGGGGACTTACCTTGTATCTTGCCCCGATGCTGACGCCAAGCATGTCGTTTTCAAACAAAGTGTCTACTGCATTAAAATGGCTATACTGCAACGATACCTGGGCGGAAAACCGATAGGTGAACCTCCTTGAAGCTATCAATTCATGGAAATAAGACAGACGGTCAGTCCCATCGATAAAATTACTTGCTGCCCGGGTATCGACGGCAAAATTGCCAAAGTAGGACAGGTTGACGGGACTCCAGCCGGATCGCATCTGCTCAAGAATCTTATATTTGACATTAAAATCGAGGTAGGGGTTGGTAACTGCTATTTTTGACAGTCCAAAACCTACACCAAGCTTTTCCAGAATGGAATAACTGAAACCCAGCCGGATATTTGAAGCTGCGAACATGCCCCAAAGATCAGAGGCTCCGTTTTCGACTGTGCCGAACCGGTGTTGAATATTCCATTCCAGGGTATTTTTTGTATTGATCACATCCGTCTGGTTTTCCAGCAAAACAGCACTTTCAAAGGCTTTTCGCTCGGGTTTGGGTGCTTCTTCATCATCCTGTGCCTGTACAGTGTATTGGCCTAAGATGATTGCCCCAACTAAAAATAAATAGGTAAGTGATTTTATCTTTTTCATTTTACTACTTTTTAATTGTTTTCAGCTCCTTCAATAATCCATTGCAGAATAAGCGCGCGCTCCTGGGCCGTCACATACTGTGCCATAGAGCCTCCGTCCAGGATCTTGACATACAATTTGCTCTGCTCCGGATTGTCAACATCAATAAACCCACCGGTAGCCAGTTCATCAAATGCTCTTGCTTCAGTCAATATCGGTGATTTGTCACCTTCATCATGACAAAATCCCGGACTGAGACAACTAGTCTCAAAGATAGGTATGATGGCGTTTGAAAAACTGATGGTTGAATCAGGTAATTCAATTTCCTCCACAAGATTCTGATTCCAGGTACAGGAAGATAATCCCATTATAATCACGAAAATCCCCAGAAAAACAACCTTTGCAATTTTTCTTATTTTTTTCAAACTACTGTTCATGATATTGTTGTATTAAGGTTTATTATCCAATTTTAAAATAATTTGCCCGTTAAAAATTGCTTTTACCGGAATAAAAAATCCATTGCTCATCTTAACTGGGATAGTCATTCAATTGAGAGACAAATTTGGCGTGAAATACACTTTATAACAATTGGTTTGGTATGATGTATTTAGCCTGAAGTATGATTTTTATTTTACCCGATGTGATATAAATCAAAAAAAAATTGATATTAGTCAACACATAAAAAGCAAATTCTGTTAATTTTGCTGTTTGGGATAGTTAGCACGTTCAAAACGGGAAAGAAAAAATGCCGGATTTTGTTAATGATTATAAATGTCTT
>CAZYDB010000248.1:0-7082 GCA_964645995.1 uncultured Roseivirgaceae bacterium
GGCCCTGGCCACAAAAAAACCGGGAGCATCTATCAACGCTCCCGGAGATAAAAATCAAAGTCAATGAAACTGCACGATAAAAAATTAAATAATTGAAAAATTTATACCCTCATAAAAAATCCATTTAACAAATTTTGGCAAACAACTCATCCCGCTCCTTTTGCAACTTCTCCACATCATCCAGATGATGCAATTGTCTCGCTTCTTCTATCTTATGTTCCAACTCCACGATCTGTAAGGCCCGCATGGCACTTTCTACATCGACAGCATTTTTGTAAGGAGATTCAATTTCACATTTTTCCAGATATTCCATGGCTTTTGCCAGATATTCCATTGACTTTTTCATACCAAAAAAATTATTAATCGCTTAATGAAAACATGATTTATTAAAATCAGGATAAAGAAATAAAAAAAGGATATTAAAATTTATGATTTTTGTCAGTTTTACCATTAAAATTTAAAAAAAAAGACCGGGATCGGACCCGGTCCTTACCTAATGGTTTTCCTGACAGACTATTCCTCCAGTGCAGCAACCCCCGGCAATGTTTTTCCTTCCATATATTCCAGAAGTGCACCGCCTCCTGTTGACACATGAGAGACCTTATCACCATAACCCAGGTTATTGATAGCCGATGCCGAATCACCACCGCCAATCAGTGAAAAGCCACCCTTATCGGTCGCTTTCACTACTGCCTCAGCCACTTCAACGGTCCCTTGCTCAAAATTTTTGAACTCAAACACACCCATCGGTCCGTTCCATAGGATCGTCATAGACTCCTCAATCGTCTCTGAAAACAATTTAATGGTTTCCGGCCCGATATCCAGCCCCATCCATCCATCGGGAATCTCACCTGACTTAACAACTTTTCGCTCAGCTTCATTATTGAACTCATCAGCAATGACGGTATCCAGGGGCAATATCAACTTAACTCCTTTTTCTTCAGCCTTTTTCATCAGATCCAGGGTAAGCTGCAGCTTGTCTTCTTCGAGAAGCGAATTCCCAATAGTGCCCCCCAGCGCCTTGGTGAAAGTATAGGACATCCCGCCACCAATGATCAGGTTATCTACTTTTTCAAGCAATCGCTCAATAATGAGGATCTTATCCGAAACTTTAGCACCGCCCATGATCGCAGTAAATGGTCTTTTAGGTTCGTCCAGTACTATTTTCGCGTTTTCAAGCTCTGCTTCAATCAGATAGCCGCAAATCTTATCCTCGAAAAACTCAGCTACGATCGCCGTGGAAGCA
The DNA here is from genome assembly GCA_964645995.1 of uncultured Roseivirgaceae bacterium. Classification (GTDB taxonomy): domain Bacteria; phylum Bacteroidota; class Bacteroidia; order Cytophagales; family Cyclobacteriaceae; genus JAGTVG01. The sequence goes on from CAZYDB010000248.1 coordinate 1,247, forward strand.
TGCGCCCGGTGTGCCGTGCCAAAGGCATCATTCACATACACATCGCCATGCTTTGATAATTTCTCTGAGAAATCACGATCCCCCTTGGTTTCCTGTTTGTAAAAACGAAGATTCTCCAGGAGCAGGATATCACCGGCCGAGAGTCCGGAGGATAATTCAAAAGACTTATCTCCAATGCAATCGTCCGCAAATTTAACCTCCCGGTTGAATTTTCCGGAAAGGTTATCCACCAGATGCCTGAGGGAGAATTTTTCTTCTGGCCCCTCTTTAGGTCTGCCCAGATGTGACATCAATACCACACAGCCCCCGTCATTGAGAATTTTCTTGATGGTGGGGACAGCAGCCCTGATCCTGGTGTCATCGGTAATTTCATGATTATCATTTAACGGCACATTGAAATCAACCCGGATAAGGGCTCTCTTGCCGGCAAAATTATAGGATTTTACTGTTTTCATAAGTTATCTGCGTTGGAATATGAATAAAAAAATTATGATCGTTTAATGAGATTACAAAGGTAGCCTATTGCCCCCCCTATCGCAAAAAAACTGCAATCTTTAGACTAACCGGCCCCCGGTTTTTTCACCCTGCTGCGGCCCTGCGCAACCGGTCGTTGATGGCCCGCCCGAGCCCTTCTTCAGGAACCGGTTCAGCAATAATGAAATCGACTGGCATCGTATCATAAAGGCGTAAGGCGGCAAAAAGATTTTTTGCCGCTTCCGACAGGTTGCCGGCGGAAGACAAGATAAACTGCCGGTCGTGCGGAAAGCCTGATTCCGGTTTACGGAAACGGATCATCACCGTCCTGTCCGTTTGAAGTTTGTCACGATAATCCGACCAACTGCCGATCAGGACTTGCTTGCCCGGAGCATAATGCGACTGGAGCATTCCCGGTGCCGAAGGTCGTGAACTTGATTGTTGCAGAACACGGACCGGTCCGACGACGGCCTCTATGCTTTCCACAGTTTTACCCCCCAGCCTGTGTACCACCGGATCGTCATTTTCAAAGCCAATGATCGTTGATTCAATACCAACAGGACAAGCCCCCCCATCAAGAATGTAACTGATCTTTGATCCCATCTGGTCATTGACATGGTCAGCAGTAGTGGGGCTGACATACCCGAAAGGATTGGCGCTGGGTGCCGCCAGCGGATAATCCAGTCTGTTCAGTAATGCCAGGGTGAGTGGATGATCCGGAAGCCGGATTCCCACCGTCTTTAACCCGGACGTTACGATGTCAGGGATCATTTCCCGCTTCTGAAGTAAGAGAGTAAGGGGACCAGGCCAGAAACGCTCTGCCAATAACCGGGCTTTAGGCGTTACTTCCAGCACAAAGGATGAGAGTTGCTCCTTTTGCCCGATATGTACGATCAGGGGATCAAAAGAGGGCCGTTCTTTTACTTTAAATATTTTAAGTACCGTCTCCGGATTAAGCGCATTGCCCCCGAGACCGTAAACCGTCTCGGTAGGAACGGCCACGAGTTCCCCCCTATTCAAAAAATGAATGGCCTGATCAATATCTTTTCCAATAACCGCCATTTTTAAACCGCTGATGCACATGCGAAAGTAAAACTATTCAGGGAAAAACAAGGGGTCCGGGAAAGATTTCAGCAAGCAGGCAGGGGAGCTGACTGTTGAGAAGGATCGGTGGCGATGGTGCGAAAAGGATAACTGATTTTATTTCCTTTAACTGACAAATTTCTATCTTTACAGGAAATAATTTTTTATTACCATGAACAATAATTCCAGAAAAATTCTAAGAATTGTATCAATCGTCATCGTACTGGTGGTTGTGTTTATCCAGCTTGATATTTTGGATCGTTGGGCAACATTGGATGAAAACAAGATCTGGCTCTTGATCATCGCCTATTTTATGCTGTTGATCACGGCCAGAAAATAGTTTTGAAAGATGAATTACGAATGGATTTACTTATTGGGAGGGGGAATCGTGGGCGGCCTTGCTGCCTTTTTCATCACTAAATTTTATCTGGAAAGCAGAAGAATGCTCACCAGGGAAGAAAAAGAAAAACTGGACCGGGAATTTAATAACCTGGAAGTTGATAACCGTCTATACAAGGAAAAGCATGAGGGATTGTTAAACGATTACCAAGGGTTAAAAGCTGAAATTGAAAGTGAAAGAAACAAGGGACTTGAACTCAGCAAGAAACTGGCCGCCACTGATTCAGATTACCGGAACCTTCTGGAAAAGCTGGACAACCAGAAAAAAGAAGTAGAAAAACTCCAGGAAAAATTCACGGTTGAATTTAAAAACCTCGCCAACGAGATCCTTGAAGAGAAAAGTAAAAAGTTCACCGACCAGAACAAAGTGAATATCGGAGAGATCCTGAATCCCCTAAAAGAAAAGATCTCCGAATTTGAGAAAAAAGTGGATCAGAGCAATAAAGAAAATATTGAAAGGAACATTTCTCTCAAGGAGCAGATCATGAGTCTCAAGGAGCTTAATCAGAAGATCACCAAAGATGCGGAGAACCTTACCCGGGCCTTGAAAGGGGAATCCAAGACCCAGGGCAGCTGGGGGGAATTCATCCTTGAAAGCATCCTGGAACGTTCCGGGCTGGCCAAGGGACGGGAATACGAGGTACAGGCCTCTTTTACGACCGAATCAGGACGCCTGCAGCCTGATGTCATCATCCATCTTCCTGACCAGAAGAATATCATCATCGACTCCAAGGTATCACTGGTGGCTTATGAAAAATATGTGTCATCAGAAGAGGAAATCAGCAGGAAGCAATTTTTACAGGAACATGTGAATTCTATCAGGAAACATGTCAAAGACCTTGGCAGCAAAAACTACCAGCACCTGTATGATATCGGCACGCTTGATTTTGTGCTTCTCTTTATGCCTGTGGAACCGGCCTTTGGGCTGGCTGTGCAGCAAGATAACCAGCTTTTTATTGATGCTTATGAAAAGAATATTGTGATCGTAAGTCCATCGACGCTGATCGCAACATTGCGCACCATCTCCAGCATCTGGCGGCAGGAATACCAGAACCGCAATGCCGTAGAGATCGCCAGACAGAGCGGACTCCTGTATGACAAATTTAAACTTTTTACCGATGACCTGATCAAAGTCGGTGACAACCTGATGCTGACACGAAAAAGTTATGAATTGGCCATGAATAAACTATCAGAGGGGAAAGACAACCTGATACGCAAGACAGAAAGGCTTAAGGAACTCGGGGCAAAAGCCTCCAAATCAGTGGATCAGCGGTTACTGGACCGGTCGGAAGATTGAAAAAAAATTAAAGTTTTCTTAATTTAGGGAACCAGTCAACTTTTGTGATCTGTATATTGATATTTCCGAAAATAATTTCAAATAAATATATACATGTTCAATTCCAGATAACCCGTTTTTATTATGAAACCAGCTTATGAGATCAACGATCATTTTCAATTGGCAGAACAGTTTGTCAATCACACCAACCGGAACATCTTTCTTACCGGCAAAGCAGGAAGCGGCAAAACCACTTTCCTGCAGCACATAAAAGAAACCACCACGAAACCATGTGTGGTTGTAGCCCCCACAGGTGTTGCCGCGATCAATGCAGGCGGCATGACCATCCATTCCTTCTTCCAGCTACCACTGGGTATGTATATCCCGGATTCAAAGGCAATACAGGGCATGAGCTCTTTTTCATATGCCGTTCATACCCACCAGTCTCTTCGTAAAAACTTGCGAATCAACAGCCAGAAACGGAAGCTGATCCGGCAACTTGAATTGCTGATCATCGATGAAGTGTCGATGGTGCGGGCCGACCTGCTCGATGCCGTTGATTCCGTGCTGAAACATATCCGGCAAAATTTCCGCGAGGCATTCGGAGGAGTCCAGGTGCTGATGATCGGTGACCTTTACCAGTTGCCACCGGTTGTTCCCGAGGAAGAGAAAAATCTGCTCTTTGCCGCCTATGATAGTCCGTATTTCTTTTCTTCCATGGTAATGAAGCACTCCCCGCCCGTCAACCTTGAATTCAGCAAAATATACCGACAGCATGATGAAAAATTCCTGCATCTGCTCAATGGCATCAGACATAATCATCTCAACAACAATGAGATGGATCTACTCAACAGCTACTACCGGCCGGACTTTAATCCTGAAAGCCATGAGAATTTTATCACCCTCTGCTCCCATCATTACAAGGCTAATGGAATCAACCGGCAGGAACTGAACAAACTACCGGGGAAATTATTTGAATTTGAAGCGACCATTGAGGGTAATTTCAATGAAACAGCCACCCCAACAGATACTACTCTTTCACTAAAGGAAGGTGCCCAGGTTATGTTCATCAGGAATGATAAAGGTGAGCATAAACGGTACTACAACGGGAAGATAGGGGTGATCCGCGAAATTGATAAGTCAGGGATCGGTGTTTCCTTCCCGGATGAAGAGGGACTGCTTTCCCTGGAAAAAGAAGAATGGAAGAATATACGGTATTCGCTGGATAAAACAACCCGTACAATTGCCGAAAAAGTGCTCGGTACCTTTGAACAATATCCCATCAAACTGGCATGGGCTATCACCATCCATAAAAGCCAGGGGCTCACTTTTGATAAAGCCATCATCGATGCGGGTGAATCCTTTACGAGCGGCCAGGTCTATGTTGCCCTCAGCCGTCTGCGCAGCCTGGAAGGACTTGTTTTAAAAACCCCCATTAGAAAAGATAGCATCATCACGGATCATCAGGTTACGGTCATCCATAATGATATTAACCCGGATCAGTTAAAGGACATTCTTGATAAAGAACAGAAAGCTTATCTCTCATCACTGATCCAAAAAAGCATGCAGTGGCATACATTACTCGACGAAATCAGGGATTTTATCGATGAATATACTGAAAAACAGGTTGCTTACCGTGATGAAGCAATACATCTGGGGAAACAACTGCTGGCGATCTCCCGTGAACTTCAGGAAGTAGCCGGTAAATTTAATAAGGAATTATCCCGGTTGATCGCCGGAGGAAAAGAAACCTATCCTGAAATGGCAACAAGGATGACCGCTGCGAGTGATTATTTCTCAAAGCAGTTGAAAGGTAAACTTGATCATATGATCAGTGATCATTATCAACTGATGAAAAAAAGATCCCGGATAAGAAAATATCTTACTTCCCTCAGTGGGCTGCAGTATGCGGTAAGTGAGAAAATGCATGAAATAGAACAGGCTGCTGACCTTGCCGCCGGACTAACCAGGGGAGATGACATCACTCATCTATTAAAAAGGACTATAAGCGTGGAAAATAAACCGGGCAAAAGCCTGCCACCCGTTAAAAAACCACAAAAACTAAAAAAAGGCCAAAGCCGCGAAACCAGTTTCGACATGTATAAGGAAGGCCAGACAATTGAAGAAATTGCAGAAAAAAGAATGCTTGCCCCCGGCACGATCATGTCACACCTGCTTCATTATGTAAAGGAAGGCTTGTTGAATGTATACGATTTTGTTAATGAAAATAGATACGAACCAATCGCCCGTGAAATAAAAAAAAATGACTTCGACAGTCTTTCCGAAATCAAATACCGGCTGGATGATGAGTACAGTTATGATGAGATAAGGGCAGTGCTGAATCACCTTATATATCTGAAAACAAATGAAATGAACTGATCCCTCCTCTTCCTCAACACGGAATGCCTGAATCTTCATAACGGGAAGGCGCAGTGTTCGCGATTAGATATGCGACAGTTTTTTACAAGGCCAGATGGCTGAGTGCCTCATAAACAAGGAATGCAGGCCATACAATCGCTTTCAGAAAGCCGAGTACTCCCATCCAGAAACCCGTAGCCGTTGAAATATAATATATCGCGGCGCCGATAAAACCCATGCCATAAA
>CAZYDB010000249.1:0-1613 GCA_964645995.1 uncultured Roseivirgaceae bacterium
AGCCAGTGATTTCTCTTCGAAAGTATTATCAGTGCTTGTATCTTCAGCAGGAATATGCCGGCTCTTGTGATATACCGGGCTTTCCGCTGGAATTTCAATAATATGTCCCTTCCTGGGATGTAGTTTCTGCATTAGAAATTCGGGCAGTCTTACCTTGCCAACGAAACATAATCCCTGGGAATCTTTCTTTTCAGCCGTAACCAGATCAAGATCTTTAGCGATCTGGCGTACTTCAGATTTGTTTAAATGACCGATGGGGAAAAGGGACTTGCTTAACTGGTATTGATTTAACTGGCATAGAAAATAACTCTGGTCTTTGTTGCTGTCCCTTCCTGCAAGAAGCCTGTACAGGGTCAAGCCATCCTTTTCTATGATATCTTTTTGGCAATAATGCCCCGTAGCAATGTAATCGGCCCCTAATCTCAGCGCCTTGTCAAGAAAAATGTCAAATTTAATTTCGCGGTTGCATAATACATCGGGGTTGGGCGTTCGGCCCTGTTCATACTCATTGAACATATAATCGACGATTCTTTCCCGGTAGGGTTCACTGAGATCAATTGCCTGAAAGGGTATGCCCAGCTTCTGGGCTACCAGTAAAGCATCATTGCTGTCCTCCAGCCAGGGACATACTCCACTGATGGTGACTGAATCATCGTGCCAGTTCTTCATGAACAAGCCTATCACCTCGTAACCCTCCTCCTGTAATAAATAGGCGGTAACACTCGAGTCAACACCACCTGAAAGACCTACTACGACACGTTCCGGCATAAATTCAGTTTTATACAAAATTAACCATTTTCAAAAGAGGATGCCTGAATGTTTTAACCTATCCTGACTGCTGGCTAAAATGATACATCCACCGGCACGGCTGTATGATCCCATAATAACCGGATCTCAATATGATTGTCTGCTACAGGGTTGATCCTGATGGTGAATTGCTCATGAAATTCTTCCGTTCGTTCCGGAGTGGCCTCCAGGGTTAATACATCAAGTGAATAGTCAGGTTCGTAATATCCCCATTCATCCAGTTGAGAATTAAAAGCGATGATCCATTTATCCTTGCCCGGGATTGTGTAAAAACGGTACCTGCCGGCTTCCAGCGTTTTTCCACCTGTCTTAATGTCCTGGTTGATCTCAATTTCCGTTGCTTCATTAGCACCGGTTCTCCAGTACTTATCAAAAGATACCAACGCACCGTCCGATTCTTCTCCGAAGATCAGGCGGCCCTTCTTTCCCGGACGACAGTAATCAATGGAAATTTTGAAATTACCCTCTTCATAGGTTACCGTATCGGCCGGACTATGCGACCTTGTGGTTAACATGATGTATGCGATAAAACCTGCGATGATCAGAATTATTACCAGGGTTGTATATAATACTACTTTTTTCCAGTTCATGGTTTTTATTTTTTTTCAAGTTAAATATACAAAATAATGCAACATTTTTATTATATTCAATGTTTAAACATTAAAAAAGACTGGAATACATAATTATGAAATATTTCATTCACAGATCGGATACAAGAGGATATAATGATTTTGGCTGGTTAAAAACAAATCATTCGTTCAGTTTTGGCAGATATTTTAACCCTGAAAAAATGGGTTTTGGTGCCT
>CAZYDB010000249.1:1623-7067 GCA_964645995.1 uncultured Roseivirgaceae bacterium
GGGTATTGAATGATGATATTGTTGCCGGTGGTACCGGTTTTAATACCCATCCTCATGATAATATGGAGATTATTTCAATCCCTCTGCAGGGTTCTATGGTACATAAGGACAGCACTGGTCATGAAAGTGTGATCAGAACCGGTGATGTACAGATCATGTCTGCCGGTTCCGGGTTATATCATTCCGAATACAACTACTCCCCCACGGAAGCCCTGAATTTTTTGCAGATCTGGATAATTCCGGAAAAAAAGGATATCGAACCCAGGTATGACCAACGTTCATTTCCTGTTACTGAAAGAAAGAATAGAATGGTTACAGTAGTTTCACCGGATGATCCGGATGTTTTATGGATCAACCAGAGAGCTTATATAACCATGGGTTATAATGATCAGCCCATGGATTTTTCCTATACTTTAAAGCGGGAAGGAAATGGTGTTTATCTTTTTGTCGTTGAAGGTTCCCTTAAGGCAGGAGCGATCGAATTAAGCCGTAGAGATGCTGCCGGTCTCAGCGGTGTGGACTCCCTAACCATCACGGCTGGCGAGAACAGTCAGATACTGGTTCTTGAGGTGCCCTTAGAATAAAAGGCGCAATAAGAACGGAAAGATCAGTTGTTGATACCCCATCGTGGGCTTACCCGGATTATTGTATCTTTCACCGGTAAAAATTGTTCGTTCACCGGTTTATGATGTCCCTGTATTGTACTTATTCGTACATTTGATCAGGAATAAACATTATCAACATCATGTCACACGAAACGAATAAGCGTATAGTATTAGCCGGATTTTTAATTGTAATCGGTATTTTTCTGATTTTACGGAATTTTCACATTCTTCCTTTTATCCCATGGTTATTTTCATGGCCGATGATACTGATACTGATCGGTACTTTTATTATTCTCACCAGGCAAGCCTTATTACCGGCCATGATTTTTATAGGGCTGGGTTTGTATTTTTTACTGCCGGATATTTTCAATATTTACATCAATCACTTCTGGAACTTATGGCCCCTGCTGTTGATTGCCATTGGCATGGCACTTCTTCTCAGAAACCGTTCGCCCAGATATGATGGAAGAGGAAGGTCTGCTGAAAGGGAAATTGGGATGGATTATCTTGATGAGGTATCGGTTTTCAGTGGTGGAGAAAAGATGATCACTTCCCAGGAGTTCAAGGGAGGGAAGATCACGAATATCTTTGGCGGGTCAGAGATCAATATGTTGAATGCCAAGTTGGCCGCCGGAACTAATTATATTGATGTTTTTACGCTTTTTGGCGGATCAACCCTTATCATTCCTGCCCACTGGAATGTTAAAGTGGATATGATCTCGGTTTTTGGAGGTTTTTCCGATAAGCGTGATTTTAAATCGAGGGATGTAGGAAAAGAGGACCCTGAATTATATATTAAGGGTGTGACACTCTTCGGTGGCGGGGAAATTAAAACCCATAAATAATTGAATTGAAAGGGAATGAACCATCCTGTACTAAGTAACCAGAAAAGGCGGTTGATCTATCTGACCATCTGGGCCATCATTATTATGGCCCATTTGTTTTTTTTGTATTTCTTTTTTCAACAGCCCCTGGGTTATGCACTTTTAGACAGCCTGATCTTTAATTCTCTTTTTATGATTATGGGCATCTGGATCTGGTACATTGTAAAATATAATGATTTTGAAATAAAGAACCTTGTCAATCTGATTGCCGGACATGTTATTTCTGCCGGGATTCTGCTTGGCTTATGGATTATGGCATCACGCTATTTAATTACGCTGACAGGATATGAGGCTGCTTCTCCTCGATGGACCGGATCGGCTCTGGCGCCGAGGCTGGTTATCGGGATCTTTTATTATCTGTTGACAATACTGATATATTATCTTTTCATTTATTATGAGAATGCAAAAGAAAAAATTGAAAAGGAGGCCAGGAGGGAGGCCCGGTACAGGGAAGCTGAATTAAATGCCCTGAAGTCGCAGATCAATCCACATTTTATCTTTAACAGCCTGAACTCTATTAGTTCATTAACTGTATCAGATCCTGTCAGGGCACAGGAAATGATTGTCAGGATGTCCGATTTTTTTAGAATTACTTTAAAAAATGATCATTCACAACTTACCGTACTTGAAAATGAACTGGCCTTCACGGCCCTTTATTTTGAGATGGAAAAAATAAGATTTGGCGATAAATTAAGTTTTTATGAGGATTTGCAGGAGGGATTAAAAAAAGTCCGGATACCCCATATGATCCTTCAACCGCTGGTTGAAAATGCTGTTAAACATGGTGTTCAGGAAAGTATGGAGCCGGTGCAGGTAATACTTAAAGGATATATCAGGGATGATTATCTGGTCTTATCCTTAAAGAATCGATTTGATCCTGATCAGCGGGTGGTGGGTGAAGGGATCGGGTTAAAAAATGTACGGGAAAGGCTGAGGCTGATCTACGGGGAATATGACCTTTTGAATACTTTTATAGAAAATGATTATTTTACTGCAAAAATCAGGATCCCTTTGCAAAATATTGATAAATGAAGAAATTTACCACGATCATTATTGACGATGAAAAACCGGCAAGAGATCTGATCCATGACTTCCTGAAATCTTTTGATGAGATCGTTGTTGCCGGTGAAGCTGATAATGGATTCGAAGCCTGCAAAATGATTCTTGCTATCCGGCCTGATCTGCTTTTTCTGGACATCCAGATGCCAAAACTTTCCGGAATGGAATTGCTGGAATTAATAGATAAACCACTGCCTTTTATCATCTTCTCTACCGCTTATGATCAGTATGCGGTGGAAGCTTTTGAGAAAAATGCCATTGATTACCTGTTGAAACCCTATAATCGCGCACGTTTTGTCCAGGCTGTCAAACGTTTTTTAAAAAATATGAATGAAAACCCGGCAGATAAGCCGCAAATTAATATTAATAAACTCCAGGCTCCCGGCACCATGCTTAACAGGCTCCCTGTGAGAAGCGGCACTAAGATCCTGGTATTAAGGACTGATCAGATTAAATATATCAAAGCTGAAAACGATTATGTGCGCATCGCTTCAACGGAAGGGAATTACCTGAAACAGGTCACCATGGCTTATCTGGAGAAATCCCTTCCGGAACTTGTTTTCGTCAGGATCCACCGGTCCTATATTCTCAATATAAATTATTTGAAACAGCTTGATGTTTACGATCGGCAGGGTTACACAGCCGTCACCATTGAGGGGGAGAAACTTCCCGTCAGCCGTAATGGAGCAACCAGGCTTAATCAATTGATCAACCTGGATTAATATTTTCAGGGTTTGCTAATGATGGATTTTCGCCTATTGCCGGTTATCTTTACCCATAATCCCAAAAAATCAATTGTCAAAACAGGTCACGATGCGTTGGTTCTGGAAAAAAATGTTAATACTTTTCCGCTGGAAGATTTCCGGGGGCCTGCCTGAAGGTACAGATAAGTTTGTTTTGGCGGTGGCTCCTCATACGAGTAACTGGGATTTCCTGATCGGATTAATGGTTCGGGGTTCCATGGGTTTCCGGGCAAATTATCTCGGGAAGGATGCTTTGTTCCGGTTTCCGCATGGTTTTTTTTTCAGGGCCCTTGGCGGTATTCCCGTGGACAGAAGTAAAAAACAAAATATGGTTGAACAGGTGGTGCAGGAAGTGAAGAACCGAAAAAATTTTGGCCTCGCCATTGCTCCGGAAGGGACGCGCAAGAAAGTAAATCAATGGAAGACCGGATTTTATTATATTGCATGGAAGGCAAAGATACCTATCATTCCGGTACAACTGGATTGGGAGAAACGGGAGACGCGTTTTCTTAAACCTTTTTTTCCTACAGGGGATATAAAAAATGATTTCCCGGCCTTGCAGGCATTGTTTACAGGGGTCAAAGGATTGTCGGATCTAAAGAATTGAAACCATGTATAAAGCGGTTTTTTTATTTTTATCCCTTATATTTTTTTACTCATGTCATCATTTTTCAAATGATCCGGTTATCAGGCAAAAGCGGGTCATTCTGCCTTTTGAAGAAAACTGGCAGTTCATGCCTGATAAAATGAATACCGGTGAAAAAGACAGTTGGTTTATAGAATCTTCAATGCCTCAGGATCCGGTTGATATCCGGTTGCCGCATACCTGGAATGTCATGGAGGGACTTGAGGATCATTATGGCGAGGGTTGGTACTTTAAAACTTTCGATATTCCGGAACAATGGCAGGATAAAAATATCAAACTCAGATTTAATGCCATATACCGGGATGCGAAGATATGGCTTAACGGCAGCCTGATCGCTGAAAGGGTGGGCGCCGGGTATACTCCTTTTGAGTTGTTCTTAGCACCAAATATCAATTATAAGGGGCCAAATTTTCTCGCGATAAGGGTATCCAACCGGTTCAGTACGATGGCCATCCCCTATGATCGCAAGTTTGACTGGGCTGCTGATGGTGGGATCATCCGTGGCGTGCGCCTGGTAAAGACCGATTTGCCTGCCATTGATCACGTATATCTTCAACCGGAACCGGATATTTCAGGCAAGGGAAAACTTAACATTCAGTTAGGGCTCACAGGACATGAAGAATCCGCAATGCGGGAGATCGATGTCTGGTTTCAGGTGAAAAGATTTCCCGCGTCGGCGGGCGGCGTTGTTACTGAAGGAAACCGTAAGCTTAAGATTGATGGTTCGCAGGTTTTTCTTGAATTAGTCCTTGAAAAGATAGAGCCCTGGCACTTTAATGACCCGAACCTGTACCAGATCGACCTGGCCATAGGCAATGAGGCGGAGTTAACAGATCATTACAGCGAAACATTCGGTTTCAGGAAACTTGCTGTGAGAGGCGACAGGGTGTATTTTAATGGAGAAGCCGTGCGATTGCCGGGTTTGGAATGGATGCCAGGATCAAATCCGGAACATGGTATGGCCGAAGACACAGCAACAATGAACAGGATGCTCGGGCTGATTAAAGGAACCCATTCAGTCATCACAAGGTTTCACTGGCAACAGGATGAGTATATTCTTGACTGGTGTGACAGGAATGGATTGCTGGTGCAGGAGGAAATTCCCCTGTGGCAGGCGCCTCATCCCGAACATTTAAATGAATCCCTGATGCAGGTTATAGAAGTCCATGTGGAGGAGATGATCCATGCCCACAGGAACCACCCGTCAATCATTTCCTGGGGTATTGGTAACGAGCTGGCCGGACAGGATCCGGTAATCAGGGAACTGCTGAAAAACCTGTATAATAAAATAAGATCGATCGATAGTACCCGTTTAATTAATTATGTAAGTAATACCATGCATGAAGCACCCATTTCCGACGGAACCAATAATGGTGATCTGCTGATGTGGAATGATTATTCAGGGCTATGGTATGATTATGGAGCTAACAGCTTTTCAAAGGACAGGCTTCCCTGTTTTCTGAAGGAACTGGGAGCGCTAATTCCGGACAAACCCCTGATCATCTCA
>CAZYDB010000250.1:0-7028 GCA_964645995.1 uncultured Roseivirgaceae bacterium
TTTACGGCAGGCAGTTACTACCTTCTCTTCATTGCCGACCAGGACAGTATTGCCACCGAGATCAGGGAGGATAATAACATGGCTGTCATTTCACTGTTGCTGCAAGAAAACAAACCTGAACTTGAGGTCTCCAATGTAACCGTCTCTCCCGACCCGGTCAATGGATATCTGCCATTTAACATGGGGCTGGTGATCGATAACTATGGAACCCTGGATATGTCAACAGACACCCAGGCAGATATTTATCTCTGCGATGATACGCTGATCGATGGGGCCGGCATTGAAGAACATATGATTACTTTTGATATCAATGCTATTCCGGCATATGATTATGATACATTTGATTTTTCCCTGAATATCCCGGAAAGTATCGAAGCCGGTCCCTATAACCTGATTATCAGGGTGGATCTGGAAAACCAGATAGACGAATTGATGGAAGACAATAATATTTTCGCATATGCCATCGATATCGTATATCAGGATAACCAGGCACCATCCATCACCATTATCGATCAGATCGACCATTATAGCTCGGACCAGTCCTCCGTACCGATCAGGATCCTGGTTGAGGAAGACATCCGGACAGGGCCGGTCAGAATATGGCATAGAGGCATCATTCAGACAGACAACCAGTGGCAATCTGCGGATATGACCGAGATCAGCCAGGACACTTTTTCTGTTGACGTGATCGGCTCCTGGATGGACCTGATGGGCATGGAATATGCCTTTACGGCCCATGATGCAGCCGGGAATGCGGATACGACCGATATCCTGTACATGTACAATGCATTCGGGGATTCCAATCCCCTTTCCCATTCGGTTAACCGGGGTGCCCAGCAGAGCGATTACCAGATCAACTCCATACCGGTACAACTGACCGACATGTCGGTTGGCGGGATCTTTGCAGATGATTTCGGCAATTACGATAAATCCAAATGGCGTTTGTTCAGGCTGAATGGCACCAGTTATGCCGAAATGAATTCCGGATCCCTTTCACAGGGCAAAGGCTACTGGCTGATCACGAATGTAGCCAGTTCCTTTGATCTGGGCGCCGGATCAACACCTCATTATAACCGAACCAGTCTTTTCCAGATGCAGCTTCCGGGAGGATGGAGCATGATCGGCAATCCTTATCCCTTCCCGGTCTCCTGGCAGGAGGTACTAAACCACAATAGTATTGATGGCGAGGTTGGCACGTTGAGATTTTATAATGGATCAGGTTATTCCGAAGCCAATGTGATACAGCCATTCGTTGGCGCCTACGTGTTCGCGGATAATGACATCACGCTCGATATTCCGCTTATCCCGGCAGATGCAGGAGGTCGCACAGCACAGGGCCTTGACGAAGAAGGATCCCAGGAAACGTCGATCGATGATCCAGCCTGGTTGCTGAGTCTGAATCTTTCCGGAGGCTCCCTGACCAACCGGTTTGGCGGTATCGGCATGCACCCGGAGGCTGATACCGGCTTTGACCGGTTTGATGATTTCACCATTCCGCCTTTTATGGAATACCTCAACCTGAACCATGATGGTGCAAAGTTCTATGGTAGCCCGGTCACCCGGAGTGTCGTCACCTCCTCAGATCAATATACCTGGACTTTCGAAGTGGCTACCAGCCTTGAAGGCCAACCAGTTACCCTGAGCTGGGATCAGGAAGCTATCCATGACGACTTTAGCGCACTTGTGCTGATCGACCAGGGCAACGGCAGAAAGACAGATATGAAAACGACTGGTTCATACTCATTTACGGCAACCGGCTCGGGTAGTTTTAGGATAGTTTATCAGAAGAACAATGGAATAGACGGGGCAGAACGTACTATTACCCCCTACCCCAATCCATTCCATACTGAGATATACCTTCCGGTTCGGATCAACAATGCAAATGCGAATTGTGAAGTACAAATGCTGGTATATAATATCAGTGGCGGACTGATCAGGGAAGTAAAACACATAAATTTAACGGCAGGATCGCACGAGATCATTTGGGATGGAACCAATACCTATGGCAATAAAGTACCCCCCGGTATCTATTTCATCCACCTGAACATTCACGAAGATAGCATGCAGATTGACAACAGTCATTTCCGGGTGATCAGACAATAAATTATAATGAACCGAGGTCCCAAATGCGGATCAGGATCAGGCCGGCTCGTCCTTCCAGGATTAATTCCCGGGAAATCGGTAACCTGACAACGAAATAGTATGGTGGCAGGAGTCCGCCTTCCAGGAACGCCAATTTGGAAAAAAAGCAGTATTCCGCGTCAATATCAAGCCATACAGGGACGATGTTTTACAAAAACAATAATAAAATTGACTGGGCAGTAAGATTGACAGAGAATAAAACAGCCCCATTGTTGAATTGATGATCAAAAGTTCCCGGGTAAAAAACTATTTTAAGTAAATAATCCACCTTCTTAGAAGGTGGCTTTGATATGCCCCCAAAGGGGGCTTCAAAAATCGAACTTATGTTGTTGAATCTCAATTCGATTTTCTTCATCCTCTCGATATTTGGGCACCCATATAATATGATAATCACCTTTATATATAACATGAGATAATTTCTTGTACTTACTCATGTTACAAATATAGGCATAGCCTTTAGAAATTACCACCGTCAAAGACGGTGGGTTTTTAATTTAAACTAAAAACCTTCATCAATGATATTCCAATAGATCCATAAACCTTTCAGGGTTGCCTCCTCCGGCAAATAATTATTAATAAAAACACACATCCAAAAGGGGCATAATCAGATACAAAAAATCGAAATTTCGACTTTTTTATTGCTAATCATAAAATCATTTCATAATTTTTGGGTTAAATTCAAATTGCCATAACTGTAATTATCTGAAAATATGCGCTTAAGGTACCCTGCTCTGTTGCTTTTGCTAATCTTGATCCAGACCACTATCCATGCCCAGAAAGTACAAAATGTGCGAGCCGAAAAAGACGGGGATTATGTGAAGATAATCTACGATCTTGAAGGAGAGGACTCCGTTGACAAATATGATGTAGAACTCTATGGATCGCATAATAATTTTACAGCACCTCTGCAGATGGTTACCGGTGATATCGGCGAAAATATCGCACCTGGCCAGGACAAACTGGTTATATGGCGGCCCAGAGAAGAACTATCCACCTATACTGGTGAGATCGTCTTCGAAGTAAGAGCCACGGTTATGGGTGCTTATTACAAGATCAACGCACCAACCTCTGCGAGCAAATTCAAGAAAGGAAAGTCCATGACCATCCGATGGTCCGGAGGAGAACCTTCAGAGAAACTGAGGATTGAATTGAAACGCTATGACGGCCGGGTGGAAACAATTGCCGGCACCGTGGACAATAGCGGATCTTATACCTGGACGGCACCGAAATCAATCAAAGGAGGCAAGGGATACCAGGTGCAGATCGTCAATACGAGCGATGCAGCCAAAAAAGGGACCAGCAAGACCTTTAAGGTTAGCGGAGGCATACCGGTGGCTGTGCTTATTGCCGCACCCGTAGTTGTGGGAGGCGTCATTGCAGCGGTGCTGCTCAGCGGCGGCGATGATGATGATGACGACGATGATGTGATCATTGACGACGATCCACAGTTGCTGCCGGATCCTCCGGGATCGCCGGATGATTAATGATTTATTATGGAAATAAAATAGTCGTTGAATCCAATGAATCAGGTTCTGAAATATTTTAAAAACATTCTCAAGATAAAGTTTATGAGAAATCATTTATCAGGCGTACCACTCAGAAAGAAGTACGGGTCTCTGTCCTTCATGTTGATGGCCTTAATATTCTTTATCAATCCCGGTGCCATGAAGGCCCAGATCTATGACTGGGTAAGGAACATCACCGGTGATACAGAGCAATACGCTGGTTTCGTGGCTGTCAATGACCTGGGGGAGATTATCATTGCCGGCGAATACAATTCCACGAAAATCGACTTGTCGGGCGACCTTGTGGAAGACCTGATCAATGACGGTCCTGCCAATACTTATGATGGCTTTGTCGCCAAGTTTGATGCCAACGGTAATTTCATGCAAGCCTTCGGTATACGGGGTCTCGACGGTGATGAATTCATAACCGCCCTTACCCTTGATAATTCCGGAGATGTGATCGTAGCAGGATATACCACTTCAACCGATATGGATCTAACCGGGGATCTGGTCGGGGAACTGGTTCCCGCTACAGGCGATGCTTTTATGATCGTGATTAATGGAAATAACTTCACCTGGTCCGGCGACTCCAGGCTCATCGCAGGGGCGGAGATCGGTGGTATAACTGTCGATGCAGCAGGAAATATATTTGCTACCGGCTCTTTTACCGGAAATGTTGATTTTGGTGGAGAATTCCTTAACAGCTACAACAGCAGTACGGATGCCTTCCTCGGACGCTTCAATACCTCTCTGACACCAAACTGGGTAATTCAGGCAGGAGGCGATTTTTTCGATGAGGGTACCGGAGTGACTGATGATCCCGTGACCGGAGAGATCATCTTTACCGGCTATTTCAGTGATCAGGCTGATTTTGACAACGATGGTTTTGCGGACCATACCTCCCAGGGAGGCACCGATGTATTTACTCTGAAATACTCTCCCGGAACCATATCAACCGCCGGGTCACCCCAATGGCTCCGGCTGATCGGCGGCGTGAACGACGATTATAGCTACGACATCGCCATTGACAATGCGGGCGCCATCGCGATCACCGGAGAATTCGACACGGCCGCGGATACCGATTTTCCGGGTGACGGGGTCGATGATATCTTCAGTACGGGCGGAGTCGATGCCTTTCTGGCTAAATACACGGCAGACGGAACTTTTGCATGGGCCGAACCCTATGGAACATCAGCCTTTGAAAGCGGAAAGGCGGTTTCTATCGACGGAGATGATAACGTTTTCATGGTTGGCGATGCAGGCGACGGCTTTTTTCTCACGAAATATGATCCGGCAGGTGTCCTGCAAAGACACCTAACCTTCATCAACGACGGGATTGATTTCATCAGGGATGTCGCCACCGATCCCGATAACAACATCATCATTGCCGGAGACTATACCTCAACGGGCATTGATTTCAATAATGATGGAACCGATGATGTAACACGGATCAATACCACGGATGTATTCCTGACCAAATACATTGGTTCTGTCGCCAGTGGCCTGATAGCCCATTATCCCATGAATGGAGACCTCCTGGACATCAGCGACAACAAAATTGACCTGACTGCATCCGGAACGATCGATCCTGTGGCTGATAAGAACAACAATATCAACAGCGCCATGTTTTTCTCCGGTGGAGGAGATTACGGCACCCAGGGCGATGCCGCCTTTCAGCTTCCGGAATTTTCTATCAGCATGTGGTTCTATACCACTGCTCAGGACGTACAGCAGACCCTGGTAGCCCGTGGTGGAGGGGTCGGCAACAGGAATTACCGGGTATTTATCGGAGCCGATAACCTGCTGAAGGCCGGCTACCTGGATGCTGCAAGTACGGCAAGAGGAGTGGAATCCACCCAGACCATACAGCCTTTCAGGTGGTATTTCGTAACCATGGTCCTGGATGTAAACGACGGGAGTTTCAAACTATTTATTAACGGAAACCCTTCCAATATTACAACGATCACTGATGAGGCAGACATTACATCAGGTGATGTACTGGTCGTGGGTGCCGAAAAAGATGCTTCCTCAGTATTTGTCAACCCCTTCCTGGGTGCATTAGACGAACTTCGTTTTTATAATTACCCGCTTAACGCCACAACCATCGAAACCCTCTATTACGATCATTTGGAACAAATGGTAGGAGAGTATACCATCGGCACAGTCGACCCGGTCAACGTGGGAGATTATTACAACTTCAACCAGGCTGTTCAGGACCTGAAGGACCGGGGCATTGCCGGTGATGTTCAGTTTATGGTCGAGGATGGGATCTATACCGAGCAGGTATCCATCCCCTTCATCGACGGCACCGAACTCGGAAACCGGATCACCTTCCAGTCGGCCAGCGTGGACAATACCCTGGTCACGCTGTCACATAGCGCCACCGTAAGCAGTAATTATACTCTGAGACTCAATGGAGCCGATAACCTCACTTTCAACAACATCACCATCGAAGCGCTTGGAGATAATGCGGCCACTACGGTGAAGATCAATCCCCAAAGCCTGAATAACACCTTCGAGTTCATGCGCTTCATCGGTAAGGACAGCGATGATGCAGGAACGGATTTCGCCCTGGTCAGAAGAGATGTAACTGGCACCGTATGGGATGATAATATCCAGCTTCTGAACAGCGAATTCCTTAATGGAAGCTATGGGATCTATTATGAAGAATGCGAGAACATCAACGTTAGCAATAACTTTTTCACTAACCAAAGTGTTACCGCTATTGAACTTTATTTTACTCCTAATCCGGTGATCATTGGCAACATCATCAATTCAACCAAAGCCACCTACAGTGATGGTATTTATTTGATCTCCGGTAACCGCCTCGACGGCACTTATGGCTCACCCTTTATAGAGCGAAATCAGATCTCGATGCAGGGCCCTGATTTTGCTTCGGGCATAACAGTGGCAGATTTCTTCTCCCCTCCCGGCACAGGCTCCCTGGTCAATAATTTTATCCATGTCGATGCTACGGGTTCCGAAGTAGCGGGCATCTACATGGAAGAGGTCAGCAATTTCAATGTCTTCCACAATAGTGTAAACCTCACTGGAAGCAGCGCAACCTCGGAAGCTATCTTTGTCGGCACCGGTGAAAATGTAACGCTGACCAATAATATCTTCTCCAATCAGGCCACAGGGTCAGCCATTGAGTTTGGTGCGGGAAACACCAATCTTTCCACTGACTTCAACAACCTCTATTCCAACGATACCGTACTCGTCGACCAGGATGGCACCACCTATGCTGACCTGGCCACCTGGCAGACCCAGTCGCAGGACCTCAATTCAACTTCCATTCTGCCTGGCTTCGTGAGTGCCAGCGACCTGCATACGGATAATATCAGCCTGGCAGCCGGGACACCCCTCGCCAGTGTAACCAAC
>CAZYDB010000251.1:0-2632 GCA_964645995.1 uncultured Roseivirgaceae bacterium
ATATGAGCCCGGTGTATTCGCCACCATGGAGGAATTAAAAGAGGTGGCAAGGCTCAAATGCAACTATACGAGTTTGTTGACGGAGGGGGAAAATCCTTAGGCACAATTGCAGCGGAGTTAAAGGTGGATGAGGATCTGCTCAGGCATTATAACAAATGGCTTAAACGGGGAAATGTTCCCCGGGATAAAATGTATACGGTTATTATTCCCGGAGTAGAGATTCCGCAAGGGGTAATTGCCAGGGAAAACCGGCCCAGGGAGAATGACGGTGGTGCTAAAGTCGTCAGGAATGATTTAAAGAAAAAGGATTTTTCTGCAAACCAGGAACGATATCCAATTATCGAAAAGAAAAATAAAGATAATTCACGGCTTGTTATGGTCAATGGAATTTCCGGAGTGGTTGCAAAAGCAGGAGAAGATATTGTTAAGTTGTCGAATATCGGGGAAATAAGCCTGAAGAAATTCCTTAAGTTCAATGATATTGATGTGTCTCATGAAGTAAAAGTAGGCCAAGTATATTATTTCAAAAGGAAAGGAAATAAGGCGAAAGAATACTATCATACGGTATACCCGGATGAAAATACCTGGATGATCTCACAAAAATATGGTATAAAGGAAAAAAAGCTTTTGCGTAAAAACAGGTTTCGTAAGGACGATGCTACGATCAAACCGGGTCTGGTATTATGGTTGCGGTATATAAGGCCCGATGATTATCCGGTGGAATATGCTTTTTATCCTAAGGATACTCCTTCCTCTGCTGTGGTTGACCAGGTAGTGACCTCCGCAGGACCTTCGGGAAAGGAAGATAGAAGCAGTGCTGGCATTGAGGAAGAAGAAATAAATAGGGAAAAAGAAGAAGGGCCGGTCACTGATCTGCGGACTGAGGCAGAGACAGATAATAAAAGAAGAATTGATGATGCCTATGAGGATCCAGGTGATGATGCGGTCAACCGGCAACTGGAAACAGGTGGCAGACAGGCCGAATGGCCGGCGCCGGAGGAACAACCTTTATTCCATCTTGTGGAAAAAGATGAAACCCTTTATTCAATTGCGAGGCAATACGGAGTCTCCATTGACAGCCTTTTCGCGATTAACGAAATAGATAGGGATGCTACCATACGGATTGGCCAGAAGATTTATTTAAAAGACCCTTTCAGGGAAGAATTGGGATGGTATCAGAAAGAGAAATCTGTTGCTAAGGAGAAAAATTCTTACATGATCTATTCGGTCAGAAAAGGGGATACGATGTATAGCATATCGAAAAAATTTGATGTTTCTCTCGAAGACATCATGAAATGGAATAACAAATCGGATTATTCACTTAAAGAAGGAGAGCAATTAAAAATCAATAAACGAAAAAATTGAAAAATATTGCCTTCATTTTTTTCAATACATTACATGAATTGTAAAAATTGAATTTTTGATTATTAATACACGTGAATTCATTTAATTTTGTGCAGACAAACAGGAAGTTTTTTTCTCTTCTAATTTAAGTTTTTATATGAATATTTTTAGTTTTTATTTAAAACTTCCTTTATTATTGCGATATAAAGAAGGATTTTGTAATGGTGAATAATATCAAACAAATAGAATTGGTGATGCTGGTGGATGATAATGATACGGATAACTTTATCAGCAGGAGAATAATTGAGATTACCAGGTTTGCAGATAATGTGATAATTAAAAATTCAGGTAAGAGCGCCTTAGAGTATCTTGAACAAAACAAGACCAACAATGAACAAATACCCGACATCATCTTTTTGGATATTAACATGCCCATTGTCGATGGTTTCGTGTTTTTATATGAGTTTGAAAAATTCGAGGATCAGTTAAAAGATAAATGCAAGGTAGTGATCCTTTCTTCTTCTGATAATAAAAGGGATATTGATAAAATCGTCAATAATGATCATGTGATCAAATTCATCACCAAACCATTGACTGAATTCGCCCTTGATGAGGTAAAACATGTTGTCTGAGCAGTTTTACCGGATCTCTCTTTAATTTTTTTCTTTTATATCAGTCTTTTCAATCAAATTTCTGAATTATATTTCAGGAATAATCCCGCAATAATTCTTTTTCGTATATTCGAAAAGTATGAAGAGGATTATTCTTCTTAGCTTGGTGATCATCCCCAGTCTCGTGCATGGACAGGGAGGGCTAGTCGACAGCATCAGGACCAGCCTGGATACAATTTCCTATTGGTCACGCGGGGGCAATGTGTCGTTAACCTTTCAACAACTGGGCCTTAAGAACTGGACAGCCGGAGGCAATGAACTTCTGGCTTTAAATTTTGACTTCAAGGGATTTGCCAATAAGGAGATGGAGCGTTACATATGGTTTAACCAGTTTGACGCCTCCTATAGTCTGTCCAGACAGGGGGAACAGAAAACGCTCCGTGCCAATAAGGACCGGTGGAAGGTCAATACAAAGGTAAGCAGAAAGCTTGAAAACAATTGGATGCTCACGATGGGCATTGTTTTACAGTCACAATTTGGTAAGCTATATAAAGTCAGTATCGATAATGATACGGATGAAGAGATAACCACGCTCACAAGTAATGTCCTGTCTCCGGGATATGTCTGGCCATCCCTGGGCTTTTCCTATGTGAAAAAGGAGAATTACGGTGTTTCCT
>CAZYDB010000251.1:2642-7024 GCA_964645995.1 uncultured Roseivirgaceae bacterium
GTTTCCTTAATGCCTTTGAGTGGAAAAGTGACAGTAGTTCTTAATGACTCTTTGTCGGCAGCCGGCGTGTTTGGTGTTGAAGAAAACAGGAATATCCGTTCTGAAACGGGGTTGACAATTGAAGCATCGGTTAAAAGAAAAATCATCAGAAATATATTGCTGGAATCGGATATTTCAATTTTTTCCCGGTATCGGGATATTCTGTTCACCGATGTCAGATGGGACCTGACAATTCGTTTTAAAGTAAATCAATTTGTGTCCGGATATTTTACAAGCAACCTGATCTATGATAAGGATGTTATTGATAAGATCCAATTCCGGTATTCCATCAATATTGGATTTTCCTTTGATATTCCGATTTGATCATAAGCTTTGATATTTCATATCGTTTAACCTTGATTATTAAACATTTTTTAGCCCCTGTTAATCATAGGCTCTTTCCAAAGGATCAATCGGGCGAATGGTCAGACCGGTGTCCTGTCCTGTGAAAAATTTGCCGGCTTAAAACTCTGTATCCAGTCCGAATTTGTTTTTCAATTCAATTAATTGAGGGTTTTTTTCAGCAAGATAATTGAATTTATCTGTGTTGGTGTATATTTTTTTCCCTGCATTTTCTTTTTTCAGGATAGTTTCAACTTTCAATGCCGTATTTTGAAGTTCATCACGAAGGAATTTTACAAGATTAATCTTAAACCGGTCCAGGATATCTTCCTCAAGGGTATTGTTGATTTCAATAGAAATGATAAAATTTTCATCCAGTGAATAGGTTTTTGAAAGCAGATTGAATTCATTGTTTCGGCCAGATTCTTTTATTTGTTTTTTATATTTTTCCCAGGCTGAATCAAGATCCTCTTTAGTAAAATTATTTCTCAGCCCGGAATCCACCAATAATTCCGACCCCGCTTCATCAGATTCCACGGTCGGGTTGACTGATCTTTCCTTTAGCTCCCTGATGGATGGTATCGTAAGGGTTTTTTTTTGTATTTCCGGCTGAGGTTCTGTTACCCGGTATGCTTTCTCATCATTATTATCAGTATTTTTCGCTTCCTGTATATCGATGCGAATCTTTTGCTTCTGCTTCATTGGTTCCGAAGCTGGTGGTACAGAAGCATCTTTTATATTTTCATCCGGTCCCGGTTCGGGTTGGTGTTTTTTTTTTGCGGTATCAGAAATGGTATCGATCGTTTTGAGTTGTATAGCGGCATTCAAATGCACCAGTTTCATCAATGTAAGTTCCACCAGCAGGCGTTGGTTGCGACTGTTTTTATAGTTAAGATCACATTGATTGAGAATATTCAGGGAAGATAAAAGAAATGCCTTGCTGCTTATGGAGCTCTGATCAAGGTATTTTTTCTTTATGTTATCAGAAACTTCTAGCAAATCGATCGTATCATCATCCTTACATACAAGCAGGTTTCTCAGGTGCTCAGCCAGGCCGTTGATGAAATTCTGGCCATCAAAACCTTTTTTGAGGATCTCATTAAATATCAATAGTGTCTGGGACAGGTTCTCATCGATAATGAAATCGGTAACTTTAAAATAATAATCATAATCAAGAATGTGGAGGTTCTGAGCCGTATCCTTATAGGTGATCGTATTTCCGGATGAATAAGTGACGATAAGATCAAACAAGGACAAGGCATCTCTTAGGGCGCCATCTGCCTTCTGTGAGATCAGGTGAAGGGCTTCCGGTTCGGCCTTGATATGCTCTTTTTGTGCGATCAGAGCCAATCGATCTGTGATATCGGCAATATTGATCCTGTTGAAGTCATAGATCTGGCATCTTGATAAGATGGTAGGGATAACCTTGTGTTTTTCAGTAGTAGCCAGGATGAAAATAGCATAGGAAGGGGGCTCTTCGAGAGTCTTTAAAAAGGCATTAAAGGCGGAAGAGGAGAGCATATGGACTTCATCGATGATATAAACCTTATATTTACCATATTGCGGAGGGTAACGTACCTGGTCGATCAGGTTTCTGATATCTTCAACCGAGTTATTGGAAGCAGCATCCAGTTCATAAATATTCATCGCCGTTGATGAGCCATCCTTATCAGGATCAAATCCATTGATCATATTTGCCACAATACGGGCGCAGGTCGTTTTACCAACACCGCGTGGCCCACAAAATAATAATGCCTGTGCCAGTTGCTCCTGGTCGATGGCATTTTTCAAAGTAGTGGTAATATGATCTTGTCCTACAACTTCTTCAAAACCTGTTGGTCGGTATTTCCTGGCAGATACAATATAATTTCCCATTGTTGAAAGTTAATAAGTAAAAAATTAACCATCAATAAACGATTAAAAAATAATTTCTCTCCTCAAAACATTATACGTATCTTTACGTATAAATCAATGCACTTGGGGCCGACTGGAATTGACAGTAGGCGTAAGTCGAGTGTAAGCATGCCGGGTGTTGGTAGTATTGCCCGCTAAATAAACTATCATCCTAAATAAACGGCGAAAATAATTACGCCTTAGCTGCCTAAACAAAGGTAGTTATGTCTCGTCGGTCTGCTGCTCTGTCGGGCCGGCAATGAGGCATCGATCAACAGAGATAGCTCTTGCAGGGCTGTGATGCATGGGTGAATACGATCGCAGATACGGAAGTGCTATTGGCTCGTTGGATGCCATGGTTCTTCCCGACAATTCAAATCCGACTAAGCATGTAGAAAGCATATCGGTTTCCTTATCTGGACCGGGGTTCGACTCCCCGCGGCTCCACAAAAGATAGAGTGATCAGGAATGATAGGATAAGCGATTGAAGACCTTCGGGTCTTTTTTTATTTGATAAAACGGGAAGGGATTACCGGAGGGCTTGAAATTGTGGAGGGGCGACGAGATTCAGCAGGGGATTACGGGTAAGGTCATACGATTTCATCAAAATATTTGGTGACTGGTGCATAAGCCCTGAAATACTATATAAATACTTCCGGGATAATGCTTCAATGTCTTGACACTTGCATCAGCCGGGGAATAGGCCTGTTAATCAAAAAGATCACTGTTGGGTTCTGATAAATTTTGAATTCCGGCATATCTTGATTTAATTCAATGGATTAAGTTTGATTTTTCAATTTTTTACAAGAAAAATATGTCTTAACCCGGTATGATGAAATGTTCTTTCCTGATCTTATTGCTATGCTGCCTTTGTTGTACTGATGAAAGGACAGAAATAATAAAAACCGATATTTGTATACTTGGTGGCAGTGAGGCAGGTTTCACTGCGGCTATACAGGCGGCCAGGATGGGAATGAAAGTGATACTGATCGAACCGACCGGGCATCCGGGAGGAATGATTGTAGAGGGTATTGCTAAAGATATCCGGTTTGGCAGCATTCTGGTGATCGGCGGTATTGCCCGCGAAACTTACCGTTCTATTGAATCCTTTTACGGACGGGAGGCCGGTTTTAACAATCCATCCTGGTTTTCAAGCTATGAGCCCCATGTCGCTGAGGCTGTAATAGAAAAGCTACTCAGCCAGGAAAAGAATATCGTAATAATCCGTAACAACAGGATCAGTGAAAAAGGGGGAGTGATTAAGCAGGGAAACAAGATTGCAGGCATTATCCTTGACAATGGTTTGAGGATTAAAGCATCTGTTTTTATTGATGCATCGGTAGAAGGCGATCTGCTTCATTTTGCCGGTGTTGCCACGGAAACGATCCGGGAAGGCAATAAAAAATATGACGAATTTAAAAATGGGGTCCAGGTTGACAATGATTACCGCCAATTTGAAGTAAATGTCGATCCGTATATAATTGAAGGTGATCCTGCCTCTGGTCTGATACCAACTATTCAGCCCGGTGATATTGGCGAATACGGCATGCCAAGTGAATATATCCAGGGTTATTGTTACCGGCTGGTACTTACGAAGGATCCCGATAACAGGATCATGATCGACCAACCGGCCGGTTATGATCCGGCTACCTATGAGATCTACAGGCGATACCTAAAAGCGGGAGGCAAGTTATTTTTTCCTGTAGCCAACCGGCCGAATGGCAAAACGGATCTGGGAAGCTGGCATGACCTTTCGGCTAATTTATACGGGGAAAACCAGGAATATCCTGCCGGCGATTATGCTGTGAAGGAACAGATAATACAATACCATGAAAATTTTACCCGGGGGCTAATATGGTTTCTGCAACATGACACCGCAGTGGATAAGGTGACCAGAAACAAATGGGAAGGATGGGGCCTATGCAGAGATGAATTTATCGACAATGGAGGATGGCCCAGGAGGTTATACATCAGGAGTGCCCGGAGGATGGTATCGGATTATATGATTACGGAGCACCATACCAGACGGGAAAACATAATACGGGTTAATGATCCTGTGGCGATAGCCTGGTGGCCTCCGGATACCCATCATGCCCGCCGGATCGTGA
>CAZYDB010000252.1:0-7016 GCA_964645995.1 uncultured Roseivirgaceae bacterium
CCAAAAGCCTAAATCCTGGGCCTCTGTCCTCGCGTCTTTCAGCTTCCGACTTCCAACTTTTAGCTACCGCCTTCCATCTACCGCCTTCCATCTTCCAGCAATAATACCCTTACCGGTCCCAGTAACCCCGCCGGCATCAGGTCATCCTCAGCCTTCCAGGCTGTATTTGTGGTGAAGGTACGCGGCCCGTTAAGCTCACTTCCCGGAAAACCCTCAGGATATCGTTCATCCCCGATCAGACGGTTCCACCAGGTATTGGTGATCCGGATTACCAGGTCGTTTTTTCCTGGTTTAATTACCGCTGTAATGGGGACCTGATAGGGAGGCTTCCATAAAACCCCCAGGTTTTCCCCGTTCAGGATCACCTCGGCCATCATATGGACTTCACCGAGATCGAGCAGCAGATCCTGGACATGATCGGTCAGGTCTCCCGAAAATTCAAATTCCTTTACATAGGTAGCCGTACCGGAGAAATATCTGATACCCGTATCCGGATGGCTGGTCCAGGAAAAAAGAGAATCAAAACCGGTCCGGTCGGGTGTATCCCAGCCTGACGGGAAGCGGACTTCCCAGGGACCTTTCAGGGTCAGGGATGCCGTCTCGCGGCGGTTAACTCCAGCTTCAGGGCCAGGCGCCAGGTCAGACACGCTTCGAAAGACCACAAAGACGGAGCCGGCAGGATCGAACTTCAGGGAAAGATGGGTCCGCTGATCCCGGATCTCATAATCTCCGGGATGGTTCCGCTCACCGGTATCAGGGAACCAGAGCTCCGGGATTTTATTCAGCACCCGGAAAGAGATGGCGATGGTTTTGTCGCATTGTTCCTGGTTGGAAAGGAAGTAAATGTCCAGATCCGATGTTTGTCGATGGGTCCAGCGAATCGTACTATCCGCACAAAGCACATCCGGAGGAAACCCGATCTCTTCCAGGATCTTACCGGGTTCAATCTCTTGATAGATCATTCCCTGGCCATAATAATGCCGGTTAAACCGGCCCTGCCGATCATCTGTTCCCCATAACTCAGCGGCAAGCCGCTTTACCTCCTGATCGGCTTCCGGATAATCTGCCATGCTGGGCGAGCGATCGGGAGGAGGGCCTGCAATCCTTGCACCTTCCCGGACAAGCTGATGGATCCTTTCAAGTAATTCAGGCCGCATTGTTTCCTGCGGGGGTAAAACCAACAGATGATAGGTTTTTCCATCAGGCAGGACCAGGTCACCATCCCTGACCTCAAACCGGTTCATGATTACATCTGCATTGATGAAATCATAATCATACCCATCAGGCAGATCCGGTTCAAGGATGCCGGTCATCTTCGGGGCATCTTCTCCAATGAAATAGGCGATATCACTGACCGGAAGGCCCTGCTGCAACATAAAATGGCATCGCTGAAGATATTCTATCCAAGATCTGCTTTGCCGAAACCAGGTATTATGCCGCTGATAACTCATGCCAAACCAGGCATTAACCCCAGGCATACGGTCTTCCCAGGGCTGATGGATATAAAGATGCAGTACGGAATGGTTGATCCCTTCACAAAACATTTCATCCCCACGCGTTTTCATCACCGCCGGGTATTGTCTGAAGCTGAAACCGGCCGTATAGGCTTCTGCGAAGACTTTCTGATTACCATAAATATGAGCGGCCGAACTGGCTGCCCGGCATTCCATGGGTCCCAGGTCCCAGAGATCGTTTTCATACCAGAATTCTCCGGATACATTGTTCGCCTGACCTCCATACTGCAGAAACTCTGCGGGAAAGCCCCAATGGCCGTAATTTTCAAGCCAAAGATCAAGACCGGCTTCATTGGTCAGCTCCCGGAGGCGGTTTACATATACTTTGGCGATCAGATCGGCAGTCAACCTGCGCATATCCCAGAGAAAGCGGTTCGACTGATCCGCAGTTCCGACGATATGCCCGGCCAGCACAGGAAGCCAGGGAAACGGATCATAGTCAAACGCGGCAATAAAAAGATCCCTGAATTCAGTGGTCCAGTTCTGCGGCCCTACTTCATAGCTGTCAATGACAATGGTTTTTAAGGATGTACGTTCACCCGGGGGTATCCTTTCGAGAAATTTTCCTATGAAGGCATTAAAATGTGTTTCAATAGCTTCTTCAGTGAATTTATCGCATTCAAAGCCCGTAGCCTCCGGTGGTACGGGTACATTGGTGGCTCCGGTAGGGACCATCCCTGAATATATGATGATCCAGTCCCCTTCAGGAATCTGCCATTCAACAAACCCATCCACATGCAGGTTACCAGAAAGATCAATTACATGATCCGGCTGAATTGCGTAACCCGGCGGTGGTTCATCCTGTGCGGGCCATTTATAGGCATCCCAGGGTGGGAGAGGATCGGAATACATTTTACCAAGCTGCTTTTCAACAGGCTGGTCTACCACCGGCCTGGTTTTAATGCGTATACCGGTAAGAGCGGCTCCAGAATGGTAAAAAAGATTGCTGAAAACCAACCTTAAATATGCTGTTTTTGTAGCCGGTATTGAAAAATTTACCGGATCGTACCGCATAGGCCCAATCTCAAAATTGATGTTTCTTCTGTCAAGCGTAAATTTTCTCAGGGTCTGCAAATGCCCGTTAGGCTGACCCGTCTGTACTTCCACATCAATGGAGAAGGGGACAGCACCAAAGGAAAACTCCAGTGCCTGGATCAGGATGGGTTCTGCCAGATGGATGTCAATCCATTGCGTCCCACCTGCCATCAGGCGATCTCCCAATTGGTAATGCGTCTGCGGGTCATTGTCAAATAAGTTCATCAGCTTATCTTCCGTTGGGTTGGCGCTGACCTTATGGATCTTTCCGGCTTCATGGTCAGTATTGTTAACGGATACAGGGAAGGCCTGCAAAGCAACCGGCTCAAACAGGGAATCCGTAAAGCTGATTTTTTCCCTGAATAACCCCGGGCCTTTTACAACATATTCACGGCTGACTATATGGCGCATGGCTTGTTCCTTTGTTATCCATGGTCCACCTGACTGACTCCATCCTGGTCCGTTAAAAAACCCGATATCAACGTTTAACCGCTGGCCTCCCCGGACAGCATGTTCCACCATTTCCCACCATTCCTCAGAAAGTATCCTGACAGGCCCCCGCTTAACACCAGGTGAGATGTGCCCGATCAATGCCCGGCCGATACCCACTGCATCCATGGCTTCCAGGTCCTTAGTAATGCCTTCTTTCGAAATGTTTTCATCGATCCAGTACCAATATACCCAAGGACGGGTCTGAGCCGGCGGACTCTTAAAATCGACCGCCAGCTTGTGTTGTTTTTCAGATTGACAGGACAGCAAAAGGATGAAAATGAAGAAAAATGCAATATTTCGATTCATGGACCGAATGGATAAAAGGGTAATAAATAAGGATGTATATTAAGAATAAAGTGGTAGATAAGCAAGTGGGGAAATGAGGAAGTGAGGAAATGGGGAAAAGAGGAGAAGGGGAAAAGAGGAGAAGGGGAAACGTGGAGAAGAAGAGAGAAATTTCCTTCCGGCCAATTCCCCAATTACCATAGTAAAGGATCATCGAATCACTCAGCCTTATAATAATGGCTGATGATCGGTTCAAACATATAAAAAGGAAGGATCTTTTTCAGGCGCATTCCAAGTTTTTGTGAAAAATTACCGACATAATAATTGCGTCTGACATGCTTCGAAGAAAGTATTTTGTCGACAAGCGGACCGAATACCTCCGGAGAAAATCCATTCTCCACATCTTTATCAATTTCATGATAAGTTTTTGTGAATATATTGCCATAAACACGATCGTTCTCAGGGGAAGAAATTACCCGCCTTTGCCCGATATTGGTTTTAACATCCCCCGGATGGATCAGGCAGACCTGAATGCCAAAACGTTTCACTTCCAGCCGCAAGGTTTCAGTCATCATATCAACGGCCGCCTTTGAGGAAGAGTAAAATGCCCGGAAGGGTAATCCCATGATAGAACCCAGGGTGCTTACATTGATGATGTGCCCGCAGCCCTGTTTGCGCATATAGGGGAGGACGGCCTGGGATACCATCATGGTTCCGAATACATTGACCTCAAAAACTTTTCTTACCTCGCTGAGCGATGCATTTTCAAAAGCACCGGCATAGCCTAAACCAGCATTGTTCATAACCCCATCAATACGGCCTTCTTTTTCGATAATTTCTTTAATTATCTTATTAATTCCTTGTTCATCGGTTACATCCAATCTTACCATGGCGAAATCAGGATTTTCCGCACCTGACCGGCAGGCACCATAGACTGTATATCCTCTTTTTGCAAGATGAGTAGCGACGGAAAGTCCGATACCCGAAGAAGCTCCGGTAACTAAAATCGTCTTTTTCATTAAAAGGAATTGATTTTCGAACCTAAAAATACAATTAATAATCAGTTTTTTAAGTTATCAGGTATTTTGATCTCTGAAAATTTGCTTTTTATTGATGGAAATGAAATATTCATTGCCAGGAACAAACAGGCGTTCCCGGTCAGGGATCAGGAAGGCCCGGGGAATCAGGGGATGGCAAATGTACTGTTTTAATATTCCGGCGCATGAGATATTTTTTACTGTTATTATTGATCCTTTTTTCCAGTGCAGATGGAAAAACACAGATAAACCTATATTATGATCCCGTCTCAGGTCCTGTTTTTCATGGAATAAAGATTTTTGAAGAAACATTGATCAAGCAGGGGAAGACGGTATCTTTTAATACCGGAAAAAAGGAAGATAGCAATTCAATTACTATCAGAATAATCAGTGATACTGCCGACTTTTTTAAAGTTTCGGATTTATTCCCTTCTTTCACACCCGCCGGCATCCGCAAAGAAGGTTTCCGGATCTTAAAATCAGAATCAAGGAGAATAATAGTGGTAGCTGCCGGTGAGCCGGTAGGGGCTATGTACGGCCTTTACGAGTTGACCGATCATATCAGGGATCATGATGATCTCCTTGCAATACCCCCTGGGTTACATAATCCTGAGATGGAGTACCGCATCATAAAATTCAATTTGCCATGGTCTCCTTACCGGGATGGTCCGGCGACACAGATACACAGGCAAGTCTGCAGGGATCTTGATTTCTGGAAGGATTTTCTGGACATGATGGCCGGCAACAGGTTTAATGTCCTTTCCTTATGGAACCTTCACCCGTTCACATTTATGATCCGGCCGGTTAATTTCCCGGCGGCGACTCCCTTTAGTGATCAGGAATTAAAAGAATGGCAGGCTTTCTGGAAAAGTCTCTTCAGCATGGCAAAAGCCAGGGGTATTCAGACATTTATTGTCAACTGGAATATCGTGGTTTCTCCGGAATTTGCTGAAGCTTATGGGGCCGGTCAGTATAATGACCGTTCCGCCCTGGTGAAAAGATATACCCGTGAATCTGTTACCCAGGTGATTAATGAATATGAAGATTTGACAGGTATCGGCGTCACCCTGGCCGACTGGATGAACAATTTCGAAGGCAGTATGTCGTCAAAAGAACGGGAGGATTGGATACTGGATACTTTTATTGAAGGAATGAACCACGCCGGCAGGAAGGTTAAATTCCTGCACCGGTCCGTGCTGTCGGGATCTCCTTTGGAAATGCGCCGGGTGCTTGACCAGGCCAACCTGAAGGAGCCGGCCCTGGTGGAGGTCAAGTTTAACTGGTCGCATGGCCATTCGACAACAGATTTGGCGATTACTCATGATTATCATTCCGGGAAAGTAGATGACCGGTTCTGGAATCCCAGGCCTGAAAATTATAATATTCAGTGGATGATCAGGAATGAAGATTTTTTCATCCTCCGCTGGGGCGTGCCTGATTTTATCAGAGAACATCTTGCCGTCAACAATCATAATTTTGTTAACGGTTATTTTATCGGATCCGAAGGGTATATACCGGCTCTTGATTACTCGCATAGAACGAATGCTGAAAAAACATGGCAGTATGGCTTTGAAAAGCAGTGGCTCTTTTACCGTTTATGGGGAAGGCTTCTGTACGACCCCGAAACACCGGATGATTTATTCGAACATGATTTTGATAGTCGCTATGGCAGCGGAAAAGGTAAAGACATGCTTAAAGCCTATTCCCTGGCCTCAAAAATGACTTTGCGATTGGCAGCTTTCTACAGGTCGACCTGGGATTATACCCTGTACAGTGAAGGCTTCCTGGCACCCAGGAGGTCCGGGACTGACACCTATTTCGACGGGTCTTCAGATTTTATTTCCATCGATGAACTCATTTTTCATGAAACCCTTGATCCGGATTTTATTTCAATTGTAGACTATGTGAAAATGTTAATGGAAAATGGGACGATACCTGATGAAAAGATCACGCCCCCCGAACTGGCCCTTGCTTTGAATGAGGATGGACAGGAAGCATTGGATATTATTAATGGTCTTGACCAGAAGCCGGAAACCCGATTTACTTCCCTGCAATCAGAATTGGATGACATTGCAACCTGGTCATACCTGAGTTTGTACTTTTCAGAAAAGATAACGGCCGGAGTTGCTTTACAGATCTTTCGTGAAACGGGTGATGTCAGTGAAAAGAGGAAGGCTGTGCAACACCTTGAAAAAGCGCTGGCATTCTGGAAGCAGGTGATTGTAAAAACGGAAGATCGTTACAGGCCTGTACCTCATGTTTCTATTCAGGATGATGCGGGAGATTATAAGGCTTTTTCATGGGCTTTTTTCCTGCCACAGGTAGTCCATGATATAGAAATTGCAGAATCTGCCCGTTATGAGAATAAATGATATTTTGATTAATTAAAGGATTTGCATTTAAATAAAGGAAAAGCGCTGATTTTTTGGTATTTTGGAATGTGATCGGGATCAAGAGATCATAATCTGTATTTTTTAATGATTTTTTATCAAAAACTAATAAAATAGGTAATGAAGCGATGCGATTTTTTCAAGATTGGGCTGGCCCTGATCTTTTTCATGGTCCAGCATGCCGTGCTATCCCAGCCGTTTGATATTATTATAAAAAACGGATGGGTAATAGATCCGGCTAACCAGATTAACGAAAGGCAGGA
>CAZYDB010000253.1:0-6965 GCA_964645995.1 uncultured Roseivirgaceae bacterium
GGGCGCTCATCGGGGTTAACCTGGTGATGTATTACATTGATTATCAACTATATATCTTTAAATTACGCCGAACAACAAAAATTTATGTATAAGGTAGGTTAATGGTGTTTGTCAAGGTGATCAAACAACAATAACAGCGGTATTTATACGTATAGATAATTCAAAATATATACGTATAAAAATCAAATCATACGTATATATTTTATAAAAAACATACGTATAAAAAACATGGATCCATAGCCGGAAATCTCTCCGAGTGTTTGTGCAGTCAGGTGTGTTGGGTCGCGCCGCTTATAGCGGACAGGCGTATGCCTTTTTATTTTACATTCATTTCATTTAATGTCCTGTAATATAAATTATGGCACAAGTCCTGCTTACCCGCAATCCAGCGCAAAGACTTGCGCCAGAGGGGTTATTTCTTAAATCGCGAATCGCGAATTGCGAATCGAAAATTGCGAATCCTTGCAGGGTTTAACCACAGAGTTGCACAGAGGATTTCACAGAGTACCCGGAGACCTAACAGCTTACAGCTAATACCTAAAATCACACGGTATGCTCACACCCACACTGTTCCTGCCCGTTTACTCTGTGCTTTCCTCCGTGCCCTCTGTGGTTATTTCTTAAATCGCGAATCGAAAATCGCGAATCCTAACCGAATTCAAAAACAAACCACAGAGTCGCTCAGAGGGATTCACAGCGTACCCTGAGACCTAACAGCTTACAGCTAATACCTAAAATCACACGGGATGCTCACACCCACACTGTTCCTGCCCGTTTACTCTGTGCTTTCCTCCGTGCCCTCTGTGGTTATTTCTTAAATCGCGAATCACCCAGAAGTGAGTCTTCTTTGGCGCGAGTGTTAGCACAAGTCCTGCTTACCCGCAATCCAGCGCGAAGACTTGCGCCAGAGGGGGGGCGTTCATGGTCTACAGAAAGAGTTAAAAAATCTGAATAAAATATTTTTCATGATTTTAAATATCATGGAATTTTCAATTCATTCCGAAAATCCGTATCTTAAAATGATTTTTTTTAGCCTGATGGTATAATTTTTTTATAGAGGGAAAGAAGATTAATATGATAGGACGGATTTTTTTGCTCATACTATTTGCATTAAGCCCCACTTTTGAGGGATACACGCAGCCTCCCCCTTTTTCCTGGCCGGGTGGAGCTGTGGCGGCCATCTGCCTAACCTATGATGACGGCATCGATTCTCATCTTGATGTAGCCATTCCCGAACTGAATCAATCCGGATTGAGGGGCACTTTTTATCTGCAGGGGGATAATATCCGGCCCGATCAGATCCCTGGCTGGCGGGCAGCAGCCGAAAAAGGACATGAGCTTGGCAATCATACCGCTTTCCATCCATGCAATGGCAACCTCGATTTTATCACACCGGAATTTGCCACAGAAAATTATACAGTGAGGAGATTCCTGAGGGAGCTCCAGGTCATAAACACCTTGCTTTATGCCATCGACGGCCAGGCAGAAAGGACCTTTGCCTATACCTGCGGGGACACGGAATACGGGGGTGTTTCCGTCATCGATACGCTCCGGCAATCGGGACTGTTCGTGGCAGTTCGGGGCAGTGGCCGGGGCGTGGTGAGCGACATTCCCGCGATGGAAACCTTTGATGTGCCGAGCTGGGGGAAAGTGGAAGGTACGGGAGAAGAGCATATTGAAATGGTCAGGAAAGCCGGGCAGGCAGGAGGGCTGCTGGTTTTTACCTTTCACGGGGTCGGCGGAGATTATCTGCAGGTGTCCACGGAAGCCCACCGGGAATTGCTGGCCTATCTGAGCGATCATTCCGACACCTATTGGGTGGCTCCTTTCCGGGAGGTGATGGCTTATGTGAGAACTGTGCTCGGGGAGACCGATTGATCGCCATACAAGGGTGAAAAGGATCATGTTTTTAAATATATTTTTATCTAAAATTTGTAAATAGTATGAAATACCGAAAATTGGGACGGACTGGCTGGGAAGTGAGTGAGATCGGATATGGGATGTGGGGAATGGGTGGCTGGACCGGCTCCGACGATCAGGAATCATTGGCTGCCCTCCAAAAGGCAGTCGACCTGGGATGTAATTTTTTTGATACCGCCTGGGGCTACGGGAAAGGTAAAAGTGAAGAACTGCTCGGTCAGCTTCTGAAGGCCAATCCCGGCAAAAAACTGTACACCGCCACCAAGATCCCTCCGAAAAATTTCAAATGGCCCTCAAAAAGGGAGTATACGGTCGATGATTGCTTTCCGCCCGGTCATATTGAAAAATATGTAGAAAGCAGCCTGAAAAATGCAGGGGTGGATTCCTTTGACCTGATGCAGTTACATACCTGGGAGGATCACTGGCTGGAAGACCCGCGATGGGTAAAGAAGATGATGGATCTGAAGTCACAGGGCCTGTTCCATGCCATCGGCATCAGCATCAACCGCTGGGAGCCCTGGAATGGTGTGAAGGCGGTGCGAAGCGGGTGGATTGATGCGGTCCAGTTGATCTATAATATTTTCGATCAAAACCCGAAGGACGAGCTTTTTCCGGCCTGCCGGGAACATAATGTCGGTGTGATCGCCCGGGTTCCTTTCGATGAAGGTACCTTGACCGGCAATCTTACGAAGGATACTACCTGGCCCGAAGGTGATTGGCGCAACACTTATTTTGTGCCTGAAAACCTCAATGCCAGCGTAGATCATGCCGAGGCACTAAAGCCCCTGGTACCGGAAGGGATGAGTATGCCTGAAATGGCGCTCAGGTTCATCCTGGGCGAGCCCACGGTGAGCACCATCATACCGGGCATGAGGAAATTGCATCATGTGGAAGCCAATATAGCCACCAGTGATGCGGGTCCGCTCGATGATACCCTTATGAAGGAACTTGAAAAACACCGGTGGGACAGGGAGCCCACCGAATGGTCACAGTAATGGATTTTTAACCCAATTAAATATATCATGAGACAGATACTTTATTTTTTAATTATGCTTCCCTTTCTGGGGTGCACAACCAATGGACAGGAAGATCAATGGATCGATCTTTTTGATGGCGAAACACTTAGCGGCTGGTCGATCCATAGCGGAACGTCCGAATATCGTGTGGACGATGGAATGATCATTGGCAACACGGTGAAGGGCAGCCCGAATACGTTCCTGTGTACGGACAAGGAATATGCTGATTTTATTCTTGAATTTGAAGTCTTGCTCGATGAGGGGCTCAACTCGGGAGTACAATTCAGGAGTCAGATAGCACCGGAAGAGTTGACTATGTGGTTCAACAATAACGAAGGAGAGCCCTACCCGAGGACCATTCCGAAGGACAGGGTCTATGGCTACCAGGTGGAGATCGCAGAGGGCGGTCCGGCCGGGGGGGTCTATGATGAAGCGAGACGCGCCATGATCCGTCCCTGGTGGATCGAGGAAGGATCGGAGGCAAGCACGGCCTTTAAAAACGGGGAATGGAACAAATACCGGGTGGAATGCCGGGGGCAGTCGATGAAAACATTTGTCAATGAGGTGTTATGCGCCGATATCAGGGATGCCATGACCCCGAGCGGGATCATCGGCCTGCAGGTGCACCAGGTACCCGATGATGCGCCGGTTTATGAGGTCAGGTGGAAGAACATAAGACTGCTTCCGCTAAATTGATTGAAGTGCCATTTTAGTATTATCCTGAAACAATATATCATGAACAGGAAACTGCCGCTATTTTTGCTCTGGGTATCCCTGCTTTCCCTCGGATGGACCCATAGCCCGGCCCAGAAACAGTTTGATGTGCTGGTCTATACCCAGCATGATGTTTACCACCTGGATAATGTGCCGGCTGCGATCAATTCCTTTAAATTCCTGTCCCGGCAACATGATTTCGGCCTGGAATGGACCATCGACCCGGGGATCTTTATTTCCGAAGATATCCTCGAATACGAGGCGGTGGTTTTTTTGAATGCCGATGGCGATTACCTGGATGAGGCTCAGCGGCAAGGATTTAAAAACTATATCAAACAGGGTGGCGGATATGTGGGGATCCATGCCGCTTCGGCCACGGAGGAAAAATGGCCCTGGTATGATCAATTGGTAGGCCGTGTGTTCAAGGGGCATCCCCGTGTCCAGACAGCAGTTCTCACGGTTGAGAAGAAGGACAATCCGGCCACCTATCACCTTCCTGAACACTGGATATGGACCGATGAATGGTATAATTTCGGTGAGCCCATGGCAGATAACCTGGTCTATCTGCTAACGGTCGATGAATCCACTTATGATCCGACGCGAGGCTATGGAGAAGAGCCTTTCCAAGGCATGGGTGATTTCCATCCCATTGCCTGGTATCACGAGTTCGAGGGAGGCAGAGCTTTTTATTCGGCCCTGGGTCATATGCCGGAAGCCTTTGAGGATATGAACCACCTCAATTTTCTGTATGGAGGGATCTACTGGGCTGCTACCGGGAAATGAGGCTCCGGTTAATTAACCGGGGCTCAGGAGGCAGATCCGGGTAAGTTGTTTTTCTCAGTGTTGACACGGTCCATGATCTTGAGTTGTTATATTCATATGATCATGGATCTTGAAAAAATTGAATGACAGACTAAAAAAATCAATATGGACAGAAGAGATTTTATCAGAAAGTCATCGGGCGTATCCGCCGGGATGATGATGAGTACCCCTTTTATCAAGACCGGTAAAGGAAACCGGAATGCCAATGATACCATCAATGTGGCCGTCATCGGGATCAGGAACCGGGGCAGGGATCATTACCGGGCCCTTTCCAAAGTGAAAAATGTGAGGATCACGCATCTCTGCGATATCGATGAGCGCCTCTTCCCGGAAAGGGTAGCCGAGGTTGAAAAACTGACCGGTAGCAAACCGGCAACCGGGATGGAATACCGGAAGATCCTCGATAACAAGGATATCCATGCCGTTTCCATCGCCACTCCGAACCACTGGCATGCCCTGCAGACCATCTGGGCCTGTCAGGCGGGCAAGGATGTGTACGTCGAAAAACCGGTCTCCCATACGGTGCTGGAAGGCCGGAAGATGGTCGAGGCGGCCCGCAAATATAACCGCATTGTGCAGACCGGGACCCAGTCGAGGAGTGCTGATTCCACCATTAATGCCTTTAAATTCATCCATGAGGGCGGACTCGGCAAGGTATACATGTCCAAGGGGCTCTGCCTGAAGCCGAGGGCCAGCATCGGCCATACGCCCATCACCCCGGTTCCTCAGGGGGTTAACTGGGATGCCTTCCTCGGGCCGGCCCCTTACCATCCGTTTACGAAGAACCGGTTCCATTACAAATGGCACTGGTTTTGGAATACCGGTAATGGAGACCTGGGCAACCAGGGGATCCACCAGGCCGACCTGGCGCGGTGGGCGCTGAAAAAATGGACGCATCCGGTGATGATCCACGGAAATGGCGGCTATTTCGTTTATGATTCCGACCAGGAAACGCCAAATATCCAGCATCTCGAATTCCAATATGAAGACGGGACCATCCTGCAGTTTGAAGTCAGGGGACTGGGCACCAATCCGGAAGGGGAAGTGAGGATCGGCAACCTGATCTATGGTGCCAGGGGCTGGATGAAGATCGCCAGCGAAGATGTGGGGGGCAGCCAGGTGCGGTTTGCCGATGTCAATTTAACAGAAAGCGGCTTTTCTTCCTATGAGGAGTCTCCGGGACCCAAATTCACCGATGAAGATCCGGCCAGGGCCGATTCGACACTCAATAATTTCAATAATTTTATCGATTGCGTACGCAGCCGCAACTGGCAGGCCCTGAATGGGGATATCCTGGAAGGACATCTCTCTTCCGCCCTCTGTCACCTGGGCAATATCGCCACCAGGCTCGGCCGTACCCTCCGGTTCAATCCATCGAGCGAGACCTTCGCCAATGATCCCGAGGCAGACAGCTACCTGACCAAGGTCTACCGGACACCGTATGTGCTGCCGGAAGAGGTGTAGGTGGGGAGAAGGGGAGAAGGGGAGATGCGGAAATGGGGAGACGAGGAGATGTGAATCGGTCAAGCGGCCTATCCATTGATCAGATGAACCGCTGATCAGATGAACTTATGAACCGATGAGCCATTGATCCACTGAACTGATGAACCGCTGATCCATTGAACCATTGAACCGATGAACCGTTGATCTGCTGATCACTCCTCAAATACCGTATAATCCGCCGTCCAGGAATCGGTTTTGCCGGGAGCGACCGAGATATAGATGAAATTCTCAGGGCTCAGGGTGGTACCACAGGCCCAGAATACCATCCGGTAGAGCGGCTGGTCCATTTGCAACCGTATCCCTGCACCTGTCCGGGTATTGACCACCGTGAACTGATGATCCTCCGGATCCTTACTGTACCCCTTGAACTCCATCCAGACCGACCGGTCCCCCAGGGTTTTTAGGAAGACCAACCGGTCTCCTTCGATCTCCATCAGCCCTTTGAGGTCGTCTTCGGTGGTGATCGCATAAGGGAACCGGGTGACCAGTGCCGGACCGGAAGGCTCACCATCGATCACGAAAAAATTATGATTGTACTGGTCTGTTTCTATCGGTCTTGATCCCGTATTCTCCAGGTGGTGGATAATCCGGAAGCCGGCTTCTTCAGCCTTCAACTCGATTTTCTTGGTATAGATATAGCCATAATCCCTGTAATTGAGCACATGGCGGAATTCGATCCAGTCCTTGCCCTTTTTTACTGACCATTCACCGTGATCCAGGATCGGATAGGTCTTCAGCCATACGTATTCCTTTTCATCCTGTTTTTCCAGTACCCCCACCCCGATGCGGATAAACCCTTCCCCCGGCTTGGCTTCTTCATAGCCCAGGCCCGGGTCGATATAGGATTCCGACGGACCGGTAAGATCTTCAAAGACCAGCGGGTCGTGTGTGGGTTTCCACTCCCCGAAATATTCATGCTCCTTGTATTGCAGGCTGTAGATGATCCCCGACCAGTCGAAGCGCGTAGCCCGGTAATAGCCGTTTTCCGGG
>CAZYDB010000254.1:0-6959 GCA_964645995.1 uncultured Roseivirgaceae bacterium
CTATGAAGATATCATCAATATCGAAGTGGGAGACACCACCCTTTCGAGGGCGCGCAATATCGAAAGGGAAATCGGCTTACGGCAGGTCTTCCTTAAATTCGAAGGCGGCAATCCCACGGGCACCCAGAAGGACCGGATAGCCTTCGCCCAATGCCATGATGCCCTCCGCCGCGGCTTTGATACCATTACCGTAGCCACCTGTGGCAATTATGGTGCCTCCGTAGCCCTGGCAGCCCGGCTGGCCGGCCTCCGGTGCATCATCTGTATCCCTTCCACCTACCAGACCCAGCGGATCAGGGAGATGGAAAATGCCGGGGCTGTCATCAGGCGGGTGGAGGGAGCCTATGAAGATACCGTCCGTTTCTCCAATGAGCTGGCGGAAGCGCGGGAATATTACGATGCCAACCCGGGAGGTGCCAATACCGCCTTGCAGATCATGGCTTATTCCGAAATAGCCAATGAGATCTATGATGCCCTTCGTGATGCGCCCCGGGTACTGGCCGCCCCGGTGAGTAACGGAACCATGCTGGCTGGTATTTACCGGGGGTTTGTCAGCCTCTACAAAAGAGGTAAGACCTCCCGGATACCAAGGATGCTGGCAGGATCTTCCTTTAAGAAAAACCCGATCATCTGGTCTTTTAAGAAAGGATTCAGCACCTGCCAGGACCTGATCCCTTCCACTATTAAGGAAAGCAGGATCAATGAGCCGCTCATCAACTGGCATTCATTTGACGGCAATGACGCTCTCTGGGCGCTTCGTCAATCCAATGGTAATGCATTCGATGTGAGCGACACCAAGCTTGCCCATTACAGCAAGATCCTGCGAGAAAAAGAAGGCCTGAATGTATTGCCGGCTTCCACTGCAGGGCTGATAGCCCTCCTGGAATGGCATAAACAGGAACCTATGGAAGGAGACCGGTATGTTGCCATATTAACGGGAAGAAAATAAAAAGAAAGATGAAAAAAGGATTTGACGGTAACGCGATCGTTTATGCCGAAGGTGCTTTCAACACCCCTAATGGGAAGACGGCCCACGGCCTGGTCAGGTTCACCCGCCGCTATGAGGTGCTCTCAGTGGTTGATTCGCAGCATGCGGGTCAGGATGCCGGAGAGGTGCTGGACGGCATACCAAACAATATCCCCATAATCGGTGATGTGCGGGAGGCCATCTATAACGCCATCGGCGCAGGTACTATTCCTCATTATTTTGTGATCGGCCTGGCGCCTGATGGGGGGAGGATCGACAACAGGACCCGTAATGATATCAAAAAGGCGATCATGTACCGGCTGCATATCGATTGCGGCCTGCATGACTTCCTCACCGATATACCGGAGATCCGGGAGTTGGCTGAGAAGCATAGGGTAACCATCCGGGATGTCCGTAAAACGCCCGTACGCGATGCGTTGCATTTCTTCAGTGGCAAGATTGAACTCGTCGACTGCCTGAAACTGGCCGTGCTGGGGACAGACTCAGCCATTGGCAAACGTACGACGGCATGGCTGTTGGTGCAGGGTTTTGAAGAAGCGGGTATCAAAGCGCAGATGATAGGCACCGGGCAGACGGCCTGGATGCAGGGCGCGCGATACTCCCTGATCATAGATTCCCTCATCAACGATTTTGTTTCAGGGGAAATAGAACATACGGTCTTTGAAGCCTGGCGTTTGGAAAAACCCGGAGTGATCGTGATCGAAGGGCAGGGAAGCCTCATGAACCCGGCCTATCCGGGTGGCTTTGAGATACTCGCTGCCGGAAGACCGGATCATGTGATCCTGCAGCACGCCCCCCGCAGGAAAGAATATGACGGCTTCCCGGGATATGCCCTGCATCCGCTGGATAAGCAGATCCATGCCATCGAAGCCATTTCCGGCAGGAAAGTGATCGCCGTCACCGTAAATCACGAAGAGATGGAGCCGGAAGAAATTAGGACTGAATGTGCCAGGATCACCGGCGAGACCGGTCTGCCGGCGTTCGATGTACTGGCCCATGGCCCGGAAGCGCTTGTCAGGTCACTCAGAAAATACCTTAAGAAATGAAAGATCATTATACCGATACCATGCAGGCATTCACCGTTTTCCGGCAGCTCAGGGTGGGTGCCATCGAAATACTGAATAAAAAGGTGAGCGCCACCTATGAGCTTACAACAATGAAAGGGGAAAAGCTCAGCAACAAACTCACCTACCTGTATGCCGAATCCGTCTTCGAGCCTGACGATCCTGCCACCCAAAACCTCGCCTCCATGATGGTGGCCCAGGTGGCGGTTAACTACGGCTTGTTCTGCGAAAAGATCGTCTTTGATGGCCTGTACGGCAATACCGACCGCAGGTACCTCCTCGATATGATGGAGAACACCTCGCGGGAGATCTATGTTAACAGGCTGCTGGCCCCCAATGAGTTTCTCCTTGAAAAATATCAGGCTATGGAACCGGTGGTCAGCAAACGATATACCCTCGCCAGGGTAGAATTTGTCAATACCTCCTTCAAAGGATCCAAAGTATCCTGGAACCACTGGGATGTTAACAGGGACCGGACCGCCATCCTCAGCAGCGGCGGCAAGGACAGCCTGTTAGCCTACGGCATCACCAGGGAAATGGGGCTGGAGGCCCACCCGGTCTTTATCAATGAATCCGGCAGGCACTGGTTCACGGCTCTGAACGCTTTCCGCTATTTCGAAAAACATGATAAGAACACCGTCAGGGTCTGGTGCAATAGTGACCGACTCTTCAACTGGATGCTGCGGCAAATGCCCTTCATTCGAAAGAACTTTTCGAGGATACGGTCAGACATGTATCCCATACGCCTGTGGACGGTAGCCGTTTTTTTGTTCGGTGTGTTGCCGGTAGCCCGAAAGAGGGGGATAGGCCAGATCCTTATTGGCGATGAGTATGATACCACGCAGCGGTCAGTGTTTGACGGGATCGCTCACTATAACGGCCTCTACGACCAGAGTAAATTCTTTGATCTTTACCTTACACGGTATTATCTGAAGAAAGGCTGGCTTGTCCATCAGTTTTCTATCCTGCGGAGCCTTTCCGAAATGCTGATCCAGAAGATCCTGGCGGAGCGGTATCCGGAGCTGCAGGCACAACAGGTTAGCTGCCACGCTTCCTCTGAAAAAGACGGCCGCATCTATCCCTGCGGCAAATGCGAGAAATGCCGCCGTATTGTAGGTATGCTGAAAGTGCTCGGCAAGGATCCCCGGAATTGTGGCTATGATGATAATAAAATAAAGCAATCACTGAAGTCCTATACCTCACGGTCTGTCAAACAGCTCGGCACGGATATGCAACATCTCTTTTACCTCCTGCTTGAAAAGGAGCTCATTGAAAGAAATGCCTATACTACCAAAAATGCCAAAGAGCGAAGCCATATCATGAAACTCCGGTTTGACCATTTCAGAAGTATTCTTTCCGACATACCCCTGTTTTTCCGTAAACCGGCCCTTAAAATATTCCTGGAACATACGGACGGTGCCATGATGCTGCAAAATAAGAAATGGGTTGATTTTGATGTGCTGAACAGCCGGGAGATCGCCGCCCCTTATCCATTTGATGTTAAATCTTCCTTTACCATGAACCGTAAATCGCACGACCCATATCAGAAGAACTTCCTCTGGGAGCACCTTTCCTGGCCCGAACTGCAGGAAAGGCTTCAGGAAGTAGATACCGCCCTGCTGCCCTGCGGCGCTATTGAACAACACGGCCCCCATCTGCCGGTTGATATCGATTATTTTGATGCCAACTACCTGGCCCGTAAGGTAGCTGAAGCCTGCAGCAATCCCAGGCCGCTGGTGATGCCTCCCATACCTTATGGCGTCTCCTACCACCATGAAGATTTCAAAGGAACCATCAGCGTCACCAACGAAGCCTTATCCCGGTTCGTCTATGATATAGGCATGAGCCTCGCGGTGAACGGGATTAGGAAGCTGATCATCATCAATGGCCACGGCGATAATGCACCAACGCTTAACTTCGCCGCTCAGATGATTAACAGGG
Source organism: uncultured Roseivirgaceae bacterium (assembly GCA_964645995.1). Taxonomy (GTDB): domain Bacteria; phylum Bacteroidota; class Bacteroidia; order Cytophagales; family Cyclobacteriaceae; genus JAGTVG01. The sequence continues at coordinate 3,994 of CAZYDB010000254.1, forward strand.
ATGCCGGTATTTTCGTCTGTGTGGATACCGGGGAGACCAGCGACCGCGACATCGACAATCTCTCCGAAACCCATAACGACATCCATGCCGGCGAAGTAGAGACCAGCACCTCGCTGGCCCTGCGGCCCGAACTGGTGAACATGGACAAGGCTGAGCGGGAATCACCCCGTTTTATCAGCAGTTATATGGACTATTCCTCATCACGCGGCGTTCCCTGGTATGTTCGTACCAGGAAATTATCGGAAACGGGGATCATAGGAGATCCGACCAAAGCATCGGCAGAAAAGGGTAAGAAGATGTGGGAGGTAATGATCGCCCACCTGGTAAAATTCGTGGAAGAGATCAAGTCCAGCAAACTCGATGACCTGTATCAGAAAAAGTATTGACCCTGCCCACCTATGAAGATCCTGTCAGCCGAATGCTGGGTGTATCAGATGCCCCTGCGTGAACCCTATACCATTGCTTATGAGACGGTAACCCATTGCCGTAATGTGTTCCTGAAGATCAGTGCTGACGACGGGCTGACCGGCTGGGGTTGTGCCGCCCCCGACCTGGTAGTGACCGGCGAAGATCCCGGCATGGTCCTTCGTACCTTCAACAATGTGCTGGAGCCGGTGATGAGGGGCGGGGATCCTTTCCGCTACGGATACCTGCTGGAAGAAGCCGGAAAATATGCCGGAGACTACCCGTCGGCGCTGGCGATGATGGATATGGCGCTGTATGACCTGGTGGCCAGAAAAGCCGGGGTTCCGTTGTATAAGCTGCTCGGCGGCTATCGCAAGCATATTCCGACCAGCATCACGATTGGCATCCTGCCCCCGGAGGAAACACTTAAGACCGCAAAAAAAATGGCTGCGGATGGTTTCAGGATATTAAAGATCAAGGGGGGCAAGGACCCTGAAGAAGATATTAAAAAGATCATCCTGCTGAGGGAAGTGCTGGGTAAAAAAATAAAGATCCGTTTTGATGCCAACCAGGGCTATTCGGCGGAAGAAGCCATCCGTTTCATCGAACAAACGCGCAGGGTAGGCATAGAGGTATTCGAGCAGCCTACCAGCCGTGCCAGCGAAGACCTGCTGGGGGCCGTCACCCGCAAAGTACATGTACCCGTAATGGCCGATGAGAGCCTGATGACGCTGCGGGATGTTTTCCGGCTCACCCGGCGGGACCTGATCGACATGATCAACATCAAACTTATGAAAGTGGGCGGCATCAGCGAAGCCATGCATATCAACTCCGTCGCCAAATCCGCGGGTGTGGAATCGATGGTAGGGTGCATGGATGAGTCGGCCCTGGGTATCGCCGCCGGCCTGCATTTCGCACTGGCCCGGCCCAACGTGATCTATGCAGACCTTGACGGGCACCTGGACCTGGTAAACGACCCCTTTGACGGGTTGGTACGGATCAAAGCCGGGGTGATGCACCCCCAGGAAAGCCCCGGACTGGGCAAGGTCAGGCTCTGAAGAGGGGCAGCCACCGGACGCCAGGTGCAAGGGTGGGATCGATCACCTCAAGGGAAGGCTGGACAGACCATAGCGGCATGATCACCTGTACAAAACCGCATAATCCTCCGCAGAAGTGATCAACTCCGGAAAGTATTGGGAACCCTTTGACTCCTCTGCAGACATCGATGTCTATAAAAATACACACTTAAAGGCCCTTCGGAAAACCCGAATGCGAAGGTCACGCTCATCCCCTCAGACGTTGGCCAGACCCTGCCCGATCATTACCCCCCTTCCGGAAGGCTCCACCGGAGAAGGTCAGGTATATAAACTCGCTTCATCGTCAGGAGAGAAATTTTCCAGGTCTTCAAGAGACAGAGGGGCTAACTCCATATAATCAAAGAGCCTGTTCCCCGAAAGATCTTCCTCAGGAACCATGGCTAGCAGATTACTGTCCCTGATATCGTCCTCACTATCGATTCCCTTTTTTAATTCTTCCCTCTTATCATTTCTCAGCCTTATCTTTTCTGCCTTGAAAAAAATTGCACCCCCTTTTTTACTGATCTCATAAAAAATACTTTCACTCTCTTTAACAATCTTAAATTCCATTTCTGCTTTGAAAAGATCCGTTATGGATATCTGATCACCGGTGTCCGCCAGGATCTCGAAATTAGTATCTTTTGATTGAGAAATAAGTAGTACATAGGCCGATACAAAAGCCACTTCTTTGATAACATATATACTTCTGAATTTGAAGGAATCACGGGTGATCTTTTCAAGGATCTGGTTTCGGATGCTGATCAGATTCTTAATCCGATGATATTTGATTGATTGGGGATAGAAATAAAAAGCATTATTCCGATTGAATGAAAATGATATGCCAGCCTTATTAACCGGTATGTTACTCCCTAGAAGCGAATTACTGCCTTTCATTTTAAAATTAATCGAAACATCAGATTTTCTTGTCCATTTAATTGTACTGGGAGTAGGATCAGTTTCAATTTCAAACGTAATACCAATCGCAGGATCTTCAATAGAGCCTATTCGTTCCATCCTGTAACGGTGAAGATCAACAATCGCTCCCAGGTTTACCGGACGTCCAAGTGGCCAGGCCGGAAGGAATCCCTGTGTCCCTTTATAAATATCCCTGATGAATCGTGAAGCAAAATTTCCCATTTTTTTAATGATTTATGTAAAACTTAAGGATTCATTAATAAAACATCTCCTGATAAGAATTAAATATCCTTAACTGTGGGTTGTGCCTGGAAATTCCATCTTCACTGAGAGGTATCAGAATTGATACTCCTGGTCGAATTATTCTATTTCAATATAGGGAATAAACCTGAAAAAACAAATCACTTCTTCGTTTACACTTGATTTGCCCATTGGCTTTACATGAATTCTTTTTGCACCAACAGTATTCATACATGCTGTTAACTATGATGCACATAGTAAATAGTGGAAAGTTGGAAAGAATAAAACTGTTAAAAAACAAAATAGTAAAAAATGTTAAAACGCTGAATT
>CAZYDB010000255.1:0-6871 GCA_964645995.1 uncultured Roseivirgaceae bacterium
GGGCACGGTTCTGGATGACCTTCTCGCCAGCATATATCAATCATCTTCAGGTGTTGCAGAATGTGGGAATGACCAGCATCAAACCTGTTTCTTTTCAGGGTCATCAGGTCATACCACTGGAGTTTCTGAAGGCATTGCTTCCCGAACCGGCAGATCTTGGTAAAAATTATACGGGTGAAACGTCTATAGGATGCCAGATAAAAGGTGAAAAGGATGGCAAAAGCAAGACCTATTATATATGGAATAACTGTAAGCATCAGGATGCCTGGAAAGATGTAAAAGGCCAGGGTGTTTCCTATACGACAGGTGTGCCGGCTATGCTCGGTGCGAAGATGATGCTTACCGGCCAATGGAGGAAACCCGGGGTGTTCAATGTGGAGGAATTCGATCCTGATCCTTTCATGGAGGAAATTGGCCACTACGGACTACCCTGGGAAGAAAAAGCAGATCTTCCCCTCGCTTTTGATGATTATGATGAATGAGATACAATTTCCGGATATAGACCTGGATAGAATCCCGTCACCCTGCTTTATATTGGATGAAAAGCGTTTCAGGGAAAACCTTGAATTACTAAGAAAGATCCGTAATGAATCTGGCATCACCATGCTGGCAGCATTTAAGGGATTCGCCATGTGGAGCACCTTTCCGCTGCTGCAGGATTACCTGGACGGCGCCACGGCCAGCTCTCTGCATGAGGCCATCCTATGCCATGAGGAATTAAAACAGAAAGCACATCTCTGTGCCCCGGTTTACCTGGATCACGAGATCGACCAGATCACCGATATTGGAAGTCATATTACCTTCAATTCTCTCGGACAATTCCATCAGTTTAAAAACATAGCCACCCGGAAGGGTCTGGAAATTGCCATACGGATAAACCCGGAATATTCTGAAGTGGGGACAGCCCTGTACAACCCCTGTACGCCGGGCAGCCGGTTGGGAGTAGTAGCGAACGAAATGCCTGAGGTATTGCCGCCAGAAGTTGCAGGCCTGCATTTCCATGCGTTGTGTGAACAGAATGCTGATGCACTGGAGAACACATTGAACGCAGTCTCTGAAAAATTTAACCACCTTTTGCCCGGAATCGATTGGTTAAATATTGGCGGCGGACATCATTTCACCAGAAAGGACTATGACAAAGAACGCTTTATCAGGGTCATCAGGAATTTCAAAAAGCAATATGACCTCCGGATTATCGTGGAACCAGGTGAGGCAGTAGGATGGCAGACAGGCTACCTGTTGAGTACCGTTCAGGATATTGTTAAAGCTAACGGCTATCATACAGCCATGCTTGACACCTCTTTTTCAGCACACATGCCGGATTGCCTGGAAATGCCCTATAAACCCCTGATCCGGGGTGCACTGGAACCAACAAAAGGTCTTCCAACCTATAGAATGGGAGGCATGACCTGCCTGGCCGGCGATTTTATGGGTGATTATTCATTTAAGTACCCACTCCAGAAAGGGGATAAAATACTCTTTGACGATATGATCCATTATACGATCGTGAAAACAACAACTTTTAACGGCATCAACCTGCCATCCATTGGAATATGGAAGGAGAATAACACCTTCCAACTAATCAGGTCCTTTGGTTATAATGATTATAAAACACGACTGAGCTAATGAAAAACTTTCTGATAATATCCGGATAGTTGCCTCTCATTTTTAGGGTACATAAAAATAATCCTAGGCTATTGTAACCTCTTTCGACAAATAAACATCCTGAATGGCATTCAGCAATTCAACCCCCTCAGCCATTGGCTTCTGGAATGCTTTCCTGCCCGAGATCAGTCCCATGCCCCCCGCACGTTTGTTGACAATAGCTGTTTTTACGGCTTCCGCCAGGTCATTCTTTCCTGATCCACCACCTGAATTGATCAGACCGATACGACCCATATAGTTATTGATCACCTGGTATCGGGTCAGGTCGATCAGGTTATCAGTCGTAAACTCATCATATACTTTTGAATGGGTCTTTCCGAAACTGATCGCTTTAAAGCCACCATTATTGGTAGGTTGTTTCTGCTTCACGATATCCGCCTTAATGGTTACGCCCAGATGATTAGCCTGTCCGGTCAGATCGGCAGCAGTGTGATAGTCAACTCCATCCTTCTTGAATGCGGAATTTCGTAGATAACACCATAAGACCGTAAACATACCCCGTTCATGAGCCATCTCAAAGGCTTCAGAGATCTCAATGATCTGACGGCTGCTTTCCTCAGATCCGAAATAAATTGTGGCACCAACCCCGGCTGCACCCATATCAAAAGCCTGTTCGATACTACTAAAGAGGATCTGATCATATGTATTGGGGTACGTCAGCAATTCGTTATGGTTGATCTTGAGAATGAATGGGATCTTGTGTGCATATTTCCTGGAAACGGAACCAAGAACACCTAATGTTGAGGCTACTGCATTACATCCTCCATCAATGGCCAGCTTCACAATATTCTCGCCATCGAAGTAAATCGGATTAGGGGCAAATGAAGATGCCGCACTATGCTCTATACCCTGATCAACAGGCAATATTGAAACGTAACCGGTACCGGCTAAACGGCCATGATCATAAACAGACTGCAGGTTTCGCAGGACATTGGCACTCCGGTCGGTTTGTATAAAGATCCGGTCAATGAAATCAGGTCCGGGCAGATGTAATTGATCACTGGGAAATGCTGCTTTGTGCGTCAGCAGTTCTTCTCCCTCCTTGCCTAATAAACTTTGAATATCGATACTCATATGAAATGAATTTAAAGATTAAAAATGTCATTATAGATTATGGTTTAAAATACATTAATTCGGTGAGAATATGAAGTTAATATCAGGCAAAATTAAAACCTGTCCTTGGAATTCGTCTTAACGGCAAAAAACATCTTTTCAGCCGAAGAATTAAAAATGTATTTAAAATGACACAATAACCTGATCAGGAAACCCCCTTGTTGATTATTCAAAAAAATAATTAGTATATTCAAAGAATGATTTATAGACTGATCATCTTCTGTATCATGCTGCTGTACGCTCCCTGGACCCGGTCACAGGAAATCGACCCTCTTTTAAAAGAACGGACCCTGTACATCCAGGCTTCTCCCGGTGACACAACCTCCTGGCTGCCTTCTACTTATCGAACATACAATTACAACAGTCAGAGAAAACAAATTTACAGAAACTATCATGTATGGGATACTGAAGCAGAACAATGGAGCCTGATCACGGAGTACAACTATAAATATGACAAGGAAGGCAACCGTGTTAATGAACTGATCCAACGATTTGATGAAAAAGGTGAACTCCTGCGACGAATGACGATCGAAAGCACTTATTCGGGGTCAATGCGAACCACGGGGCTTCTGTATTTCGAAGATTTTTTCGAAAACCGCTGGGAAAACCATTCCTATGAGTATAAATATGATCAACTAGGGCGTCAGACATATTATTCAATGAAATATAATGATAGTAATTTTATTAGCTGGCTTTGGGAGGAGTACGATTACTTCAATGAAAATGGGTGTAATAATATCCAGGTGGAAAGTAAGCTTAACATCTATCTTCAGGACTCCACTAATTCGAGAGATAGTGTGGTTACTTTTTTTGATGAAACATGTGAAATACAAAAGGTGGAATACTACCAGAAAGGTATCTTTCAACCCCAATATCAACTGTATTATGAAGTAAAAATTGACAGAGTTTTTGATGATAATGACAATTCCTTAACAGAACTTTATTATGAAAGATCTGCAACGAGACCTGACTGGAATTTTTATTATTATTCTCTTTCTGAATATGACCGCCGGGGGCGTGTGACCAGTATAACGAACTTTGACTATAACAGTGGAAGGGGCAACAGGGAAATAAATGAGTATAATGAAAAAGACCAGGTTGTTTTTGAAAAAAAACAATTCTGGGACCTGGAAACATCAAGTTGGGCCAATCAACTCGAATATGAAGCTGTCTATGTCAGGGATACGATCCTTTTATCATATATTTATCGATTTGAATGGGATTCAAATGAAAATCAATACCTTCGTTATTTTACCCTTGAAAATGAATATGATGAGGATCTATTCCTTATCAGAAAAACAGAATCCCAAAAAGGGCTTAATTATGACAATGGAGAGGGGTTTTTTGCTTCAGTTGAAACTGTATATAATAATCGGTGTGATGGGGCCATCATCAGTTCCACAATCAATGAAATTAACAATAATAATGCTCCCACTCCCTACCTGGGAAGAAAAATTACTAATTCATATTATGAAAAAGCACCCTGTAATATAACAACCGGAGTAGAAAATAACCTGGTTATCTATCCTAACCCATCCCATGGTGAAATCAATGTCTATAACCGGGAATCCTTTGGCTCCTCTACAATAGCTGTGGTCAACCAGACCGGTCAGGTTGTATATCAGGATACCATGGTGTTAAACAATTATTTTTCTCTTGACCTTACCGGGCTACAGGCCGGATTATATGTACTCAAAATAAAAAACGGACTTACCGAAACCTCAAGGAAATTTCTATTATTGAATTAATTCATATCATGGTAAGGTCATCCTCTATTCACCAGATCCTTTCTCGGATTTCATCAGGTCAATCAAGGGACAGATAATCCCAAACATAATGGCGAATTGAAAAGCAGTGGTCCAGCTGCATGCTCCCTGCCCGGCCATTATAAAATTCCAGCAATAGGAAACAATAGCAGCAATCACAAAAGTAAGTGTGAAAACCACCGAAAACTCCAAAAAAAATGCTTTTTTTTTCATGATCTCAGTGTTAAGGTCCTCACTTCCCTACTTAAGTAACATCAATTAAGTTAAAAAAATTTATATGAATTGAAAAAATTTTCAGGAATTTGCTCAAGTTGCATCAGACCCTCGTCATTCAGGTTTTGATAAAATCTAAAAATCATAACTTCATGACCCCAGCTTCATAATATAGCATACATAACCATAAAAATTGCTGTATTTCAGGTACATATCAATTTCCAACTGAACGGAATCCAGTGCGATCATCATCCCTTCCTGCTCTTGATATCCTTCCCGCAAATCATGAACCCGCTTTTGAAGGGGATGATAAAAATTATCCCACCATGCATTTTTCGGTAATATGAAGTTTTGTTTTAGCTCATACCCTGCCCTGGCAATGATTTTTTCATTTTCTCCCGAATATTTTATTTCAGGGTACTCTCTATGCCAGAACTCAAGCAACTCTTCCGGAGGGTCATTTTTTATCCATGCAACTTCGGTACATACAATAAAACCTTTGGGTTTAAGGAATTTCTTCCATTCGATCAATCCGTTTTCAAAACCTATAATATAAATGCTTCCTTCAGACCAAATCAGGTCGAATTCAGCTTCAGAAAAGGGTAGGTTCTGCATATCGCCATGGATAACGGATATTTGATTCTCCAAATTCTCATTTTTTGCATTGACCATCAATTCACGCAGGTAGGGTTCATGGTTATCCAGGGCAAGGATATGAAAATCACCCTGCCTGGCCAGTTCGAGGGTCTGGTGACCGGTTCCACAGCCAATATCCAACACATGGGCGTCTTTGGAAAAGCTAGGCAATGCGTAAAAGGCTTTTCTTGTAGAAAAATCATCACCAGGACCTAATCGTGGCAACCCATTGAATATGGTGTAAATAAGATCTTCCATTGACATCCGGGTTATTATTCCATAAATTAAATAAATATATGAAACTATATATTGGTTGTTCCGGATTTTATTATGACGACTGGAAGGGATCATTTTATCCGGTGGATATACCAAAAAAAGAATGGCTTTCATTTTATTCCGATCAATTTAAAAGTGTTGAGATCAACCGCAGTTTTTATAAGATACCGGCAAAAAAAGACCTTATCAATTGGGCTCAAAGTACCCCTGACGATTTTTGTTTTATTTTTAAGGGATTCCGGTATATCACCCATCTTAAAAAATTAAATATTGACGAGGACCTGCTTCAATCCCTGGAGGATTTCTATGATGGATTAGCCGCTATAGAAGACAAGATCGCAGGCATTCTATGGCAACTGCCGGCCAATTTCCCTCATGATCTGCGGAGGATAGAAAAATTCTCAACACATCTTAAAAAGGAAATACCCAATTTTTTTGAGTTCCGCAAACCAGACTGGTTTAACGAAGAAACCCTGAAGTTCCTTAACGACCTCAATATGGGATTCTGTACCGTATCTGCCCCTGGTCTGCAATATCATCAAATGTTCTTATCCAATCAGCGGATCTATCTGAGGCTGCATGGTAAATATAAATGGTATGATTATGAATATGATCTGGATGAGTTGAAGGAATATCATTTGAATATTAAAAAAGAGCATCCTGAAGAAGCATACATTTTTTTTAATAATGATGTAGGAGCACAGGCGCCGGCAAATGCCCGTCAGATGCAGAATCTATTCTAGAGCACATTTAAGGTAATACGCTTGGGTAGTTAAGATTTGTGCTTTTCAGAATAACGCAAAATGTTTCTGGACATACCGTTAAAGATAAACATATGAAAAGGCAAAAGGGCATACCAGTAAAGCCGTCCCCATAATCCACGCGGCCTGAATGTGGCCTTTTGAAGTAGGTGCACCCGACCATCCCGCTCTTTTAGCTTGAACTCCAGCCATGCTTCTCCCGGCAATTTCATTTCAGCAAACAATAATAATCGACCTTTGGGCCGGTCGGCCAGGATCACACGCCAGAAATCAAGAGAGTCGCCGGCACGAAGTTCAGTAGGACTGCGCCTGCCTCTCCGCAAACCCACACCTCCAACCAGTTGATCAAGAAACCCGCGTATTCCCCATAAAAAATTGGCATAATACCAACCCCGGTCTCCTCCAATCGCCCCGATATTATCGAGTATCTTTTTTGGATGG
>CAZYDB010000256.1:0-6858 GCA_964645995.1 uncultured Roseivirgaceae bacterium
ACGCCCAATAAAGCATTGATCGGTATTTCTTTTGTTGAATATGAAAAGAGAAATGGAATAAGCACCTCCGGCATCATGGAACAGGTAAGGAATGCCATGGATAAATACCCGGGCGTTCAGATCTCAGTGGATAAAGATAATATGGGGCCTCCCGTCGGGAAACCCATTAATATCGAGATTGCGGGAGAAGACCTCGAACGCCTGATCGAGATTGCAGATGGCGTAATGCAGACCATCAATGAATCCGGCATCATGGGTATTGAAGAATTGAAAGAGGATATCCAGACAGGCAAGCCGGAATTACTGGTCAATATTGACCGGGATAAGGCCGGACGCTTTGGCCTGACCACCAACCAGATCGCCAATGAATTGAGAACCGCGCTTTTTGGTTTAGAGATCTCCAAGTTCAAGGACGGCGAAGACGACTATCCGATCCAGTTGCGATTAAAGGATGAATACCGTTATGATATAGATGCCCTGATCAATAAGAAGGTTACCTTCAGGGATAACCAGGGCAAGGTGAAACAGATCCCGATCTCATCGGTGGCTGAAATAGAGTACTCCTCCACTTACGGGTCGATCAACCGGAAGGACCTCGACCGGGTTATTTCAATATATTCAAATGTTAACGAGGGCTATAATGCGAATGAGATCATTGAAGAATTAAAACTTCTCGTTGCTGAGATGGAACTGCCGCAAGGCTATGATATAAAATTTACGGGTGAGCAGGAAGAACAGGCCGAATCAAGCGCTTTCCTGATGCGGGCCCTGATGATCGCCATCTTCAGCATTTTCCTTATCATTGTAGCCCAGTTTAATTCCGTGATCTCTCCTTTCATAATCATTCTCTCAGTACTTTTCAGTACGATCGGTGTATTCCTGGGACTGATTGCCTTTAATATGGAATTCATTATCATTATGACGGGCATCGGGATCATTTCACTGGCCGGCGTGGTGGTCAATAATGCAATCGTGTTAATTGATTATACCAACCTCGTCCGGCAGCGGAGAAGGAAAGAACTGGGCATTCCGGAAGGTGAGTTATTGCCCTATGAAGAATTATTAGACAGCATCCGGGAAGGCGGAAAGATCAGGCTGCGCCCGGTGCTGCTTACGGCTATCACAACGGTACTTGGGCTGCTGCCCATGGCAACCGGGCTAAATATCGATTTTATCGGTTTTCTAAAAAACTTTGACGCCAATGTTTATATAGGAGGAAACAATGCCGATTTCTGGGGGCCGATGGCCTGGACGGTGATCTTTGGTCTGATCTTTGCAACCTTCCTTACCTTGATCGTGGTGCCGGTCATGTATCTGCTGTCAGACAAAATGACACAAAAATTAAGGGGGCGAAGACATGGCTGATAAATTATTGATAAGAAAAAATTTAAGGGAGACGTCTGATGAATAAGATCATTATCGTACCATTATTTGGGATAGCATTGCTACTGGTCGACTTGTACGTCTTCCAGGCCATCCGCGTGATCGGTCAGGACCTTCCTGATTTCTGGCGTAAGTTTATCTATAATGGTTACTGGGGAATTACAATACTTGTGCTGGCGGGATATTTCGCCTATCACTTTCTCAACCCGGATCTTTACCCCAAACTATTCAGGAATTTCCTGCTGGTGGGTATCTTCATTAACTACTTTGCTAAAATATTTGCGGTACTCTTTCTGGTGGTGGATGATCTGATCCGGGTAGGAAAATGGGTTGCCGGCTTTTTCAGTCGGAATGAAGTACCTGATGCTGATTCAGGTACCGATAAGATCACCCGGTCTGATTTTCTGGCCCGGGCGGCGATCATCGCCGGTACGATTCCTCTGGTGTCGATGTCTTTCGGCATCATCTCCGGAGCCCATGATTACAGGATCAGGAGAAGAAAGATCCCTGTCAGGAACTTACCAGCCGCCTTTGAGGGAATTAAGATAGCCCAGATCTCGGACATTCATTCAGGAAGCTTTTTTAATAAAACAGCCGTTAAGGGAGGCATCCATATGCTACTTAATGAAAAACCGGATATGATCTTCTTTACTGGAGATCTTGTCAATTCCCAGACGGATGAGATCAAAGGATATACGGATGTTTTTAACAAGGTCAGGGCGCCGCTGGGCGTTTTTTCCACTACTGGTAATCATGATTATGGCGACTACCGCTCCTGGCCCACCGAAGAAGCTAAAAATAATAATTTCAAAGATCTTGTTGCCGCACACAAGGAACTCGGCTGGGACCTCCTGCTTAACGAAAACCGGATGCTGGAAATAGACGGAGAAAAAATGGCTATAATCGGAGTGGAAAACTGGGGAGCAGGCCGTTTTTCTAAATATGGTGACCTGGCAAAAGCCTGTAAGGGTTCCGAAGATGCACCTGTTAAAGTACTGCTATCTCATGACCCCAGTCACTGGGATGCTGTCATCAGGCCGGATTTCTCGGATATTAACCTGACACTGGCAGGCCATACGCATGGCTTTCAGTTCGGCGTGGAATTAGGTGATTTCAAATGGAGCCCTTCGCAATATATTTATAAACAATGGGCAGGACTGTACCAGGAAGGTGATCAGTACCTCTATGTGAACAGGGGGTATGGTTTTATAGGTTATCCCGGCCGGATAGGCATACCTCCGGAAATCACGATCATTGAACTGGTCAAAGCCTGACCGCAAATCCGTATGCCTTTTTATCTTGCATTCATTTCATTTAATGTCCTGCAATATAAATAATGGCACAAGTCCTGCTTGCCCGCAATCCAGCGCGAAGACTTGCGCCAGAGGGGGGAAGTCGGGAGACTTTTTTTTAATTAATAATTATTAATTCCCAGTATGCTCACACCCACACTGTTCCTGCCCGTTTCCTCTGTGCCTCACTCCGTGACTTCTGTGGCTATTTCTTAAATCGAAAATCGCGAATCATCCCAAATGATCGATATCGTATGACCTTATATACTGGTAACCCTGACTTCCTTCCGGATCTGTTCGAAATTAGTTTCCAAAGAAAAATCATTCCGCCTTTTCCCGGTCACCTGCTGAAACAATGAATAATCCTGTCCGCCATTCCTGACCCTTCTTTGATTGGTGATTTCCCAGTTCTCTTCCCAAAATGCAATCCCCAAAGCTTCTTTCTCAAGACGATGGATAACACCGGGATCCGGCATCACCAGGTTAGGATTCATTCTTAAAATATGGTCATACATCGCCCGGTAATAATGCTGATCATAACGGCATTGCTTTAATTCGTACCAGTAATCACGGATCTGTTCCCGGGTCATATTATCAACTAATTCTACGAATGCCATTTTCTTTTCCGCTATATAATATCTTTTATATACTAATTATATTAGCCAATATAGTAATTTAAATTTATTAAAACTAATTTATTTAGTTTTTTTATTTATTTTTCCCTGGAAATAATCAAATAGCGCCCTTGGCGAGCATTTCCCGAACTCCAGAGTTTTTGATCCGGGGTTTGTGGCTCGAGGTGATAGTCGAGGACTGAAGATTCGATAGCCCGCAACAGGCGGGGCCATAAGCGGAGCTTAAGATCCGGCAGAAAGCAGGGCAGGAGAGAATATCTCTCCAAAAGTTTGCAGAGGCTTGGGTGTTGGATGACTTTTGGAGAGATGATAGCTGAATCCGGGAAGTTCCCGGAATTGCATCCGGGATGTGGTCGGAGGCGAAGTCGTAGGCCTCAGGCCGGAGATCCCGCTGAAGACATGAGTTTAAAATCACACTGTATCCACACTCTCACACTGTATTTTTCCACTTCTCCCATCTCTCTCCATTCGAAGATAAATAACCGGGGTTAAAGTACTTAATTCCAACATCTTAACTGAGGTTTCCTTTGAAAAGAGAATTTTATGGTATATATATCAAGTCAAAATTCATTTAAAGATCAAAAAAACCGACGGATCAACTTTCAATAATCCCTTCATTAAAAATACTAATGCCTTCTTTACGCCTGACTATAATCCAATCAGATGCTAAGGTGACCGAAACACCTGAAGATTTATTAAAAAAATAAAGCTGAGTCTTCCGGATTTTTTTTTAAATTACCCGCTTGTATCGCACCTTACCCTATGAAAAAGTTATCAGAGAAGGAGATTGTATCCCTGTACAAACATCTTGATATTAAACAGCAGAAAGCAGTCTCCAATTATATCCGAAACCAGGCCGGCGGTCATTTGCCGGGCATTGCTTCAAAGAAACGATGGGGCAGAAACCAGGTCCACCGCGCATATGGACGGCTGATCTTTGAATATGAAGATATTTATGGCCATAAAAAAGCCCTGCATCATATAGCTATTGAGTTGTGGGATCGCGATATCACCAATCCTGATGATTTTCTTGGCTTCGGGAAGACCGATCTCAACGGGAATTTTGAAATATGGTATGATCCGGCTGATGCAGGAAAAACCGACCTTCCAGACCTGGAATTACGGATCTTTGAGCACAACCACAGCTTTGATGCCAGCGGGAACATCACGCTCAAAAAAAAATTGATCTACACCATCGCCGGCGATGACAATGTCACTGATCCGGAATATGATTTTGGAGAATGCCGGATTCCTTACTGGGAGTATGCTCCGGCTACGCCAACTCCCCGGGTACTGATCACGGATGAAGGTGATCCTCCCCAGTCGTATGGCCCCGGAAGATCACTGGTGATGGTGAAAACAATAGCTCCTATCGAGTTGATCAAACAGAAACACCTGCTTTTTTCACGACAAAAAAATTCAAAATTAAGCATCGATGACATCCAGAATGATTATCCGGAAAATCTGACACGCCGGATGGAAAAAGAAAACCCTGGCATTACCCGCTCCGATCGGTTTTTCGGTGATTGCCTGTTAAATGGGATGGCTGCCAGTATTATGGATAAAGACCCAAAGGACAAAGACAGGTACTGGATCCACTATCACTGGAATTCTTATGAGCAGGACGGGGTTTATGCTATGCCTACCATTGATATCAAATTGAAAACAGATAACAACCAACTGCTTCCTGTCGAAATTATGATATCCCAGCGAAGGAAAGGGGATAAAAGAGGAAATGCTCCCGTCACCAAACAAACATTCACCCCGGGTGATGGCGACAAATGGGCCCAGGCCAAACGTATTGCAAGGGTGAGTTCGGCCCTTCATGCAGAACTCGACGCCCATCTTTGCACCACCCATTTAAATACTGAACAATACGCTATTGCTGCCTATCGAAACATCAGGGAAAACCCGGTCCGTTTTCTGCTGTTCCCGCATATAAAAGAAGTTGCTCTCATTAACCATTCCGCTGATAAACTCTTGCTCGGGGCAGAGGGCTATATTACTAAAGCCAGCGGATTCACCGGGACCTCTATCAATGATCATATCCGGCAGGTGTCAGGTACTTTGGACTGGAAAAACTGGAAGCCCAGAACGATCCTTAATGACAACCATATCTATGCCAGGGCAGGTCATCTGTTCTGGGATTTCCTGGTGGACTATTCCAACTGGTTTTTTGAAACCCACCTTGAAAAGATCATCGAATCCTGGGATGAGATAAGACTTTTCTCCGATGAACTGGTATCGAGAAGCGTGCCCGCTTTTCTCTGCCAATATCTTCATCAGAACCTGCCTGATCAGGATGATCCTGAAAGCTGGTTCGATTGGAATGAGCGAATGGACCTGGGGACAGAAAGAATTTCAATCAAGGGTGAAATAAAGGCAATTTCACCAATTACCGGACGAAGAAAACCCGAAGCTGAAGATATCGAAAACCTCAAGCAGGTCTGCAGGTATGTCATTTACCATGCCACCTTTATGCATTGGTGGTCTAACTCAAGACAGTATGCAGAAGGTGGCGAACTCCGGTACAACACCCTGGGACTCAGGTATGGTGAGCAGGGTATTTTTACTGATGAAAATGACGATACCGTCCTGCCGCCTCCGGCCGATGCAACCATGCAGCTCTGGATAAGCTATATGCTTTCCAATACAAAATTCGGCCTCATCATGAAAAATGAAGAAAAAGACATATGCCCTAAAATGATCGAAATGCTACAGAAACGAAAAGAAGCTTTCAATACTCTTGGGGTGAAGATCGAAGACATCCCTTCAAGGACAAATATCTGATAAAATATGTGGGTCATTGATTCCGTGGAGCATCTTCCGGGGTTTCTTCAGGTATTCCAAAAAGACGATAGGAAAGCCGGCGTGCCTGGTAGGTCACACCGGTTCTGGAACGCATATAAATCACACTGTTAAAATCATGTATCGATCTAGCGGGTATATGTCCCAGTGAGGGCGGATAATGATTGACATTAAAGCCCATCATAACCGTCTCGCGATAGTCTATAAGACTTTTTGATTCAATCCGGGCCAGATCCAGCCATGGATGATGCTGCTCATCCCATTCAACAAAGGAATTGAAGATCTCATCGGAATCATTAATAGAAGGCTGGTGTAATTGGATCTGAAGCATATACCTGATGCTTCCTTTTTTAATACGGTTTTTATACTCATCAACAAGGTAGTTAACCGGCAACGGATTTTTTTCCTTCACCCGCTGGTCATAAACGGTGTCGTAACGGTCCAGAGGTATCGTACCGGTCTCCTCGAAATCACCCTCAGGTATGATCCGGTATTTAACATAATAATGATTCCCCTGACTATCAATAAATAATTGGGGGTTCTTTGAATAATAAGTCATCATAGCAAAAGATACCGGATTATATTTACCGCTTACCTGAGCCCCCTTCTTCCCCTCAGGACATTTTTCATAATAGGTTTTATACTGAACCCCCCCCTGCTCCTTACGGTTCTTTACGAACTGCAAAAAATTCGCCGCTGTCCAAAAGATCGATTTATGACCGGTATTCAATTCCAGGTCA
>CAZYDB010000257.1:0-4173 GCA_964645995.1 uncultured Roseivirgaceae bacterium
CAACTGAGCGAATGGTTGGCTGAATATGTTGTTGAAAGGATAAATAATTTTAAACCTACCGAAGACCGGCCATTTGTTCTCGGCCTGCCGACCGGGTCTTCTCCGCTGGGCACCTATAAGAATATTATTAAATTACATAAGGCTGGCAAGATATCATTCAAAAATGTAGTCACCTTTAATATGGATGAATATGTCGGCCTGCCGGAAGATCATGATCAGAGTTATCATTTCTTTATGTGGGACAATTTTTTCAAACATATCGATATTCCGAAGGAAAATGTAAACATCCTGAACGGGCTGGCTTCCGACCTGGAGAAGGAGTGCATTGATTATGAAAAGAAAATTGAATCATCCGGAGGCATTGAGCTGTTCCTTGGCGGGATAGGTCCTGACGGACATATCGCCTTTAACGAACCGGGATCCTCGCTGGTGTCCAGGACAAGGATCAAAACCCTGAACTTCAATACCATCAAGGCTAACTCCAGGTTCTTTGATAATGATATCAACAAAGTGCCAAAGATGGCCCTGACTGTAGGCGTTGGTACGGTTATGGATGCCCGTGAGGTGGTAGTAATAATCAATGGCTTTCATAAGGCAAGAGCCCTGCGTCAGGTAGTCGAGGAAGGAGTGAACCACATGTGGACGGTTTCCATGCTCCAGATGCATCGACATGCGGTGATCGTATGCGATGAAGAGGCTACGATGGAGTTGAAAGTGGAAACGGTGAAATATTTCAAGGAGATCGAACAGATCATTGAAAACAAGCTACCGGATATCGATTAAAAGGTCACGCTAAAAAGGATTATCTAAAAAATGGGTTGCCTCTGGAGCGACCCGTTTTTTTTAACCGGGAATTTGTATATTGGCAACGGATATCCTCACGGCATCCAAAGAGACAATTAACGGGCAAAGGATTAGAGATTTTTTCACCTAAAATAAAAAACGATTATGAAAAACAAAAACACCCCATCGAGGAGAAAATTCCTCAGTAAGCTATCCATGGGAGCCGCTGCCTTATCGGCTCCGAACATTCTGGCCGCCGGGACCGGTAAGCTCTCCACATGGACGATTGAAAGAAATTATCCGGAGAGAAACCTGATGAAGAATGATAACATCAGGCTGGCCACTATTGGGTTCGGGATCCAGGGCATTGGCGATACGGCAGCGGCTGTTGAAGTGCCGGGTGTGGAATTTGTTGCTGCCTGCGATCTATATCAGGGAAGACTCAGCCGGGCAAAGGAATTATACGGAAGCGATATTTTTACTACCCGGGATTACCGTGAGATCATTTCAAGAAAGGATGTTGACGCAGTGATCGTTGCCGTACCGGATCACTGGCACCAGCGGATCGCTATTGAGGCTATGAAGGCAGGGAAGGCTGTTTATCTCGAGAAGCCCATGGTCCGGACCATTGAGGAAGGACAGGCTATAATCGATGCACAGAAGCAATACAAGACCGTATTCCAGGTCGGCAGCCAGGGCATATCCTCGGTAGGTAATGCCAAGGCGCGGGAACTTTTCAAAGAAGGGGCGATCGGTGAACTGGTCATGGTCGAACTCTACAATGATCGCTTTTCTTCTGAAGGAGCCTGGCAATATCCCATTCCTCCGGATGCCTCGCCCGATACTATTGATTTTGATACTTTCCTTGGCAATGCCCCAAAAGTAGCCTATGATCCGGTGCGCTTTTTCAGGTGGCGCAACTATACCGATTATGGAACAGGTGTGGCCGGTGATCTCTTTGTTCATAGTTTTACTACCCTGCATCATGTGATTGACTCCCTCGGACCGGTCAGGGCGCGGGCTACAGGAGGTCTCCGGTACTGGAAAGACGGACGTGATGTCCCGGATATCATGATGAGCCTGTATGATTTTGCTGAAACCTCTACCCATCCGGCCTTCAATGCCGTTTTAAGGATCAATTTCGTCGCCGGCAGCGGGGGTGGAGGCGGTTTCCGCCTGGTAGGTTCTGAAGGCGAGATGACGGTAGGTAGTTCAAGGGTGGTCCTCAGGAAAAACCGTATGTCAATGAAACCCAGCGGATACGCCTTGAGAGCTTATACCAGTACCATCCAGGAACTGATAAGGGATGAATATGAGAAGAAGTTTAAATCATTAAGCCGGGAGATGGAACAACCCGAAGAGATCGTTTATCAGGCGCCCCGTGACTATAAAGGAAGCGATTACGATCATTTTTATAATTTCTTTGAAGCGATGCGGGGCAATTATCAGGTTGTGGAGGATGCAACCTACGGCTTGCGTGCGGCCGGCGCTGCTTTATTGTCAAATTTAAGTTATTATCAGAATGATGTGGTAAATTGGGACCCTGAAAAGATGAAACTAATATAAAATTCATAAAATTTAATCAAGTTAGACATGAGATACAATTCTTTAATTTTCCTGTTCGTTTTCCTGACCGGCTTTGTTTTTGCCCAGGATGATAAAATCAATGTGATCATTATCGGAGCACATCCCGACGATCCTGACAGTGATGCAGGCACTGCCATTCAATTTGCTAACATGGGGCATAACGTGATGATGGTTTCCCTGACCAATGGTGATGCCGGCCATCATGAAATGGGTGGTGGCCATCTGGCCAAGATCAGGCGTAAGGAGGCCGCTGAGGCTGGTAAACGGTATGGTATACAAAAATACATTACCCTCGATAATCATGACGGAGAACTAATGCCCACGCTGGAGAATCGCCTCGAAGTGATCCGGCTCATTCGGCAATGGGATGCCGATATCGTGATCGGCCCCAGGCCCAATGACTATCATCCGGACCACCGGTATACCGGGATCCTCATGCAGGATGCTGCCTATATGGTGATCGTTCCGAACGTGGCTTCCGATACGCCACCATTGAAGAAGAACCCGGTGTTTCTCTATACCCATGACCGGTTTGACAAACCCATGCCATTCGAGCCCAATATTGCCGTGGATATCACGGATGAATTTGAACAAAAGATCTATGGCATGGCCGCCCATGAATCACAATATTTTGAATGGCTGCCCTGGACCGTGGGCCGGCTCGAAGAGGTTCCGGAAGGTGAGGAAGCGCGCCTGAAATGGCTCGCACAATGGAGGGGCGGCGAGGTGAGTCCGGAGGAAAGGGAATTGCTCGTAAAATGGTATGGCAAGGATAAGGCGTCGAAGGCGAAATATGTGGAGACTTTCGAGGTTTGTGAGTACGGTCGCCAGCCGTCCGATGAAGAGATCAAAAAGCTATTCCCAATGCTCGGGAAATAAAAAGATCAACCGGGCCGGAATGCCATCCCGGCCCGGTTGATATAAAAATCTTTAATCCCACAACTCTATTGTGAAAGTCTAAGTCTACGTGATAATTAATAATTTTTCATTCTTAATTTTTCATTTTTACCGGTAGGCCATGCCTGCGGCTTGAGAAGCCACGCCTATGGAATAATTTAAAATTATTAATTCTTCATTTTTAATTTTTAATTCTCTATATCAACCCTTGCTCCATTCCTTGCGATCGACTCCATCACCGCATCCACCACGATCATGTCCTTCAGTCCTTCTTCGCCCGGCACCCGCATTGGCCGGTTTTCCCGGATGCACACCGCCACCTCATCCATCTGGGCCGCCTGCTGGTTGATCTGCGGAAAATCGATCGGCCCTTCCGAGCTTGTCCCGGCAATACCGGAATAGGTCTGGAAAGGGTCCAGGCTGAACCAGCCTTCTGCCGAAGTGGCCCGGATATAACTGTAGTTGGCATGAAAACTGGTCATCAGGTTAGCATAACATCCTCCCGGGAAATCCAGCTGAAAGGAGGTGATCTCATCCACCTCGGTAAAGGCTTCAGGCCTGATTGTATAAGTCTGTGCGGAAACGGAAACCGGCTCTTTCCCTGTAATATAGCGGGCCGCATTAAGTGGGTAAACACCCATATCCATCATAGCCCCGCCGCCATTGGCCTTCTTCATTCGCCAGTTGTCGAGCATGCTGTCAGGCATCGTGAAACCAGCACCCCCTGTCACCATCCTCACCGGGCCATACACCTCCTGCTGGCCAAGACGGATGATCTCCTGCGTATGGGGTTCAAAACGCATCCGGTAACCGATCGATAGCTGCACTCCGTTCTTCCTGCAGGCATCAATCATATCCCGGCACTCCTGTGCATTCAGGGCCATCGGCTTTTCACAGATCACATGC
>CAZYDB010000257.1:4183-6851 GCA_964645995.1 uncultured Roseivirgaceae bacterium
CGGCCTCCGCAGCACGGATCGTGTATTCCTTGTGCATATGGTTGGGCAGAACAATATAGACGATGTCTATTTCATCGTTGGAAGCGATCTCATCGAAATTATCATAATTATAGATGTTGCGATCGGGAATATTGTATTGCTCCGACCATGTTTTTCTTTTTTCCGGTGTGCCGGTAATGATGCCTGCAAGATAGGCTTCGCTTGTTTCCTGCAGGGCGGGAGCAAGAAGATCCCTGCTGTAGTAACCCAGGCCTGCCAGGGCTATACCCATCCTTTCTTTTTTCCGGTCTCCGTCATTAATACAGGCTGTTGCACTTCCGGTGAGCGCCAAGCCGATTGCGCCGAGGGTGGCATGTTTTATAAAAATTCTTCTGCCGTTAGTATTGTTCTCCATAGTTATTTAAATAGGTTAAAGTTCTCCAATATATAAATAATCATTCTTCTGATTAAACAATCAGATGATTTTTGGTTGATAAATTAAGAAAGAATTCGGATGTTTATGGCCTGTCTGATGATCTTCCATTTTTTAAAATATAAAATACAATGACAAAAAGCATTTCTTCTTCAAGGCGGCGTTTCATAAAGAACACCATAAAAGCTTCCGTTTTAACCATCGTACCCAGGCATGTATTGGGAGGCATAGGATTCGTCGCTCCGAGTGATCAGGTGGTGATCGGCTTTATCGGGAACGGTAAGTTAAGTCAAGGTCTATCGAGGCGTTTCATGGAACTGGACAGCATCAGGATCGTCGCCGGCTGTGATGTGGACCGGCAGAAAGCAACAGCCTATAAAGCGCTTGTCAACGGGTTTTATGCTGAGGCCACTGCGAACCCGAATTATAGCGCGATGGATACCTACCAGGATTATAATGAATTGTTGGCCCGCGAGGATATTGATGCGGTGATCATTGCCACGCCTGACCATTGGCATGCGCGTGTGTCCATTGATGCGATGAAGGCCGGTAAGGATGTATACTGCGAGAAACCCATGGCTCATACCGTTTATGAAGGAAGGAAAATGGTAGAAACGGCCAGAAAATTTGAGCGGGTATTCCAGACCGGGAGTATGCAGCGGTCGTGGGAGGATTTCAGAAGAGCCTGTGAGTTGGTAAGGAATGGATTCATCGGAGAAGTGGAAACTATCAAGGTGAACGTGGGTGATCCGGCCGTGCCCTGTGACCTCCCTGCAGAAGAGGAGCCTGACTACCTCGACTGGAACACCTGGGTGGGGCCAGCCCAGATGAGACCCTATCATTCCATTCTTTCTCCGCCCATCACCTTTACGGGATGGCCTAACTGGCGTAAATACCGTGAGTTTGGCGGCGGTGGGATCACCGATTGGGGCGCTCATATGTTCGACATCGCCCAATGGGGCCTGGGCATGGATGGATCGGGCCCTGTTAAATTTATCCCTCCCGAAGACAAGAATGCCGTCAGAGGCATGAAATTCGTTTATGCAAACGGGGTGGAAATGCTTCATGAGGATTTCGGAAGAGGCTATGCAGTAGAATTTAACGGCACCGGAGGAACGATCCGGGTGAGCAGGGATTTCCTGGAAAGTGATCCTGAAAATATTCTTTCAGCCGTGGTGCCTTCCAGCGGTATTCAACTGTATAAAAGTGATAATCACTATCAGAACTGGATCGATTGTATCCATTCCAGGAAAAAGCCGGTTTGTGATGTGGAAGTGGGCCAGCGAACGGCTTCCGTTTGTAATATCACCAACATTGCTTATTGGCTGGGGCGGCCATTGAATTGGGATCCTGATAAGGAAAAATTCATCAAGGATCCGGAGGCCGCTAAATTGTTGACAAAAAAATACAGAAAGCCATATAAAGTATAGCCGGGAGAGATAAGAAATTATTTTTTAAATTATTCGAAAACAGCTTTTTTTAATTCCTGTTTATGTGGAATAGATATTTTTTTTTCTTACATTAAATGTAAATATGGAAAGTCCTTTTTCTCAGGGGACTTTTTGCTTCGGATTGCTATTTTTAAATAAGCAGTGATTGCATTTCCTTATGTGAAATGTTGGATTTTTTACATTGTTAAATTTTAAAAGTAAAAATTATGGCATGTGAAAAACTAATAAAATACCTTGATGAGAACAATGTTAAATATATAACCATTACTCATTCCCAGGCATTTACAGCCCAGCAAGTCGCAGCCTCGGCTCATATCAAAGGTCAGGACATGGCCAAGACTGTGATGATAAAGATCAAGGGTGAGCTTGCCATGGCTGTTCTTCCTGCCAATTATAAGGTGGATTTTCATTTATTGAAAGAAATTTCAGGAAATGAAGACGTTACCCTGGCTCATGAATCGGAGTTCAAAGATAAATTTGAAGATTGCGAAACAGGGGCCATGCCGCCATTTGGGAACCTTTATGGAATGGATGTATATGTTGCACAACGGCTCACTGAGGATGAAGAGATCGCTTTTAATGCCGGAACACATTCTGAGCTGGTCCAGATGAAATATAGGGATTTTGAAAAGCTGGTTAAGCCCAGGGTCCTCAAGTTCTCTATGGAATGATTGTGTTTTTATGAAGGTACCGAAGGTGTCATTGATTGTTTGATGACACCTTTTTTTAATATCTTAACCATTCCCTAAGCCATTACCTTATGAAGAATAGTTTTTGGTTTTTTTTGTTTTTTGTATCACTTTGC
>CAZYDB010000258.1:0-6780 GCA_964645995.1 uncultured Roseivirgaceae bacterium
TCATCGATCCGTAAAAACAGCACCTCAAATGGAATCATGGAATGCCAACCTGGTAGGAGGGGACATCGGGGGTGGTAAACAGGACTTTAAGCAGATCTTCGCCCGTCCGGTTTTGAGTTTTTCTCCTTATAGAACTTCTAATAATAGCTTATACATTTGCTCATCATCAACTCCGCCGGGTGGCGGTGTTCATGGAATGTGTGGCTATCATGCTGCTAAACAGGCTTTTAAGAATCATTTTAATTAGGGATTATTGATATTGCATGATCTTCTGAAAAACCAGGTTATTGGGTATGGAGATCAGATTCTGATCATCGGTTTTAATGTTAATATAGAAAAGTGAGATATCCATAATTGTCCCTTTGATAGAATTATCGCCCTCCAGGACAATAATTTTGCCTCCAATTTTAAAAGGGAAGAAAAAATATATAATTATTGAAGCGGTAAGATTACTTAGTATTGACCAATGGGCAAAAAGGGCTACTCCAATAACAGTAAAAACAGAGGCAAATCCGAGGGATAAGCCTTTAAATGAAATTTCCCACACCCCTGCCACAATAATGAAAAACAAGAGAAATATAAGATAATTCGATAGTTTTCTGATATAGATCTTACGGGATATATCAATTGAATTCTTTTTTGCGTGCCGGTTGATCAGCCTGGTGATTATCAATCGCATAATAAAATATAAAACAGCAGCGATTAAAGTTACCAGTATTTGAAATATATTGTTTTGGAGTTCCTGCAAGAAATATATATTTTCCATTTTAATTATTTTAATACAAATTTACGAACTGATTAAAACAAAAATGTATATGGCTAATAAATCAGTTAAATCAATCTTTCATATATTTTTAGTATTAATAATTATTGCCGGATGTAATATTGGCAATCATAAAGAGTCGGGTGATGATGGATCCGCTCATATTATTACCGGTCAAAAGGAAATTATCATATATGGAAGTAAAACATGCCCCCATTGTGTCCATTTTATGCAGGAGCTGGAAAAATCATCTATTGTCTTTACTTTCAAAGAAGTAGATAATAGTGATAAGAATTTCCAGGAAATGTATGACAAAGTTAAAATGGCTAAAATCCAGGGATATATCAACTATCCCGTGGTTGACATAGGAGGGGAAATTCTTATCGCACCTGAATTTAATGAATTTAAAAAGTATTTATAGTTGAACGGCTCCCGGATGATCATAGAAATTTAATTATCATTACTACATTCGATTAACCAGGCCTAACACCTGATGTTCTATTTACGAAAAAACCCAGGGTAAACCAATGAAGCATATGTGCTTTAACCCTTCAAAATTTATCCATTTAAGGATTAGCCCAAAAAATTCACGAATTTTTCACCCTGACGGGCCGATGAAGCACCCCGATAAAATCGGGGTGCTTATCAGGGGTTAACCCCGTTATGTAACTACCTGATAATAAATATTTTAAATGGTATAGACGGTTTATTTTGAGAATAGTTGAGGAATAATCGGGGTTAAAAACTTAGGGTTTAGATATATTGTCACTAATCCATAAAAAGGTTGTTATACCTGTAAATTCATAATCATAGATTTATGCCGGGAAGGGGTTAGCCTACTTCAGGATTATGCAATACTATTTTTTTGGCTGAATTTTTTCAATGTTTTATAGTGTGAAATAATGGCTTTCTGCATGGTAGGAAAAACATTATAGCACAGTCCAAAATCTTCTACGGTATTTTTTACAATTTCTGATAATTTATGATAATGCACATGACAAATATGGGGGAAAAGATGATGCTCGACCTGAAAGTTTAAACCTCCGAGGTACCAGTTTAATACTTTGTTCCCGGGTGCAAAATTAGCAGTGGTCCTTATCTGATGGACGATCCATGTGTTTTCCATCTTCTCTTCACCGGGAAGCGGTTCATGATCAGTTACCTCTACAACATGGGCTAACTGGAAGGTTACGGTAAGTATAAAACCGGCTACCATTTGGATCGTGATAAATCCAATGAGTATATAATACCAGGGTATGTCGGTTACAAGAATGGGAATAACGATCATGTAGGTATAATAAAGGATCTTGGAACCAATTAATATGGTCAGTTCTGTAGCCATACTCCTTTTTTTGGACCCTTTTACATCTTTATACAATCCTTTGAATTCTTTGAAATCTTTATAGGTCACCCATGTAAGGGTACCAAGGAAATATAAAAACCAAGTGTAAATATGCTGAAAACGATGATACCAGGACCATTCCGCATAGGGTGATAATCGAATTATATTTCCGGTATCCAGGTCACCGTCTTTTCCATAAATATTGGTGTAGGTATGATGGTTTATATTATGCTGGGCTATCCAGTTAAAACGATTGCCACCAATGAAGTTCATCAGGTAACTTAAAACGGTATTAATCCTTTTATTTGATGAATAAGCACCATGGCAGGCATCATGCATAATAGACATGCCTATCCCGGCAACTGATATACCCATAATTACCGTTAGGATCCAATTGACCCACAGCGGAAAAGAAAAGATCAGTATCAGGAGGTAGGGTATTAGGAAAGAGGACAAAAGAATTATAGTTTTCCAGACCATAACACGATTCCCTTTGATTGAAAGATCGTTTGCCCTGAAGTAATCATTGATCCTTACCCTTAATTCCTTTTGGAAAACATCCGGCGAAAGTTTTGTGAATTGAATGTTCATATACCTGCGAAATAGTATTATACCTGGAATGGCCCTTCATTTCAAACATAAAGAAATCCTGCCGATGGGATTGATAGCTTTGGAGGATTTTTTTGATTTTGAACGATATGACCAACTGCAAAGATAAATAAAATATTGAATTCAGGAACCCGGGTTCGGGTATATTTAAACTATCGTGGATTAGTTTATGCAATCAGTTAATTTACAGTCAATTGCAATTCAGGCAATTTTGAGATCTTAATCAGCTTTTTTATAACTAATAGAAATCCCTGACCGGCTGGCGCGATTGATGCTGGTTTGGTAATTATCGAGGCTTTTAACGTAATCCACGAACTCTTTGGTACCCCCATAAGTATTGCTTACATTATGGGCAGTAAAGCATCCTCCTGCAATTAATTTTGGGTCAATATCTTTGAAATATTGCGTGTACCAGCCTTTATCGGCATCCGAGAAAACAAAATCGAAAGGACCATCCAGTTGTTTTACCAGCGTATGGGCATTGCCCAGCCTCGCATCGACATAATCCATCAATCCGGCCTCCTGTAGGTTTTGGATAGCCTCCTGCTGTCTGTTTTCATCAATTTCGATGGTGGTTACTTTTCCGCCGGTTTTGCTCATGGCCCAGGCTATCCATATCGTAGAATGTCCGGTTGAAGTCCCGATCTCCAGCGCCGATATATATCCATTTCTGACAATGATATCATGCAACACCTTTCCGTCTTCGTAAGGCACATTAAGATCATACCAGTTGTTTCTATGTTCTTGCAGGTATTTCTCAACCCTGGAATCGAGTTCCTCATTATTTTTCACAGATTGGGAACATCCATTATGATAGATCAATGGATTGAGGAGAATCAGGAGAATTAATGTTTTGTTCATAACCTGGGATTGATTCAATCTTTTCATTGAAATCAAAAAATACAAAAAAAATATTGTATATAAAAATATATGCAATCGCAGGTGTCGTTCCAGGAAAGGATGCTATCGACCAAGAGGAACTGATCAATAAACCTTTATCCAGTCAATCGTTAATGAAAAATCACCCTCCTGCTTATCAGAAATAAGGAAGCCAATTTGTCGGATCTCCTCTGATTTGATCTCCCGCAATCCGGAGACTCTTCTTCCCCGAAAAACAGGTGTGAACGTGTTAAAAGGTAATTTTACCTCAGACCATTCTCCAGACCGGGTTGGAAAAGACTGTGCATAGGCTACTCCGTCGAATTGACTATTGTTTCTCAATCTGAAACTATAATGGTTGCCATCACCCATAAGCCGGATAATGATCCCGGTTTTATCTTCAATTATTTTATTTAGCTTCCGGGTTCTTACCGAGGCAAATCCACCTTTATTTTCCAGGGATACAATGCCGGAAAAAACAGCAAAACTATCCAGGGAACTTAATATTTTACTTGAGGAGATGCCGCCCATAACACCATCATTAACGGCAAACCAGTCATTAATTTCTTCAGGAGTATCAAAATCATATAATGTGATTACAGGCATGGCAGACAAATCGGTTTGCAGTATTGATAGAAGAATGAGTAACCATATGTTCATTTTTTATAAACTGATCCTGATAGAAAATGTTTTTTACCGGTGACAGCAGATCAGCAATAATAATATGTATTTATTGTGAATATTTCCTAAAAATTTCAATTATGATGTTTTTTTATTTAACTTATAGTGTATCTAATTAAATATCAGAGATTTCATCAAAATTTTTCCATCAAATAAATAACTTATATGAATCTGTTTAAGAAAATATTGATGATTTTTGGAACGCTAGTCGTGATTTTTTTCGCGATTGTTGATTTAATTGGCATAGGAGATCCCGGTTTCGGTTACCGGCAAATTATTGGTATCGGCGTTGGTGTGGTTATCGTTTTAATAGGAGCAGCCATTAAGCGAAAAGAATCCGTTTAAGCGGATTTATCAACTATCATGAATAAAATATTCGCTCTCATTTTTTATAATGAATGAGTGGTTAATTTATTTTTTTCAATCATGATCTTGCCTGACCACCGGCTGGAAATTTTCATGGGATTCTGATTGTTACCGCCCGGTTACTTCACTTCCCAGAAATTTTTACCCTTAAACAGTTTATGCAGATCTTTTATTCCTGATCTTTCCAATGCTGCCTGCCTTTGTTCAAATAACTGATCTTCATAAGTGGGCCGTTGGGCAACGAATAAGACTCCCATAGGCCTTGGTAAATGACTGTCCATTAAAGAAAGGTTTTGAAACCTGCTTAAAATGGATGCTTTCATATAATCATTTTCATCGTGAATCCAGAGATCGTTAATTGAAACTCCTTCATCCAGGTTAACGACCCGGGGTGTCAGCCCATCCAAAACAATACCTTTCTTTTCCCTGGCACCAAATACAAGTGGTTTTCCATGGTCAAGATCAATTATATTTTCATTTTTGATTTTCTTATCTGCATATAAAGAAAACGCACCATCATTGAATACATTACAATTCTGATAGATCTCTATAAAGGATGATCCTTTATGTTGATTACCTCTTTTAAGTATAGTGCGCAGGTTCTTCGGGTCCATGTCCAGCCCACGTGCAATAAAACCGGCATCTGCGCCTAAGGCCAGTGCCAGAGGATTGAAAGGGGAGTCAATCGTACCCCAGATGGCCGATTTGTTGATCGTGCCTTTTGGTGAGGTGGGGGAATATTGTCCTTTAGTCAGACCATAGATCTCATTATTGAATAGCAGGATGTTAACATTAAAGTTCCTGCGAAGGAGGTGGATCAGATGGTTTCCGCCAATGGAAAGTCCGTCACCATCACCGGTGACGATCCATATGTTCAAATCCCTTCTTATGGAGCGCAATCCTGAAGCGATAGCTGTTGCCCTTCCGTGTATTGAATGCATTCCAAAGGTATTCATATAATAAGGAAATCGGGAGGAACAACCAATTCCTGATATAAAAACGATATCTTCTCTGGGTATCCCTTCTTCTCCCAGTACGGTTTGCACCTGTTTAAGTATGGAATAATCACCGCAACCCGGACACCAACGGATATCCTGATCAGAAGCATATGCTTTGCCGGGGTTTGTAATCGATTGATTGGCAGTTGCTTTTCGTACTATACCGGCTGGTGTTTTAATTTTCATTTTAGGCTTCACTTTTCTGCATTTCTAGTTGTTTCACAATTGCTTCCTTGACTTCATTTTTTGTGAATGGCAATCCCTGGATCTTGTTCAATCCGGTAACCGTTACATCAACTCTCTCTTTTATAAGTTTGATCAATTGTCCATTATTCAACTCAGGTATAAGTATCCGGTTATATTTCTTTAAGAGCGTATAAAGATTTGCAGGAAATGGTTTAAGGTATCTCAGATGCGTAAACCCTATGGAATGGCCCTCTGCATGGAGTTCACTGACTGCCGAAAGCATGGTGCCATACGTCGATCCCCAGCTAAGTATCAGGAGTTCACCTGCCTTGTCACCGGCCTCGATACGCTGTTCCGGTAGGTATTCTGCTAATTTTTCAACTTTTTCCTCCCGGATTTTGATCATGCTTTCATTATTCAGAGGATCATAAGAAACATTTCCTGTTTCATTTTCTTTGGAGAGACCTCCAATCCTATGTTCAAAGCCTTCTGTTCCCGGAGTTGCCCAGGGTCTTGATAGTTTTTCATCCCTAAGGTAGGGCAGGAATCTTTCTTCACGAATATGTTTTTCATCGGCATGAGGGATCCTGATCTGGGGAAGGCGGTCAGGATCCGGAATTTTCCATGGGCTGGAACCATTACCCAGGTATCCATCACTTAAGATCATAACCGGAGTCATATGCTCAATAGCTGCTTTCCCTGCTTCATAGGCGATATCAAAACAATCGGAGGGAGAACTGGCTGCAAAAACAGGCATGGGTGCTTCTCCATTTCTTCCGTAAACCGCCTGAAGAAGGTCTGACTGCTCCGTTTTTGTAGGCATTCCGGTTGAAGGGCCGGCACGCTGAACGTTAATAATGACCAATGGTATTTCCAGTGCCACTGCCAGCCCCATGGCTTCTGTTTTGAGCGCTATACCCGGTCCTGAAGAAGCAGTGACCCCCAGGCCACCTCCA
>CAZYDB010000259.1:0-3283 GCA_964645995.1 uncultured Roseivirgaceae bacterium
AGAGATGCCCTTCATGCCTTTCATTATTCATCAAAGGCATGAATGAAATTTTGTTGGTCAATTTCCTTTACAGGTTATAGTATTATTTTTTATTTTGCCGGTCAGTTTCAATGCCATCTAACAAGAAAATATCAATCTAATGAAGGAAATCTATTCCCGGATACTATTTGGTTTTTGGATATGCCTGGGGGTAAGTGTTTTCAACTATCTCCCGGGACAAGGAAATATTTCCGGGAATACATTTTTCATACAACCGGAGATCCTGACTGGAAAAAACATACCCGTATACGATGAATTCCCGGAATCAAACCTTCGCAGCACGCTGATGATGAGCCTGGGTGCCATACACCGTGGGCAGGAAAAACACTGGGTTTCCTATTATAATTATCCAACAACGGGTGTTTCTATTCTTTTTTCAAATTTAGGTAACCCTGAGGTCTATGGCAATGAACTGAGTATTGTTCCCTATATGATCCTGAAGACCTCGGGAAACCCAAAGCGGTCCTGGGATTTTAAGATGGGACTGGGCGCTTCCTATTTCAACAACCCGTTTCATGCTGAAAAAAACCCGGAAAATTTGGTGGTTGGATCCAGTTATTCATGGACATTTCAGTTATTCACCTATAAAAATCTTATTGTATCTAACTCAGTGATCTTTAAAATGGGACTTGGTTATATGCATAGTTCCAATGCCCATACACGACTTCCAAATTATGGCATGAATGCAGCGGTGGCCAGCCTGGCCGCACAGTTCCCAACAAGGGCCTACGATCCCGGATTTGCCCTGAAACAGGAAAAACCACCTATTGATCAGCAGAAACATTATTTTTTATATATCCGTTCCGGCTATGGATGGCATGAACTTGGCGGTACTTTTCAACCGATCGGAGGGCCTACCTGGCCGGTTTATTCCCAGTCAATTGCAGCAGGTGTCATTTTTAAGCAGCAGATAAAAGTCAGGGCCGGGATCACCCATCGTTTTTATAAATCTTTTTACGAGGATATCTTAAAATACAAGGTCCGGGGATTTGGGGAAAATCCAATCGCCGAAGCAACCAATATCAATCTCTTTGTTGGATGTGAGTTTCTCCTGGGCCATGTGGCAATTGATATTGAAGGCGGGTTGAATGTTCATAAGCCCTACTACCGTGAATTTAACCACCGGTTTGAGTTCAAGGAAGGATTTGAATACTGGCGGAACCGGTACCTTACCTCCCGCTTAGGTTTGAAATATTATCTGATCACCCATGAAAAAATGCCCAGGCATAATGTGTGCCTTGGAAGCCATATCAATGCCAATTTTGGTGAGGCCGACTTCATGGACGTAAGCCTGGGATATACTTTCCTAATTAAATAAAAGAGGAATTTCAAGTTGCTTATCCGGCTCAACCAGGAAGTTTTCGACCCTGTAATGCAATGCTTTTGTATTCTTTTTGAGCGAAATGATCACCGTTGTTTGAGGTAATAATTCAATGAGATCATCGCCGGCAATTTTTCGAAGTTTAAATGAAAAATCCGACTTGTTCTTAACATTATAATATTTCAGATCATTATCCGTAAAGAACGGACCTTCAACCTCAATGCTGTTTTCAAAAAGAGGGGCAAGAAATTCTCTTTTCCCAATAACAAGATCGTTGAACCAGACGGCAGTTCGCGCCTGATCCAGGGCCTCACGTATGGCCTCCTTACTTTTTTCCTTTGCAAAAACCAGTGTTACAGGACGTTTTTTAACTTTTGTAACCTTTTCATAGATCTCTTCCGGTTCATGAATATCTGAATTACTTAACATTGTAAGACCATAATCCAGGCACCATTGAAAAGCTTCCGGGTACCAGGTATCCCAGTTCACAACCTCGATCCCTTTTATCCATCCTTTGCTGATGAGCTCTTTATGGATATCATATATTTTGATCCCTTCAGGTGCCTGCGCCTCCCATCCGGGATGATTCCAGAAAACAAAACCTCCCTGCTTTACCGCCTCCTCCAATGCAATCAGGTAGTCCTGGTGCTGGTGGTCAATTGAATCAAGATACCCGTGCCGGTGGGATTCCGATGCATGCATCTCCGCAATCCTTTCCGTTTCCAGGCGTGTTGCATCCTTAATAAAAATGGCATTTAAATGGCCCGGAGGCATCACCCGGGTAACCTCCGAGCCCTGGATTACAAGGAGATCCTGTCGCTCACCATATGGCCTGGCGATCTCATAGGCAGCATTGTGCTGGATGGGTATGTACTTTTTATGTGGCTGATATTCGATATGATCGGTGATGGAAATGGCATCATACCCCATAAGCCAGGCTTCATTAACACGTACCGTTGGCCAGACATTGCCGTCCGAGAAAACCGTATGTATATGAAAATCACATTTGAGGGTTGTGTAACCCGGTATATCCGGAACTACCATTTCCTTTCTGACTAACTGACCAGATGCCTGGTAATGAACTGGTAGAAATACAAGCAGAAATAACACAATTTTTTTCATAATTATTTTATTTTCAAATGATCGATTCAAGTTATACACTGGAAGTCAATCAGCCAAATCCTGGATGAGTTAAATTTTCCACCTGCTAGCCCGGTCACTGGTCTGTTCAACCCTGTTGGGCAGACTACGGAATCATTTAAAACATGACGCATGTCATTTTCTTTCATTCAAAATAGGATTAACTTTCATATGAATAATTAAAAGGCTCAAATTGCCAAAAACGGATGATTTTTGATATTCAGCGATATTCAATTCATGACGGGCCCGGTATCCGGACAAATATTTTTTTTAAGGGATGTCCCCTCAGATGTCGTTGGTGCAGCAATCCTGAAAGCCAGTCACCGGAACCAGAGATTTTATTTGATGAGCGGTTATGCCTGGGATTTGCCGATTGTATGCATCCTGACCCGGAGAAGATTTACTCGATGAATGATCATCTGGTCATTGAAAGAAAATCAATTCCGGATGCAGGGATTTATCGTGAAGTCTGCCCTTCCAGGGCTATCCGGGTCGCAGGCGAGCAAAGAGAAGTCAACGAATTGATCCGGGACATTGAAAAAGACCTTCCTTTTTATCAGCATACCGGAGGAGGAATTACTTTAACAGGTGGAGAACCTTTTAATCAGCATGGACCATGGATGATGGAATTGCTGATGGCTTTAAAGGAAAAGGAAATACGGGTAGCTGTTGAGACCTCCTTTCATACCGCATGGTCCAGTATAGCACCTTATCTTAAGCTTTTCGATGAATTTCTTGTGGACTTAAAACATCTGGATGCAAAGAAATTCAGGCGGTATACCG
>CAZYDB010000259.1:3293-6764 GCA_964645995.1 uncultured Roseivirgaceae bacterium
GGGGGGCAGCCGCCTGGTCGCCGATAACATCAGGAAGCTTAATGATTACGGAAGTTCTTATCTTATCAGAATACCCGTACTACCCGGTTTTAATCATACTTTCCCGGAGATGAAAAGGCTGATCGATTTTGTGGTTTCACTGAGCAATGCCTCTGAAATTCATTTCCTGCCGTATCATAATTATGGTATTGAAAAGTACCATATGCTTGGCAGGCAGTATGAATTTACATCAGAAAAAGTATCGGAAGTGGAGATTGATCCCTATATTGAATATGCAACCAAAATTGGTTTAAAAGCCCAGATCGGAGGATAATTATGTTAAAGATCACAGAATCACCAGGAATTACCGGAAGGATCCGCAAGTTAAAGGCAAAGGTTTTGCAAAGCAAACCCTCCGTTTGCACGGAAAGGGCCCGGATTTATACCGAGGTATACAAGCAGTATGATCATGAGCCGGTAATCATCAGGCGGGCCCTGGCTTTGGAGAGGACGTTGAAAAGGATGTCCATCAGCATAGATGATGGAGAGTTGATCGTAGGCAATCATTCTTCCAGTCTGCGTGCTGCCCCTGTTTTTCCGGAGTATGCCGTTCAATGGATATTTGATGAGCTTGATACATTTGACAAGAGACCGGGCGATTCTTTTTATCTTACTGAAGGTCATAAGGAGGAGTTAAAAGAGATATGTGAGTGGTGGGAGGGGAAGACGCTGCTTGAGAAAGGATATGAGAAGATGTCCGGCACGAACAGGCAGATCCATGATTCAGGGATCATAAGGGCGGAGGGCAACCTCACCTCCGGCGACGGACATATTGCTGTCAATATGCAAAAGATCCTGGACAGAGGGTTGGATGGATATCTCAGGGAGGTAATGGATCATGGGCCGGCTGGGAAAGCAGGGCAAATGGAGACCACAAAAAAGCAGGAGCAGTTCTATCGTGCGCTCGAGATTGGAATAAGGTCATTTCAATATTTTATTCACCGGTATGAACAACTGGGGTTCAAAATGATGAGTGGTGAGGAAGATCCGGTTAGGCGGGCGGAGTTGAAAAAGATCGCTAACAATTGCAGGGTCATAGCACACAGAAGCCCTGAAGATTTCTACCAGGCTTTGCAACTGGTGTACTTCGTTCAACTGATCCTGCAGATAGAAAGCAACGGCCATTCGGTATCTCTCGGACGGATGGACCAGTATCTTTATCCTTATTATCAACAAGATACCCTCCTGGGGCAGATAACCGATGAATTCGTTTTGGAATTACTGGAGAATACCTGGATCAAATTATTATCGATCAATAAGATCCGATCCTGGTCACATACCCGGTATTCGGTTGGCAGTCCCTTATACCAGAATGTTACTATCGGCGGGCAGACTTCTGATGGTCGTGATGCGGTGAATCCGCTTAGCTATCTGATCCTGGATTCTGTTGGCCGCATGCGACTCACACAACCCAACCTGTCGGTCCGTTATCATAAAAATATGAGTGAGGACTTTCTGATGGCCTGTCTTCAGGTGATCGAGAAAGGCTTTGGAATGCCGGCCTTCAATAATGATGATATTGTTATTCCTTCCCTTATTGATCATGGGGTAGAGAGGGAAGATGCGTATAGCTATTCAGCTATTGGTTGTATTGAGGTTGCCGTACCGGGTAAGTGGGGCTACCGGTGTACGGGGATGAGTTTTTTGAATTTCATGCGTGTTTTTCTTGCTGCCTTAGATGATGGGAAAGATTCCATGACAGGCAAAACATTCCATAAGGGCAGTGGCGAACTGACCTCTTTTTCTTCGTTTGATCAAGTGATGGATGCATGGGCAGAACAAGTCCGGTTTTTTACCAGACAAACCGTTGAGATAGACACTGCGGTTGACAGGGCATTGGAAGAAATGGTTCCTGACATTCTTTGTTCGGCCTTTGTTGATGACTGTATTTCCCGTGGAAAGACCATCAAGGAGGGAGGATCGAAATATGATTTTATCTCCGGATTACAGGTGGGTATCGCCAATCTGGGCAATTCACTGGCCGCCATTAAAAAGCTTGTTTTTGAAGAGCGAAGGATATCCGGGAAGGACCTGATGGATCATCTTAAAAATAATTTCGAAGGGAAGGAGGGTGAAAAAGTACGTCAGTTGTTAATGAATTATGCACCTAAGTATGGCAATGATGAAGAGGTTGTGGATAACTTGCTGAAGGAGGCTTACCAGTATTATATCGACGAGATTGCCAATCATCATACGACCAGATATAATCGCGGTCCTGTTGGTTGTTCCTATTATGCGGGCACCTCAAGTATTTCGGCCAATGTTCCTTCCGGTTCGGTTGTGCCAGCCACTCCGGATGGAAGAAAAGCCTTCACTCCGCTGGCGGAAGGCAGCTCGCCCACCTCGGGTACTGACCAGCTTGGCCCTACCGCTGTTTTCAAGTCAGTGTCGAGACTTCCATCGGATAAGATCCTTGGTGGCGTTCTGCTTAATCAGAAACTGTCGCCTTCAAGCATTAAAAAGGAAAGCGATAAAAAGAAACTAATTGCCATGATACGCGCCTTTTTCACCGAATTGAAAGGATGGCATGTGCAATATAATATCGTATCAAGGGATACATTGCTTGCGGCAAAAGAAAATCCTGCCGATTATCGTGACCTGGTGGTCAGGGTAGCAGGATATTCAGCCTTTTTCACTACCTTATCGCCTGATGCGCAGGATGATATTATCGCCAGAACGGAACATACCCTATAATTATTAGTATGGGCAGACTACTTTGTGGTATTGATCTTGGGGGGACCAAGTTATCAGCAGGGTTAATAGACTTGGAAGGCCGGGTAGTTGATAAGATCGTAGTCTATGACCATGTGGATAAACCCGAAGAGATCGTACTTGAAAAGATGGTCTTGCTGGTTAAGAAGTTGATCAGGAACAATGATCTCCCTGAGTCGGATCTGTTGGGAATCGGGGTAGGAGTAGCGGGTCATTTAAGGCATAAGGATGGTGTATTGATCACCACTTCCAACCTGAAGGGATTCAAGAACTATCCGATGCGGGATAAGATGCAGCATTTCTTCCAGGTCCCTGTTACTATCGATAACGATGCCAATGCACAGGCTTACGGAGAGTACAAGTACGGGGGAGGAAAAGGATTTGATTCCCTGATCTTTTTAACCATCAGTACCGGTATTGGGGCGGGAATAATCCTTGACGGCAAGGTTTACCGGGGCATGACGGGCACGGCGGGCGAATTCGGACATACGATCGTTGATCCTGACTGCGATATGGTATGCACCTGTGGAAATGCCGGTTGTCTGATGTCATGTGCCTGCGGACTGGCGCTGCCTCATATCTTCAAAAAGACCCGCTGCGGCGCCGAGGATCACCCCCCACATCGTTTCCGCAACCACCCGCCGCGAGAGCGCGGCCCCGGCGTCGACGGCCAGGCCGGGAAGCAGCAGCCTGACGACGACGAGCGGGCCCCCCTTGCCC
>CAZYDB010000260.1:0-2610 GCA_964645995.1 uncultured Roseivirgaceae bacterium
ATGGGGCTCTCCAAAAGTTTACGTGGGCTTGTGTGTGGGAAGACTTTTGGAGAGATAATATCTGGATGGAGGAATGAGGATGGAGGATGGATGGGTCTCTCCAAAAGTTTACGTGGGCTTGTGCGTGGGAAGACTTTTGGAGAGATTATATCATATTTTGGGTGGGGAAAACAGAAAGATAACCAGGAAAGTGATCACACTGAAGATAAAACCATACATAAAGATGAGATAGGCAATACTGAGTAGTTTGTATTTCCGGTTAAGGACTTTCCCCTGGTAATAGATATCCACAACCATATTGTGATAGATGGATTCTTTTGAATTGATCAATTCATTCATATCCTTCATATACTCGTCGAGGGATTTACTGGATATGGTCCCAAAAAAGAGAAGGCTGTTTGTTTTACTATCGCCCGGATCTTGTGGCCTTTTATTCTTAATAATTTTAGGTCTTGCGGCCTGAATAGCAAAAACTACTGACAGCAGACAGGTAAGGATGATGAACGTGATTGGAATAATGATCCCCTGGGTACTGAATAAAGCCCCTTCTGAAAGTGTGCCATAACCTGAAAGCCCGATGAGCACGGTAATGATCAGGGAGTTGATGGTGATGATCATGTTCGCTTTATTATCTGCGATCTGGGTATGATTGATCTGATTCCGGAAGGTTACGCGGAAGAGGGTCTCCTTCCCTCTCCCGCCCTTTTTATCAGGCTGATAATTATAACTTTGCATATTCGACTTGTGCCCTTTCAGCAAATATAGTGGTTCCCCTAACAACTTGCTAATTTTTTATGGGGGTAAGGACAATATTGCGGAATTTCACTTTCCCATGATCTCCCTGAAGGTAAAGTGGGCCAGGCTTGAACTGGTCTGCATGCATGGCGCCACCGGTTACACCATACAGTGGTTGGTTATCAATGATCTTAACTCCATTTAAAACGACAGTTACATATCGATCATACAAGGTAATATCCATTGTCTGCCATTCACCTGCCGGTTTTTCTGCTTTTATGGCAGGGGTTATCCGGCTATACACGGCACCCATATGATGGGAATCCAGCGGCAGGTCATAGCTATCCATCACCTGTACTTCATATATGCCCCTCAGGTAAACCCCACTGTTACTTCCTTCAGGAACATTTACTTCCAGTTTTAAATTAAAATCCTCATATTCCTTATCAGTCCTGAGGTTGCCGTAGTATACATGTGATCCTTCAGGCTGTACCGGGTCATTCACCAATACGCCATTTTGCATGCTCCACCCGTTTTTCGAGTTTTCATTGACCATTCGCCAACCTTCACGATCATCATTTAGCAGTGATACAGACTCGCCATATTTTATCATGTTCAGATCAGGCGGATCTGACAGAGGTGGTATCCTGACGCCGGTAAACTCTTCTACACGGACTCCTTCTCCCATGGTTGAAGGATGAAGGACTTTCCCTTTTAATTTATTCTTCTCAACCGATAATTCTATGGTGGTGGTTATCGTGTGTGACCTGAGGGGCTTCCCCTCTTCATCCTTTTGCCTGACCAGTTCACGATTTCTGGTAATAAACAACTTATCGCCATCCATATACACATTGCTGACGGGTACGACGCTGCCCCATAACCATAGAATGTCTGCATCGAGGTAACCTTGCTCCTGGCGGACTTCGAGCCAGCCCGGTCCGTTGGGAAGGGTCAGCGCCCACCTGCCAAGGAATGGTTCCACATCGGCTGCCGATGTCTTTGATCCGGTAAAAAATACCAATAGTGCCACCAATAGCAGCCCAAGGGTGAAAGAAGTTTCAATACGGTTCTTCATAATTATATATTTTATATTCTAAAATGATCAAATCAATGCGTTTTCATCCCATCCGCCCCGCACCCAATCGATTTTCGCGGACCCGGGTTAACCGCTACTGAACACTCGTTTCAGCCGGCCTTATGTTTCTCAAACCAATGCAGGATATAGACCACTTTGGCGATCAGGTTACTCGGCCTGGCGGCGATACCGTGATAGGCGCCGGGTATCCTGACCATGGCCGTTTCTACTTTCATCAGTTTAAGGGCGGCATAATACTGTTCCGTTTCAGCCATTGGCGTTCTCAGATCCTCTTCACCGGTCAGCAGCATGGTCGGCGTACGCACGTTAGCAACCAATGATATCGGAGATCTATTCATATAGGCTTCCGGATCTTCCCAGGGGAGATTGCCAAACCAGTATTTATAGAAGAATGCCGGCCCATCCGCATAGAGCACAAAACTATACCAGTTGATAACAGGCTTGGCTACCACAGCCGCCCTGAAACGATCTGTTTTGCCGACGATCCAGGCCGATAAAACACCGCCACCGCTACCCCCGGTTACAAAAAGATTGTTTTCATCAATATACCCTTTCTCTAAAACGGCATCCACTCCAGACATCAGGTCATCATAATCCTGCCCCGGATAATTACGGTCGATAAGGTTACCAAATTCCTCACCATAACTGGTACTTCCCCTGGGATTGGTATAAAGCACAACATAGCCTTCTCTGGCATAGAGTTGCATTTCGGCCGAAAACCTATCGCCGTAATTGGAGAAAGGGCCCCCGTGGATCTCGAGGATCAGCGGATATTTCTT
>CAZYDB010000260.1:2620-6718 GCA_964645995.1 uncultured Roseivirgaceae bacterium
GTTAACTTATTTTGAGACCCATTTTAAACGGCATTCTTTCCTGCATCAAAATCAGGAGGCTTACAGATCCAGCCCTGGATCTTTCTCTGATCGTAGGATGATTCAAACCAGATCTCTTCCACTTCACCCGGTTTTTTATAGTTGAAGAGGTCGTCATTAAGGAAAGTAAGTCTCTTACTTCGCCCTTTCTCATCAATAACCATCAGGTCTGCCGGATGTGTGGGGGTGGTATAGGTATATGCCAGCCTGCCATTCCGGGATACAGAATAACCTCCTGAGGCGTAGGGCCTTCCGAGGGTCGTGCCACC
The DNA here is from genome assembly GCA_964645995.1 of uncultured Roseivirgaceae bacterium. Lineage (GTDB taxonomy): Bacteria > Bacteroidota > Bacteroidia > Cytophagales > Cyclobacteriaceae > JAGTVG01. The sequence goes on from CAZYDB010000260.1 coordinate 2,929, forward strand.
TACATTTTCTGCCACTTCGCGCATTTTGCCTTCCAGGCTGTAGTAACCGATCTTTGTATTCCCTTCATCATCAAACAGACAATAAAGACCTTTCCCGGGCCCGTCCCAGGTGATATTGCGAACACTTCTGTCGAGATTGATGTCCAGTTCCCTGCTGTTGCTGCCATCTGTATTCATCAGATACAGCCTGGCCGGCTGGTAGCCTTTATACCGGTCGTCATTACCCAGATAGGCAACCCTGCTGCCATCCGGGGAAACGACCGGATTCCTGTCAGGACCATATCTGCCGGTGATGGGCATAACCTCCAGCGTCTGCAGGTCAACCGCATATATTTCGGTATTCAAAGGCTCATACTCATGATCCTCATGCAGGTTTGCAGTAAAAAAAACCCTTTCGCCATCCCGGCTCCAGTCAAATCCGTGGTGATCATTTTCCTCGAAGGTGATCTGGCGGGGAGTGCCTCCGTCCACTGAAAGGGTGAATAACTGAACATGGCCCTGCTTCAGATAACCTGAACCATCAGACCGGTAATTCAAGTCATCAATATATTTCGGCGGGTCATTCCATTGGGCTCCTGCCGGCTTTGTAGGCATCACTGCAAAAGTTTCCGGCTTCTCCGGCACAAACCTGCTGAACAATATATATTGTCCATCGGGACGCCAGACAAAGGATCCGGGGGACTGTGGCTGATTGGTCAGCTTCGTCTCTGCGCCGTTATCGAGCCAACGCAAATACAACTGAACGGAACCGCCCCTGTTGGACTTATACAGGATCTTTGACCCGTCCGGAGACCACCGGGGTGAAAAATCATTCTGGTTACCGGTTGTAAGAGGCCTGTTCTCCGATCCGTCGAAATTGATCATCCAAAGATTGGAATGACTTTCGTCGGTCATTACATCCTTAAAGTTCCGGACATATAAAATCTTTTGTCCATCGGGAGCTATTTGCGGTTCGGAAACATATTCAAGGTTATAAACATCCAGGTATTCTAATTTACCGGTTTGTGCAGAGAGATAATTGCTGCCAACCAGGAAAAAACAGATTGGAAGAATATATTTCATTATTCGGTTATTTGGTCATTTCATTCACATATCATCCCGGTTCGCGGCAATTTCTTCTACTTCCTGCCATACCCTGAAAATATTTTCGGAGCATATCTTCCTGATATCCGGTTCAGTATAGCCATCTTCCAGCAGCCTCTCGATCAGATTGGGATACATAGAAACATCGCTGAATCCTTCAGGCACTTCATCCACGCCATCGAAATCAGACCCTAACCCTACATGATCAATGCCAAAATGGGCTACAACATGATTAATATGATCGATAACATCATCCAGGGTCACTTCAGGTATTTGATTATCAATCTTATACTGCCGGATATATTCAGCTTTCTCTCCCGGACGCCATTTCCGGTGCGGGCCATCGATATGGTCATAGGCTATCTGCATCTTGCGCTGAAAATCGCCATCCAGGAAAAAAGCACCGAAATTGATCATGATCACGCCGCCTTTCTCCGCCATCACTTGTATCATATCATCGCTCATATTTCTTTCAAACCCCGGTGTATAATACCGGCATGAAGAATGTGAGGCGATCACCGGTGCGTTAGATAGTTCCATTACCTGGTAAAAGGAGCTGTCACTCACATGGGAGATATCGATCATCATGCCCACCCGGTTCATTTCCACTATCAGTTCACGGCCAAAAGGACTCAATCCGTTCCAGTGCTTATCGGGATCATAAGAGGAATCGCAGATCTGATTCCATTTCGAGTGGGTCAGGGTGATATACCGGATACCACGATCATAGAAATACTTCACATTGGACAGGTCGTTTTCAATCGCCGCACCGTTCTCCATGCCCATCGGCAGGCTGATCAATCCTTTTATAAACTGATCTTTTATTTCATCCGGGTTTATGGCGATCTGGAATTTATCAGGCCATTTTTCTGCGAAGCCATAGACCATATCCATCAGCCGGTCGGCATAATCCCTTGCACCGCCGGTGCGCTGGAAACGGGCAGGAATGTAGATGGACATGAATGGTGCATTTAAACCTCCCGCAACAGCCCTTTCATAGTCAAAATGTCCTCCCTGCGTATGTGTGCTGATGTCTTCCCATTCCGATTCCAGCCGGTAGGGTACATCGATATGGGTGTCGACAATGATCAGATCGCGGCTTAACCTAATGGCTTCATCCCGGTAATCGATCTTCTGATCGGCCACAAATTCCCTATCCTTTCTATCAGGTTGCGAACAATCCGACAAAACCACGATGACAGCAAGGAAAACAAAAAGTCTCATAATAACCGGATAAATAAAATTCTGGATATTCCGCAATAATACAATAAAATCCTAATGGAATGAATAGTACGTGGTTTTATGTGAATTTCAATTTTCCGAAATCCTGATCCAACGATCATGCCGGCAAGGGTGTCTATTAATCATAATCAAAATTAATTAAAAGCATGATGAAGCTGGTTGTACTGCTGATCCCGGTCATTTTTCTGACAGGTTGCCGCGACGAGGATATCAATCCTGAAAAATTCACCGTGCCGGCTACGCTGCAAGCCACCCGTTCCAGCGAGGGAATTCTATTGGAATGGTACTCAGCCATGGTGCGTTATCTTTCGAGCGCATATCTTTATGATCCTTACAGGGTTTCCCCTATTGATAAAATTGAGGTCTATCATTCCCTGGGGGATACCCTGCTGGGTTTTAAGAAGATCCTTGAATCCTATGGCTCCGGCAACCGATTTGTCTTTAAACCTTCCGCCGGCGGCGGGGATCATTATTTCAGGCTCAAAACAATTTCCGGGGATGCCCGTCCGTTTGTTTCTCCCCCGATCCATATTCAATATAACGCTAATCCGGAGTTCGAACCGGTAATCGAATTACCCTATGATTACCTGCTCAAACTGGGCAATTTTTCACCGGATGGACAAAGTCTGATCTATTCCAGAAATTTCAAATGGAAAAATGAAGGTAATTGTTGTGAGGATTATAACCAGAGGGAGGTATATATCATGGACCTGGTGACAGGCGTCTTTGGACCACTGGCAGGGTCCGGCGGCCTAATCACGTTAGATGAACCTTTATCCGTGTCGCCGGATGGCATGCAGGTTGCTTTTTCCCGTGTTGATGATCAGTACCATCAGGATATTTACACCTATCATATGGAATACGGTAATGTGGAACCCCTTCTTGAATCGGCCTGGACTGATTCATATCCTTCCTTCTCCCCTGACGGCAGGTATCTGGCCTTTTTATACGCCCGTTCCGGAAGGGATGAAGTCTGGCTGATGAACCTGCAGAACCGCGAGCTCGATCAACTTACCGGGAAGCGGGGGTATTATATCAACAGCAACCTGGTATGGAGCCCTGACGGCCGGAAATTATACTTCAAATGCTATAGTGATGATCAATCATTCGGGATTTACTCAATTCATGTATATCCCTGATTTTCCTTCACCTGCCTCACCAAAAAAACGAGAACACGATCCTTCCGCAGGGCTGATCAGGACTCAAGCAGGGAAGCCGATGCTTCATCCAGAAAAAGCACACATTCGTTATGCTGCCGAAGAATGGAAGCCGGGCATTGCGTCGACACGGGCCCATACATGGCATTCCTGACAGCTTCCGCTTTCCGTTCATCCGGCACTACGCAACTGATGCGTCCGGCCCGCATGATGCCAGGGACTGTAAGGCTCAGGGCATGCGTAGGAACATCCTGTAATGAAGGGAACCATCCTTCTCCAAGCTGCTGTAACCGGCATTTTTCATCCAG
>CAZYDB010000261.1:0-4193 GCA_964645995.1 uncultured Roseivirgaceae bacterium
ATAAATTTCTCCGCCGGTACACTCCTTTACATTAACCCGAAAAAAGCATAAATTTTTCCCCTATAAAATCGGGGCGCTTATCAGGGCTTAACCCCGTTTCGTGACTACGTAATAATAAATATTTTAAATAGTCAAGACGATTTATTTTTAGAATGGTTTATGAATAATCGGGGTTAAGGCTATACCAGCAGGAGCCTTGATCCGCTCACAAAATAAGCTTACGGATCAGGATCAGGCAAACTTTTTCCTTTTCAGATTATTGCGGTAGGCATTAAAAATAGTTGATTTTGAAAGGAATCCTTTATATTTCCCATCTTCGATCACCGGAAGGTTCCAGGCGCCGGTTTTTTCGAATTTGCGCATGACCACCTGCATGGAGTCGTTGATATTTACGGTATCGGGCGGGCTATGCATCAGGTTTCTCAGATCGGTTTTTTCTCTGGCTTCCTCATCAAACATTATGGCCCGGATATCATCCAGGGTAATTATACCCATCAATTCTTTCTGTTCATTTACCACGGGATAAATATTCCTTTTCGACTTACTTACCACCCGAATCAGATCTTTTAATTTCTTATCCGGTTCTATGGTATGGAGATCCATTTCGATGAGTTTTTCAAGTTTAATGATCCCAAGCACTTTTTTATCCTGGTCATAGGGATTGTAATCCCCCCTTTCGATCAGGTTCTTGGTATATAACGAGTATTCTTCATAATAGGAGATCGTGATAAAAGAAATGGCTGAGACGATCATTAAGGGAACAAAGAGCGTATAGCCGCTGGTAATCTCGGCAATCAGGAAGATGCCTGTCAGCGGCGCATGCAGTACCCCGCTCATGACCCCGCACATGCCTACCAGGGTAAAATTGCTCACACTTACCAGATCTCCGCCGTATACCTGATTGATCACATTGGCCGATAGAAAACCGGTTATACCACCCAGGAACAAGGAGGGTGCAAAGATCCCACCGCTGCCACCTGAACCAATTGTAAGCGCTGTAGCCACCGGTTTGATCAATATTACACCGATCAGAAACAGGCCTGTCAGGATGATTGGTGATGATTGGTCCAGGATCAGGTTATTCTGGAAGATGGTGGCATTTTCTCCGGAAAGCAGGGATTTGATCACATCATAACCCTCTCCATAAATCAGCGGAAAGATGATTATGACGAAGCCAAGCAGGATGCCTCCCCAGAGTCCACGGCCGATATAATTTTTCACCTTCTTGATCCTTATTTCGACAAGGTTCATCATCCTGGTGAAATACAGTGAGGTGAGTCCGCAGATGATCCCCAGCAGGATATATGAGGGCGTATCTGAAGCCTTGAAGGAGTCTGTCAGGTGAAAAGAAAACAATATATCATCGCCCAGCAATGCCAGCGATACCAGTGATCCTGCAACAGAAGCGATAAGCAGGGGAATGAAACCCGATATAGTCAGATCGGTGATGATCACCTCGAAGCAGAAGATAACCCCGGCAATTGGTGAGTTAAAGATCGCCGATATAGCGGCAGCCACACCACAACCGACGAGAATGGTCCTGCTTTTATAATCGGTATGCATGAACTGGGAGACATTGGAACCGATGGCTGAGCCGGTTACCACGATAGGCGCCTCAAGACCGACTGAGCCGCCGAAGCCTACCGTTAAAGCACTGGTAACCATCCGCGTATACATATTGGTCCTTTTCAGCAGGCTCGATTTCTTTTCGATAGCGTAGATTATGTCGGTAATGCCGTGCCCGAGTTTCTCCCGGAAAATATACCTTGAAAGGATGATCGTCAGGATGATACCCACGAGCGGGTAAATAAAATAAAAATAATTGGGGAGGAAGCCGCTTTTCAGGAGGTTCTGTATAAAATGGACCGTCTCTTTGAGGAGTACGGCCGCTAATCCGGCAATGGCACCGATAAGAGCACTTAAAAAAATGACAAAGTCTCTTGTCTTGACATGTTTGATCCTCCAGATAAGAAACTTTGTCAGTATCTCATTGACTTTCATACCTGCAAAAGTAATAGGATTTAAAAGAAATAATATCTCATATTTGTTTTGATTTGAAGATCAACCCAAAGTACTGATATCATGAAAAACCGAATTAATGACCTGTTTGGCATAAGATATCCTGTTATTCAGGGAGGCATGGTCTGGTGCAGCGGCTGGCGCCTGGCTTCGGCCGTTAGTAGCGCAGGAGGGCTCGGACTGATCGGGGCCGGATCAATGAGTCCGGAATTGCTTCGTGAGCATATCAGAAAATGCAGGCAGGCCACTGCCAATGTATTCGGGGTGAATGTCCCGCTTTTATATCCGGAGGTCAGGGAACAGATTAAAGTGATCCTGGAGGAAGGGGTCAGCATTGTATTTACCTCGGCGGGCAATCCCGCTACCTGGACAGAGGCGCTAAAAAATGCAGGAATTACTGTTGTACATGTGGTTTCAAGTGTTCGTTTTGCCCTGAAAAGTGTGGTTGCCGGCGTGGATGCCGTGGTGGCTGAAGGCTTCGAGGCTGGCGGTCATAATGGACGCGAAGAAACCACTACATTATGCCTGATACCCATGGTCAGGGAAAAGACAGATATCCCGTTACTGGCTGCCGGAGGGATTGGCTCCGGGAAGGCAATGTTTGCTGTTATGTCACTGGGCGCTGACGGGGTTCAGGTAGGCAGCCGTTTTGCCGCCTCCCTCGAATCTTCTGCCCATGAAGTTTTCAAGAAGAGAATTGTTGAGGCCAAGGAAGGAGATACGTTCCTTTCACTTAAGAAAGTAGCCCCTGTACGCTTGATCAGGAATAAATTTTATGAACAGGTACTGCAGGCCGAAGAAGCAGGAGCCGGCAGGCAGCAACTGATCGAATTATTGGGGAAGGGACGGGCCAGGAAAGGCATATTTGAAGGGGATCTGGATAATGGCGAACTGGAGGTAGGCCAGGTATCGGCCATGATCACCGGCATTGAACCCGCTTCAAAGATCCTTCAGGAGATCTGGACTGAGTTTCTGGAAACCCGGGAAAAACTCTGTTTGTGAATTGTACAAGATAAGCCCCTCAATAAGTTAATGGTTAGCAATAAAGCGACTATGACATCTGATAACCGTTTCAGACCTCTGAAAGATGATAAAAACGGTAATGGATATAGTTTTTATTGGTCTTCAGAATGTTCAGAACATATTCCCATAGTTTTTCAAAAGGAATGATCTCAAGTTCCTGTTTCATGTCGGGTGGTATCTGCGTCTCGATCAGTTTATGCAGGTAAGTCTGCCCTTTTTCTTCGATAAGAGTATAATCGAAATCTTTATCATGGATCAATTCGAGCATCCTGATGAATATGCTGTTCCGGTAATTATGCCGTTTGTCAAGATGGATCGAACTTAATGGTTTCAGGAATTCAAGTCTTTCGTTCACCTTTTTAATATCTCCGCTCCGTAAAGTAAAGAGGTATTGAATAATGAGTGTGGCTATCGTATAGCCTATCCTCTTCCTCGGATATTCCGGGTTGGATTTAATGAACTGATCAATGTCAAAACCCCATTTGATCAATTTAGTATCATTGATAAAAAGAATATAGGCCCGGTATATAGTCCATCGATCCTTATCTTTTTTGCTCAGTTCGTTATAGTTTTTATTTGTTCTGACCGAGCGGAAAACTTTGGTAGCCTGGTGTGTCTTTTCGCCCTTCATCAAGATAAGGAACTGGTATTCTTTGATTTTAAACCAGTCGGCAGAACCTTCCTTGAAAATAACACATCTCCTTTTAACATATTCAACGCCTTCATCGATCATATTCAGGGCGTAGTGGCTAAAAACTTTGAGAAAAACAATTTCCTTATAATCCAGGTCAACAATGATCCCGGATACATCTTTGGGGATATATTTTTTTTCGAGGTAATTACATATTTTCAGGTTGGCCTGATAATCATTCTGAATACTGTTATAGGCGATCTCCAGTTTTTTAACAAGCACATCAAGGCGGGTACTGTTAAATTTTCCGGAATATTTTTCTATTTCTGCGATCCTGGCAGGCATATCATCGATAATCTTTTCACTTGAACTCATAGACTTCCTGATCAGGACCATGGTATCGTAATACAGTTGTTCTGATTTCATGATGGCCTCATGAAATGGCTTTAAACGCTCGATCTCGTTTTCAGAACTAATCAAAGGTGCGCATTTGCCCTGCAATGAAAATTCATTTCTCAGG
>CAZYDB010000261.1:4203-6702 GCA_964645995.1 uncultured Roseivirgaceae bacterium
GGAGCAATAACCCTTCAAGGGCTATTTCAATTAATTCAAATGCTTTGGCCGTTTTGATCAGTTGCGGTAATTTTTTAAGAGCGATACAATCCGCTTTTTCCATCAGCAGGATCTCCATCTGATGAAGCATGTGCAGTAATTCATATTTTGCTCTCATATACTCTGTATAATCCGGTTTATCATAATCCAGGAAATACAGATGATTCAATAGTTTGTTTTTGAGTTTGGCTTTGGTGTTCCGGAAATTCCTGTTTCCCGGGTCCGCATCGAATAATTGCTTTGATGCGATTTCCTCTGACGAGAAACGGCCGTTTACCAAACCTTCAAAAAGCAGGTTGTCTTTTGACTTTTGTTTTTTTCTGAAGTTCTGGTTCACCAGTTGAATACTTCTCTGACCTCTTTTTTTTACTATGTTGATCAATTTATTAAGATCTTCCATTGTTTAAAGCATTTAAAAAATACCCGTCATTATAAAAAATTGAATTCCGGACGTTTCCGGAACGGCCATGATCAGTTTTTTCAGCCCTGATCGATATTTGTATGGCTGTTTTTAACCTCTATCTGTGGTTTATGATAAACCCGTGAATTGGGTGGAATACTTTCAGTGACCCATACGTTACCTCCAATAATACTGTTTTTGCCAATAATTGTTTTTCCTCCCAGAATAGTAGCACCGGCATAGATGATTACGTTATCCTCAATCGTCGGATGCCGCTTGATCTTTGCCATGTCTTTTTTAACACTCAGGGCGCCAAGTGTTACACCCTGGTATATTTTTACATTATTACCGATTTCGGTAGTTTCGCCGATTACTACTCCCGTACCATGATCGATACAGAAATGCGTGCCTATTTTAGCTTTCGGATGTAGGTCGATACCGGTTTTGGAATGGGCATATTCGGTGAGGATCCGTGGGAGTAAGGGTATGCCTATCCGGCAAAAGGCATGCCCTATCCGGTAACAGGCAATGGCCAGAAAGCCGGGATAAGTTCTGATGACCTGGTCAAAACTTATTGCCGCCGGATCACCCTCATGAATTGCCCTGGCATCTTCCATCATCTGTTTATAGATTTCAGGGACTTTAGCCATAAATAAGTCAGCAGCTTCATGGGGAGTTTTATCGAGTTTGTCTTCTATATTCACGAAAATGCCTTTGAGCTCAACAAATAGACATTCCCAGTGGTTTTCGAGCTCGGCACTGCTTTTTAAACGTTTTTCACTAAGTTGTGGAAAAAGCAGTTCCAGTAATTCTTCGGTAAACTTGCATATGGCAGTCCGGGAAGGTATTGATTCGGCCGTGGTATGTTTTGTATAAAGTTCTTTAATAAATTCCTTATCCATAATAAATTTTATCCTATTCTACTAATTTAAGGGATAATCGGGTATTTCATTTCATTTTTAAATTTTTAATATTAGCTTTTCAGAAGCATACTGTATATATTAATAATATGTAAAATGAAAAAAAGGTTCCATGAAAATGCAATTCATTGATTTTATTTTTTGTGGTTTTGCCTATTTTGTTCTTATTTTCTTCCTGATAAAACGATACCATAGGAGAAATATACAACTGGATGATGATAATGATGATGATGGAGGTATTGAGGTGCATCAACCCCCTGACCTCGATCTTCCCCCCGGTGTCTGCCTCCCCGACCTGCCCGGTGTAAAGATGACCTATGATAAGGAATTTATGAATTGATCTTTTTCACAACTAAATTGAAAAGGAGGATATACTTTATTTAAGGATTATTATATTATATTTGCACCTCATTTCTAAATTTCAGTTATAATGGGCGCAACAAGTTTAAAAAGGAAAGAATTAAAGAACCGCGTTAAGGCAAAGAAAAAACAGCAAAGGATCAAGAGGCTTACCTCCAGGCCTGTTTTAAAAAATATTGATATAGAAGAGATCAAGGAATCTTTCAAGAAGAAGGCTAAGCCTGAGAAAAAAACCGTACCGGAAGCTGCCGATTCGAAGGTGAAAGAAGAAGCTAAGGAAACAAAGGTTGTTGAAGATACACAAAAAGAAAAAGCCTCCAAGGTTTCCCTGGAAAAGGAAGTAAAGCAGAAGCCAAAGGCAGAAGCTGCCGAGCCGGTAAAAGAAGCAAAAGCATCTAAGCCGGTAAAAGAAGCAAAAGCATCTAAGCCGGAGAAAGAAGCAAAAGAAACAGAAGAGAAAGCAGCACCGGAAAAGAAGTCTGTAGCGAAGAAAAAGAGCCCGGCAAAAAAACCGGCCGTCAAAAAAGAAACGGGTGCCAAAAAAGAAACGGGTACCAAATCCGGCGGGAAGGCTTCTGACAAGTAGGTTATTGCCTGAAAGACTTTCCTCGTTTACCCAGTTCAATTACCTGGACTTTTTCAATTTTCCGTTTTTCCAGGGTGAATCTTACTATCGATCTTACTTTATGAAATCCCTGGTGACCGGCAGCGCCCGGATTGATAAATACGACGCCTGCCGCAATGGCCCAGGGACGGCGCGAGCGGGCGCGCTCGAGCGCC
>CAZYDB010000262.1:0-6699 GCA_964645995.1 uncultured Roseivirgaceae bacterium
CCGTCGCTAAAATGATCCACCGGATCATTTCTTAACGCTCCGTCCTACTACAAAACGATTAAAATGGCACGACCGGTTAAGGCGATAAAACGAAAAGAAAAGTTAACAATTTATTATACCATGGCCGAGTATAAGTTCATCGAAAAAATGGCCGATCACCATGGGCTTACCAAGTCTGAATTTGTCCGGATGAAAAGCCTCAATCACCGGCTAAGGCCAAAGATGACATTGGAGGAAGCCGACCTTTACCGCAAGCTGGCAGGCATGGCCAATAACCTGAACCAGCTGGCAAGAGCTGCCAACAGGGGAGAGGTGTTTACTAAAGAAATTTTAAAGACACTCGATGCTATCAACTTTGCAATTAATAAGTTAAGATGATCGGACAGGTGACCATAGGAAGATCTTTCGGCGGCGTTGTCCGTTATGTGCTGGAAAAGGACAGGGCAGAGTTGCTGGATTATGAGGCGATCGGAAGCTCCGACCCGGTTATCGCCACTTCAAACTTTAACGATATCTGCCACATCAGACCCAGGGTTAAATATGCAGTCTGGCATGCCTCTCTTTCTTTTGCCTATGAAGATAAACTCTCAAAAGAACAGATGATCTCGATCGGCAGGGATTACCTGGAAAAAATTGGCTTGGATAATAATCAATACCTGATGGTCCGCCATCATGATACCCGGCACGACCACATCCATATTATAGCCAACCGGATCGGGTTTACCGGTAAGCTTGCCAGTGACCGCTGGTGCAAAAACAGAACCGCCAGGGTGTGTGATATACTTGAAGAAAAATACGGGTTGACCGTTGCAAGAAACAACTGGAAAAATAAGATTTTTATCAATGATAAGATCCCATTGAAAAAAGAGATCAAAGAGAAGATCAGGCTGGCTCTTTCGTCCGGACTTGAGCATGGCCTGTCGGATTTTGACCAGCTTAAAATGGCACTAAAAGATCAGGGGATCGAGCTTATTTTTCACGTGCAAAAGACAGGCCGGATCAATGGAATTTCCTTTAGGTGTCGGGGGCTGACATTCAAGGGAAGCTCGATTGATCACTCGTTTAGTTTCCGAAGGCTGGCCCGCAGGCTTTCACAGAATCATTCATATGATAAAGACCAGGATCATGACCAGAGAAGAAAAAGTTGATATTATGCAGGAGGCCATCCTTGCTGAGATCGGTAAGCTCCAAAAAAAAGTGGATGGATTGCATCATGGAAAAGTACAAAACGATACGGGCTCATCCTCTGAAGAATTAGGTGAGCTCAGAGAGCTAATCGTTAAACTTGGCTCGGTTAAAATACCGGTGTATAAACCTGAGTTAAGTAATGTTAATGACAAGCTTGATAGGATACTGAACTTGTTAAACTCAAAGAATAATGGTCCGGAAAATAGAAAGGTCAATAAACAAAAGTCGGGCTCTGCAACTGCCTTAAAAAAGACATCGATCCTTTTTAATTCTAAGTGGTTAAACTGGATATTAATCATTTTATTGCTGGGATCTTTAGCCTTTAATTTTTTTATTTTTCATGACTACTCCCTCTTCAGGCAAAGTCATTTGAAATACGAGTTTCTCTACTACTCGGGCAATGAAGAATATTTAAGTGAACTGGACAGTCTTTGGCAAATAGATAGTCTGCGTAAGCAACGAATTTCTTTTATAGATCAAAGGAAAAAGGAGATTGAAGTGAGGGGTTGTTCTGATCTGAATTTGGAAGTTGGATCTGATAATATTAACTCAAATAAACCGGAAATTAAATGAAATCCATCGCACGTTTTCGGCCTATGTTTCCGGTTAGTAACGGAACACATCCTGTTCCTTTAAGGCAAGAGATTTTATTTATGGGGATCGTTTATTTATCAAGAATGCGGATACTTTATGGTAGGATATTTTATCATCAAGAAAAGAAATGTTTTAAATCAACAATAGACAATTATGGAAGTGATCTGTTTACAAACCGAAGCTTTTTATACTCTCGTTGAAGAGGTGGTCAGGCGGATGAAGAACAGCCATGACGACCAGCAGGATAAGTGGATACAGGGAGCCGATGCCATGAAACTATTGGGCATCAAATCCAAGACCACTATGCAGAAACTACGGGATGAAGGAAACATCCGGTTTTCCCAGCCGGAGCGCAAGATCATCCTGTACGACCGGGATTCGATCCTTGAATATTTAGACAAACACGCAAAAGAAATCTTTTAACTATGGAACCATCAAAAGACTACATCAAAGGATTTAATAGCGGATACATTATCCGGAAAAACCATCCGATCATCATCAAGGAACTGGAAAAAGGAGCCAAGGGGAATTCTCCTTATTTGGAAGGCCTGAAGGCCGGTGCCAGGCAATATGTGAAGGAGCTGGAGATGAAATTGAAAGCCTTTAAAAAAGAGCTTAGAATGAAAAAATCCGGGAAAGATAAGGGATTGGAAATATGAATAATTTTTAGATCTAATCTTTTGTATTTCCCGATTAAAAACTGTTTACATCTAGGCGATATGGAAATTATTCAATTTTATTAATTATTCATAAATTCATGATTGATTGATTGATGATAATTTCCGTTCCTCTTTATTTTCGTCAGAATTATATTTGAACTTTTTTTTGCAACACCCTCATGGTTGTATTCAAGTATTATCAGGTTTATGGATTTTTTTATTTTATTCGTCTCACCATTTACTGCATAATTAATATATGCTATCCGATTTTCCAGTATTTTTTTTATGTAAAAACAAAAATTTGCATTCTCTTTAAAAATGGATTTTATTCCGGAAAAGGCAGAATGAATTCTTTCGTTTTGGTTTGAAAAAGTAAAATATCCTTCGATCTTATTTTTATCAAGGTATTCAATAATCAGTTCATTTCCCAAATGATCCTTGTAGTATTCTCTTAACTCGCGCTGGTCCATGATAGTGCTTTTGAAGTGAACAATAAAAAATCTTTAACCTTTTATAAATATAATATTAAATAATGTTTAAATTGCGCGCAAGGGTTTGTCTATAATAATTAACTTTTTTTACTAAAAAGCACGGAATAAGTATGTCTGAAAATGAAATAATTCAATTAGATATTCTTGAAGATTTCAAAAATTATATTGTACCGCTTCAGCCAGAAGAATATAAACAATTGGAAAAGAATATACTAAGGGAAGGATGCAGGGATCCATTGGTTGTCTGGAAAAGCGAAGAAAAAAGATATTTGCTGGATGGCCATAACCGATACAGGATATGTACAACGCATAATCTTTCCTTTGATATTACCGAGTTGGAATTTGAGGATAAAGAAAAAGCAAGACTTTGGATAATAAATAATCAATTGGGAAAAAGAAACCTTAATCCTGATCAGATGAGTTATTATCGTGGGTTAAAATATGAAAATCTTAAGAAGGCCAGAGGGGGATATGAATACGTAGAATCGAAAGGACAGAATGTCCTACCGACCTCTGAAAAGATAGCTCGGGAATTCAATGTAAGCGAAAGAACCATTAAGCGTGATGCCCGGTTCACCAGGGGATTAAATTTTATAGGTGATCGTAATCCTGAATTAAAAAATGATATCTTGATGGGAGAAGTCAACTTAAATAAATCCGATATTAATTTGCTGGCTGATGAAAACATCCAGAAAAAGATAAGAAAAATTGTCAATGCTAAAGACCTGCAGGTTAAGATCAATAAGATTCGAGAGGATATTCTTGATGAAATTGAGTCAAAGCTCGATAAAAAGAAAAAAAACAATGTAGAGGAAGCCCAGAACTACCTGAAATCCAAGGAACCGGTTTTTGCAAATTATGAGGACAGGATTAACCAGATCAAAGGCCAGATGCTTTCCCAGGTCAACCGAGCGATAAAAGAAAAAAACGTGAAGGCATTGGATGAAATTGAAAAGCTTGTTGAAAAATTAAAAATGTTGTTATTGGATTCGGACAGGTAATCTTAATGATATTAATCGTTTATAACACCTGGTTTATTGTAAAAAAACTCAATGTTTTTTACCAATCACTAAATACAAAACAATAAGAAATTCATAAATATTTTCACAGGTTACAAAAAAAATCAATAATATTTTTTTCAACTTTTTGTTGCATTGTAAAAATTAATCTTGTAACTACGTTTAATAAATTTTTTGAGCTATGGTAAGCCCGATCAATTTTTAATATTTCTTTTTAGCGATTTTTTAACTCAGAAAGTCATGAATAAGTACTGCCTGATCCTGATTTTTTTATGCATTTATTGCCCAATTTCAAATGCCCAGATTTATACCTCCGAGATTAAAGTTGATTCGTCTTATCAGAATAATACAACTGTATCCGGTAACTTAAATGTTGGAACAATAAACGATAATTTACAGATTAATGATCCAGGTGAAGGGATAATATTTAGCGGAAATACATCAGGTGATAAAAAATTATATATTGTTGATGACGCTAATGATAATATTTTAAAATTAGAAAGTAACTCGTCTACATCTCAATTATTTGAAGTAATTAATAATGGTACCGGAACTGCCTTTATTAGAACAACTCTTGGATCAGGTTACGGAATAGTCGGATCAAGGTCAAGTGGCGGTTATTTTCAAGCATATAATTCATCAGGTATTAGAAATGTAGAAATTTTAAGCTATGGAGATTCATATTTTAAAGGTGGCAAGGTTGGAATTAATACAGATTCACCAAACGGTTTATTAGATGTTAGGGGTACAGCCTATTTTGGAGCTTCCTCAGGTACTCAATTGAAAATTTATAAAGGACACATTACACAAGAATTTGGAGCAGCATTAATTGTCGAAACCCTTGGAACAGCGGCAGATATTCTTTTTAGAACAGGGAATGGGGAAGAAATGAGAATTGATGCTGCCACTCAAAAAGTTGGAATTGGATTTACTTCTCCTTCTTACAAACTTAAGGTTGATGGCACAGTACGAGCAACAACCTTCAGTGCCGAGAACCCTCAATGGTCTGATTTTGTATTTGACCTTCATTATAAATTACCTTCATTGGATGAACTTGAAATATATATCCAAACAAATAGGCATCTGCCAGATATTCCCACCGAAAAGGAAGTTGCGAAAAATGGCGTAGATTTCGTTAAAATGAATTCATTACTACTTCAAAAGGTGGAAGAACTGACATTACATATTATTGAATTACATAAAAGGATTGAAATTTTGGAAAACAGCCCACCAAAATAATATAAAATCGTAACCAATGAAATATTTTTTGCTTTTAATTTTTCTTGCGACAATTATTCCTTTTAGTTCCGGACAGGTTTATACTGAAGAAGTCAAAGTGCTTCAGACAGGTGGTAAGGTAGGAATTGGAATAATATCTCCAAATACAGAGCTTGAAGTTAACGGTAATGTTGGCCTTGGTGGATTTGATAATACTGCCCAATGGGGAAGAAGGCTTTATTTGAACAGTTTGAATCATGGATCAATTGGTATTAATTCAGGATCAACCCTATTTACGATTTTTAATTACAGCGAGGATCGAGGAGGCTTTCAACATCCAAATGTTATTTCATTAGAAGATAACTCAGGAATTCCTAAAATGCATATAAATACTACTAATGGAAGAGTTGGAATTGGCACAAATAATCCTGGAAATATGCTACATATTTCTAATACCAATACTCATTCTGGCATGATTGTTCAAACAACGGATTATAGTTCAGGAAATACTGTAAGAATCAGAATGGCGGAAACTTCCCTTATATCTTCGATTACATCTACAAGCTATAATGGTGTCGTAGACCTTATCTCAACGAGGAGAGGAGGTGGTGCTTCTGATTTAACCATAATCTCATCTAAGGGTTCTAATAATATGTCTACCAAAATGATTATAAAAGGTGCAACCGGGGAGGTTGGTATTGGAATCACTTCTCCATCTTACAAACTCCATGTTAATGGTACTGTCGCTGCAACCAGTTTTCACACCACCTCCGATATTAAACTCAAAAACATTTTTGGTAAAATAAAAGGAAGTGATATTTTACAAAAATACCAACAGATTAATCTTTACTCTTTCAGTTACAAACAAGAAGATTCACTTGGTATCGGTAACAAACATTTAAAAATTGGAATTATCGCTCAAGAGGTAGATAAGGTTTTCCCCGAGTTAGTATCCACCACCGAAGAAAACATCAAATCGGTGGATTATTCAGCACTAGCTATAACCTCAATTGAAGCAATCAAAGAACTAAAAAGAGAAATAGATATAAAAAGGGAGGAAATCGAAGAATTAAAAAGATTAAATGAACAGAAGAATAATGAATACCTGCAACTTATTACCGATTTATCTAAACGTATTTATGAACTGGAAAGGAGAATTGAAAATTAAAGGTAATTCTAATTATATTTTGATTATCATGAAAAAAGAAATTAAGCTCTTAAAAAAGAGCATTGATAATCTAATTAAGGAATTAGATGAATTCAAATCGGCTTTAGAATAAATAATATCTCATGATTTTTAATTATGAACAAATTCGTTTTTCATTTTGGACCATTATAATCATCTATTTTTTTAGTTACATTTTTAATCATATGAGCACATGAAAAGATGTTTATTTTTATTTATAATTATATATTTAGCTAAGCCATTCGCATATGGCCAGATCTTTACAGATGAAATTACTGTAAAAGAAACAATGTAACCGGAAAATAAATATGCTGTAAAATCGGAAATTAACTATGTATTGATTT
>CAZYDB010000263.1:0-6606 GCA_964645995.1 uncultured Roseivirgaceae bacterium
AATACGATCCTTTACAGCAAGTATTTTGAATTGCTGTTGTTCTTTAACATAGCCTGGATCGTATCGGCTTTTATCATCCAGATCCATGATGCCAGCCGGACTACACCGTTTGAAACACTGCTCAGGAAACTGGTCAACACCCTCGGATTGTATCTGTTGATCGTTTTTGCCTTCATCGGTATTAAAGGGGCGGATTATTATAAGATGTTCATCCTGCAGAGTTATTTCCTCACAGCGCTGGGGATCACGTTCTTTCATATGACCTTTATCATATTCCTGAAATATTACCGGCGGATCGGATATAATTACCGCAATGTGCTGATCGTTGGGTATGGGGAACTGGCCAGGGAACTCAGGAAATTTTTTGTGTTACACCCGGAACATGGGTATAAGTTTCTGGGATATTTTGATGATAATTATTCAGGCCAGCATATCAGAGGAAGCATCACTGATGTGTTTACCTTCAGCCTGGAAAACCGGATAGATGAGATCTATTGCTGTCTGCCTGACCTGGAGCCTGAAACCGTTCAGGAGATGATCGATTTCTCGGAAGAACATTTCATGAAATGCAAGATCATTCCCGACTTCAGGGGATTTCCGTACAAAAGTGTTGAAGTACAGTTGTATGATTATATACCGGTACTTAAGGTCAGGCCGCAACCGCTGGACGACCAATTCAACCGCTTTATCAAACGATCTTTTGATATCATTTTTTCTTCCCTGGTGATTCTTTTTATCCTTTCCTGGCTGATGCCGTTCATCGCTCTTATCATTAAATTGGAATCGAGGGGCCCGGTGCTGTTTAAACAGATGAGGCATGGAAAGAGCAATCAGCCTTTTATTTGTTATAAATTCAGGACGATGGTCCAGAATAAGGATGCGGATACCAGGCAGGCTACTAAAAATGATTCCAGAATCACACGTATTGGTGGTTTTTTAAGGAAGTCTTCTATTGATGAACTGCCCCAGTTTTTTAATGTGTTCAAGGGCGATATGTCCGTGATCGGACCACGGCCGCACCCTCTCCATCTGAATAACAGCTTCAAACCCCAGATCGATAAGTTTATGCTCCGGCATGCGGTGAAACCGGGAATCACCGGCCTTGCCCAGGCTAAAGGTTTCCGGGGGGAGACGAATAATGTAGTCACTATGAAAAACCGGTTTAAGCTGGATAAGTTCTATGTGGAGAACTGGTCGCTGGTGTTTGATCTGAAGATCATCCTGCTTACTGTAGTGCACCTGTTTCGGGGAAATCAGAATGCGTATTGAAGTTAGAAGTTAGAAGTTAGAAGTTAGAAGTTAGAAGCTCGAAGCCCGAAGCTCGAAGCTCGAAGTATAAAGGTTTAACTGAAAGCTCGAAGTTAAAAAGGTCCGTTTCTTTCAGCTTTCAACTTTCAACCTTGAGCTAGAATCTCACCAGAAATCCCGGATTCAACAGCGATTCTTTGTTGTAATGAAACCTTTTCCCCGTTTCATTGCTGATCACTTCACAACCTGCTGCCTCCACGATGGCCTGGCCGGCGCCGGTATCCCATTCCATGGTGGGACCGTGGCGGTAATAGATCTGGGCCTTCCCTTCGGCAACCATACAGAATTTCAACGAGCTGCCGACTGACATGAATTCAGAGATGTCGTATTTTTTATAGATCTCGTCCTCTTCCTGGGAGGCATGTGAACGGCTCCTGACAGCAATCCGGGTGGTGGCTTCCTTGTCAGGCTTTAAGCTTTCTGTATCCCCCCTTTTTCTCTTAAAAGCACCCGCCCCTTTTTCAGCATAATAAAAAGTATCCGGCACAGGCGTGTAGATGATCCCCATTACCGGGTACCCTTCTTCGATCAGCGCTATGTTGACCGTAAATTCCCCGTTCCTTTTGATGAATTCCTTGGTGCCGTCCAAAGGGTCCACCAGCCAGAAACGATCCCAGTTTTTCCTGATTTCATAGGGGATGTCCCTGCCTTCTTCCGAAAGGATGGGAATATCCGGCGTGAGTGCTTTCAATGCCTTGTCGATCACGTCATGAGATCTCTGATCCGCAATGGTGAGGGGTGAATCATCGGCTTTATAATCCACCACATTGAACAGGCTTTCATCATGATAGATCTCCAGGATGGCCTTACCGGCTTCTTCGGAGATATCCAGGATCTGATTGATATTGATTTTTGACATGGATAATAATTAAGTAGTGAATTCGTGCATTCGTGGCTAAAAGAATATAAGTTAAAAAGCCACGAATGCACGAATGGTTTATAGTACAATGCGTTTATAATTCAGTTTCAACTCCCCAAAATTAACGATAAAATTTAGACCTAAAGCCGGTCAGGCTCTTACTTTCTGTCTTGATACAGAAAGTAAGCAAAGAAATCAAGGCTATGATCAAAATTGCTAAAATTCAGAGAGTGGAGCTGAAAATCTAAAAACTCCCTTCGGTCAGACAGTTTAGATTTTTTTTAACGCTCCACTCTCTGAATTTTTTAACGCATTTTGATCAAGGCCATATCAAGGAAAAAGGCTATCATCGGGCTCATATCCCGAAAATGTAGTAATTTTGCACGACTTCAATTTTTAGTTGTAAAACCTAAATCATTACACATATGTCTTCAAAATTAGTCCCACCCCATGGTGGCGTATTGAAACCCTTACTACTTACCGGCCGGGAGCTCGAGGAAGCGAAAAAGGAATCCGCCGGCTTTCCGGAGGCAAGACTCAATTCAAGAGAAACCTCAGACCTGATCATGCTTGCCATGGGTGCTTTCAGCCCCCTGGATGGCTTCATGAATGAAAAAGATTATCTTGGTGTTGTCAATGACATGAAACTGTCCGACGGGACCATGTGGCCGATACCCATTACCTTATCCGTTTCTAAAGAACAGGCCGATACCCTGGCCGTTGGCAGCCAGATCAAACTGGTTGACGACGAGAGTGGTGAGCTGATGGGCTCCATGCTCATAGATGAGAAATTCTCCTACGATAAAAAGCACGAAGCAACGAATGTTTTCAGAACCGATGATGAAGCGCACCCGGGTGTAGCGAAAATCTATGATCAGCACGATGTTTACCTCGGAGGCCCGGTTAAAGTATTCAGCGAAGGGCCCTATCCTGAGATGTATGGCGAGCATTACGCGAGACCGGCTGAAACCAGGGCCATCTTTGAAGAAAAAGGCTGGATCCGTATTGCCGGTTTCCAGACAAGAAATCCTATCCACCGGTCGCATGAGTATGTTACCAAGATAGCCATGGAGGTAAGTGACGGTGTTCTCATCCACCCCCTGGTAGGTAAGCTTAAACCCGGCGATATCCCTGCTGATGTCCGGATGAAATGCTATACCACGCTGATCGATCAGTACTACCTGAAAGATAATGTAGTATTGAAAGTGTATCCTATGGAGATGCGTTATGGTGGACCGCGCGAAGCCCTTTTGCATGCCATCTTCCGTCAGAACTTCGGTTGCAGCCACCTGATCATCGGAAGGGACCATGCCGGTGTTGGCAGCTATTACGGCCCTTTCGATGCCCAGAAGATCTTCGATGAGATACCGGAGGATGCCCTGCATATCAAGCCCCTGAATATCGATTGGACTTTCTGGTGCCATAAATGTGGTGAAATGGCCTCCATGAAAACCTGTCCGCATGGCAAGGAAGACCGGGTGTTGATCAGCGGTACCAAAGTACGGGAGATGTTATCCAACGGGGAAATGCCGCCGAAGGAATTCACCCGCCCCGAGATCGGGAAAATATTGATGGATTATTATCAGAGTGAAAATAAATAAACACAAAATGACAGTACAAAAAGCAACCAACATAACATGGCATGGTGGTGCCATCACCCGGGACGACCGGGAACGTCTCCTTAACCAGAAAGGGGTGGTGATCTGGTATACCGGCCTTTCAGGTTCCGGGAAATCGACACTGGCTCATGCTGTGGAGGAAAAACTCTTCGAAGCAGGTCATATAAGCTACGTGCTTGACGGGGACAATATCAGGCATGGATTAAATAAAAACCTGGGCTTTTCTCCGGAAGACCGTGAAGAGAATATCCGCCGGATCGGAGAGGTTTCCAAATTATTCACCGATGTGGGTGTTATTGCCATGACGGCTTTCATTTCTCCCTACCGGGCTGACCGTGATAAAGCCAGGGAACTGGTTGATGAAGGAAGGTTCGTGGAGGTTTATGTGAAGGTGCCGCTTGACGTAGCCGAGCAGCGCGACCCCAAGGGATTGTACAAGAAGGCCAGGGCCGGCGAGATCAAGGAATTTACCGGAATCGATGCCCCTTACGAGGAGCCCGAAAATGCGGAACTGGTCATCGATACCAGCGAGCATAACCTGGAAGCAAGTACGGATATGGTGTTGAAATACCTGAAAGAACAAGGGATCATCCGCTAGAAAAGTATAATTGAAAACGGAAAAGCCGGGGCCAACGTTCCGGCTTTTTTTAGTGTGCCCTCACTTGTGCTATAATAGGTGTAGGGTGTAGGGTGTAGGGTGTATGGTGTATGGTGTAAGGCAGGACACCGATACATTATATGCCTTAGGTATCACTAAGCTATACCTCTCTGGTGCAAAGTGTCTGGACCGGGTGGCGGGCAGGAGCACCCCGTAATAACGGCACAAGTCTTGCCTGCACCCATGCCCGGGTTGGAAGACCTGTCTGCGAAAGACATCCCATCCCGCTAATTGGACTGTGTGTAGGGAGCGGTCAGATGGATAGTGTGAGAGGAGTTTTACCTGTCAGACCGGCTCTACCCGCAAGGCCTTTTACCGGACGGGAATTGCAGACCGGCACTTTCCACAGGCCCTTTTACCGTTTGGACGGGATTCAGGGCCGGCTCTGCCCGCAAAGCTTCCGACCGGTCAGACAGGAGGTTGTTCCCATCTCCCGGCGCGAGCCTACCTGGGTGGTAGGCAGGCGTTCGGGAAGAGGATAATGTTTTTATTCACGAAGGCCGCGAATAAAACATTTTTTACAAAGACCGCCGCACCGTGGCCGGGGAGGAATAGGACTGGGGTTTTCCCTTTTTCATTATTATACCGTACTTTTGCCATTCCAGACCGGTATTTTATGGAATTACTTGAAAAAATAAAGGGATTCAAGAACGAGATCAGCGATGCTTCGGTATCTACAAAGGAGGAACTTGAGTCCTTCCGCTTGAAATTCATCAGCCGCAAGGGCGTCATGACTGATCTTTTTGAAGATTTTAAGACGATTTCCAACGATCAGAAGCGTATACTGGGGCAGGAGTTAAATGAACTGAAGAACCTGGCGCAGTCCCGGTTTAAAGAGTTGGCAAAGGAACTCGAGCGCCGGAAGGAATCGACCCGGAAGACCGGGTTCGACCTCTCTTTACCCCCCGTTCAGCATACCCTTGGTACGCTACATCCGTTGACATCTATAAAACTGCAGATCATCAGGATATTTGAAAGGATCGGGTTCAATGTTTCCGAGGGACCGGAGATCGAGGACGACTGGCATAATTTCACGGCCTTGAATTTCCCGGAAAACCATCCGGCGCGTGAGATGCAGGACACCTTTTTTATTGAAAAGGATCCCGATGTGGTTTTAAGGACCCATACCTCCTCGGTACAGGTGCGGGTAATGGAAAATACAAAACCTCCGATACGAACCCTTTCTCCCGGCCGTGTATTCAGGAATGAAGCGATTTCAGCCCGGGCTCATTGTATCTTCCACCAGGTTGAAGGGCTTTATGTTGATGAGGATGTAAGCTTCGTTGACCTCAAGCAGACCTTGTTTTATTTCGCCAGGGAGATGTTCGGTAAAGATACCAGGGTCAGGTTTCGACCTTCCTTTTTCCCGTTTACAGAGCCGAGTGCTGAACTGGATATCACCTGTCTGATCTGCCATGGAGAGGGTTGTCCGATCTGTAAATATAGCGGCTGGGTGGAGATTGGAGGCGCCGGCATGGTCGATCCCAACGTCTTGAGTAGTAATAAGATTGATCCTGAACAATATACGGGTTTTGCCTTCGGGATGGGAATAGAAAGGATCGCCATGTTAAAATATCAGATCAAGGATATTCGTTTATTTACTGAGAATGATGTACGCTTTTTAAGGCAGTTTACTTCCTTATACTGATGTTTCAAAGAATAAAGACCTGTGTAGTTCCAGTATTAATTCTGAATTTTTTCGGTTGGCTGATCTCCTGTGAACAAAATATACCTGATGAACCTATTCCCCAGGTATTTGTAGAAGAAACGATCAATCTGAACAATTTTGAGTATAATGCCCTTAATACCATTGGAGGTTTTGTTTATCTCGATGCCGGTGTCCGGGGCATTATCATTTACCGGCAATCGCAGGACAGGTACAGGGCTTTTGAAAGGAATTGTCCCTACAGGCCCCTGGATGAATGTGCACTGGTAAGCGTCGATGAATCTACTTTTTTCATGATCGATACCTGTTGTGGTTCTACTTTTGATTTTGATGGTAATCCGACAGGCGGCCCGGCCCGCTTCCCCATGCTGGAGTATTCGGGGGTTGTCAATCAGAATTTTTTAATGGTGACCAATTAATCCGATCAGGACGGAGACAGTGGAGTGTGAGGAGACAGTGTGAGTGTGAGCATACAGTGTGAATTCTTCTCCGGCCA
>CAZYDB010000264.1:0-6558 GCA_964645995.1 uncultured Roseivirgaceae bacterium
ACTTCTCTACCCTTATGCGTTGCAGGTTTGATGGGTAATTCTTCCCAGTTATTAAATTGTTCCTCAGGAATTCACGCCCGCTGGTCTGATTATTATATCCGCAATGTGAGGGTAGGCGCGCATACGCCTGTTTATAAGGTTCTTGAAAATGCCGGTGTACCAATGGATCCTGAAAATGGGCAGAAAAAAGAAAAAGCATCTACCTATGTTGTTCATTTCCCAATAAAATCACCAGACCACGCTATTACCAGAAATCACCGTTCTGCCATGGAGCAGCTGGAATATTGGCTGCAGGTGAAACTAAATTATACGGAACATAATCCCAGTGTAACGATTACGTATAAACCACATGAAGTATTGGATATCATTAAATGGACATGGGAAAACCAGGATAAAATCGGAGGGATTACTTTCCTTCCTGCCTTTGATGCCAAATTCGATCAAATGCCCTATGAGGAAATAACAAAAGAGGTCTATGATCAACTGCTAGAAAAATTTCCGGATGTAGATTTTTCAAAAATATACCGTTATGAGGAAGAGGATTATACAACAGCAGCTCAGGAAATCGCTTGCATGTCGGGTAATTGTGATATGGAATTATAAATAGTTAAATAATCCTTTTCTAAAAAAAGCCCCGGTAGATCACCGGGGCTTTTTTTAGTGTTTGAATACAAACGGACCGCTACTAAATTGATCCTGGTTAATTCCATTTAACCCCATAATACCCATCATCTCCATTGGGATAGACACCTCCGATAAGGATACCGCCAGACTTGTTGGCAAGAGCTCCCATCAGATCGTTTATAGTTTTAATTTCCCGCTTATCAATTGAAGTGATGATAAAACCATCCTGAATCCCGGCGTCTTTCCATTTTCCGGAACGGATGTTATTTAACTGCACACCTCCACTCAGGTCAAGTTCCTTTTTTAATTTGTCATCAATTTCGACAATATCTGCACCCTGCAATTCCATGGTTGACGTGCGGCTATACATCCTTTCTTCTCCGATCACATTTTTAAGTTTCGCCGTTACTTTCTTTCTTTTGCCGTTCCGTATATAAGTAACCTCAATCTTATCACCCGGACGGTGGCGCGCAACATATTCCTGTAATTCAGCTACATTTTTAACGGGCGCATTGTCGATAGCGATGATCACATCTTTGGCTTCAAGTCCCGCTTCTTCAGCGGCTGTACCTTTATTCACCCCACTGACATATACACCGGAAGTTTCATCGATGCCCAGATCTTTAGCCAGGTCAGCATCAACATTGGTAATAGAAATACCCAGTAAAGCGCGTTGAACACTCCCATACTCAAGCAGATCATCCATGACCTTTTTTACCAGGGCCACCGGCACGGCAAAAGAGTAACCGGCATAGGATCCGGTAGGTGAGGCAATAGCGGTATTCAGACCAACCAGTTCGCCTTTAAGGTTTACCAGGGCACCACCGCTGTTACCGGGATTGACTACTGCATCAGTCTGTATGAACGACTCGATATTGTATTCCCCCCGGTTCCGGAGAATATTGATATTTCTGGCTTTGGCGCTAACGATACCGGCAGTAACGGTCGAAGTTAACTGAAAAGGATTGCCAACGGCAAGGACCCATTCTCCAATCTGAAGATTATCCGAATCACCGTAACGGATAAACTGCAGGTTTACTTCATCAATCCTGAGCAATGCCAGATCTGTTGTCGGGTCTTCACCGACAATCTCCGCTTTGTATTTTCTGTTATCATCGAGGGTGATCTCAATTTCGGAAGCCCCTTCGATCACATGATAGTTAGTGGCAATATACCCATCGTCAGATATGATCACGCCGGAGCCGGAGGATTCCTGAGGCCTCCTACCGGGCATATTAAAAAAATCCTCAAAGGGATTGTAATATTGATTTCCGGAAGATTCTTTGATCGTCTTAATATGGACAACACCGGGGGTAACCAAGGAGGCTGCGTATACAAAATTGGGAGCGTTGGGAATATCAACGTCCGGGTCAAGTGCAATATTCTTGAATTTTACATTCTGTCGCTCTTCGAATGAATTGTACTGCGGTTCATTTTTATAAAAAAGACTGAATGCCCCAACGGCAATTAGTCCTCCGATAAATGAAGCCAGTACAATGGCGATGATAAAAGTTCTTTTATTCATACGTCTTTCAGTTATTTTGTGGTTTATTAACATCAATTATAACGGATAAAATCTGAATTTGATTTTATTATTAACATAAATTAACAAAAAACCCCGAAGCGAACCACGGTAAGAAGTTCTGCCTCAGGGTTAAAATGATCCTTAAAATCCTGTTTATTTGACAGCGATCTTGTGTTTCAGCGTTTTCTTTTCATCCTTTTGAATATTGATCTTCAGTATACCGTCCTGGTAAGAAGCTGAAATCTTATTCTGGTCAGCATCTTCCGGCAGGTGGAATACCCGTTCAAAAGAACCAAACCTTATTTCTCTGCGATGGATCTCGACATTCTCATCAACGTCAAATCTCCTTTCTCCGGAGATAAGCAGCTTACCATCTTCCAGGTCAATATTAAAATCATTCTTGTTCATGCCCGGAACAGCTAATTGCACTTCATATTGTTTTTCATGTTCTAAAACATTGGCGCCCGGAAGGAAACGATCCACACTGGAATCTTCCATCGAATCGTAAAAGAAGGTATCAAACAAATTTTTGAATGAGCCTGGTAAAGCAGACCGGTAATTCGGATTATATTTAATAAGTGTCATAATTTTATAAGTTTTAAGTTAAAGATCAGTTTTACCTGGTATATAGTAAATACCGTACCAATGGAATTTTTAAGTCAAAAATGCGAAAAAACAAGACATAATGGCCGGATTATTTGTCATAAATTAAAAATGAAGACACAATGACATGAAATGTTGATTATTAAACCATAATTGGTGGAGTTATAGAATGGAATGAAAAAAAGTGAATCAATTATTGATAATTATGCTTTGGGGGGCTAAGTTTGCATTCCAATTCTAAGATTCCTCAGTAGCTCAGCCGGTTAGAGCATCTGACTGTTAATCAGAGGGTCGTTGGTTCGAGTCCAACCTGGGGAGCCTCATAATCAGGCAGTTAACACTTAACCTTGTTAACTGCCTTTTTTATTTGCACGTAATTTGCACGCAGGAAATGGATTAAAATGTGTTGATTTGGCTGGTAAATTAGAGAGTTTTTGCAATGAGTATTCATATTCCAATATGTTAGAATATTATTTACCAAATTAATTGATAATATTTGTTCAGGCCTTTTCAATTTAAATCTCAAGTGATATACGCACAAATTCCATTACCTGAAAGAATAATATATAAATCAATAATCCTCTATCTTAATTATATTATTCAATCTATTTACGTCTGGAATAGCAGTAGTATTCAATTCAATAGATTTTATTTTTACATCGTTATTTAAATCATGATTAATAAGAAATTCAGATTTTCCACTTTTCCATATCGAAACATCTTTTTTGATTTCTTTATTTAATCCATCAGCAAAATTTATATTCAAATGAACCGGTACAGGCAGTGAACCCAATTTTATAATCCTGATAGTGACTATATCATCATTTTTTATAATTTTATCAATCGCCAGATCCGGAACACCTGGTTCAAATATCCATGGTTTCCAAAACCACATAAAATTTTCATTTAATCTAAAATTAAAAAAATTCAGGAGATCATAAGGGGTCGGATGTTTGCCTTTCCATTCGATGAGGAAAAGTTCTAATATTGAGTAAAACTCTTCATCACCAATCATATTCTTAAAATACTCGAACATTAGCATGGATTTATAATAAGCCGGTATGCTTAACGATTCTCCCGACAATAAATAGGAAGGGGTTACAAGTGGTAGATCCCATTCAGTTCCGGCAAATTTTTCATAAACGTTTGTAGATATCTTACTCAGGTAATCCAACTGTCGATGTTTTAAAAAATCAAGTGTAAATAAACTTGTCAACCCTTCATTTATCCAAACATATTTATTGCCGCTAAATCCGACTGTAAATGGAAGGTAGGAGTGAGCTAATTCATGAGCATTTAACATGGTAATCATAAAGCGACCTTTCATTGAACCATTATTGGCCATCATAGGATATTCCTGTCCTCGATTTTTATAACCATTAAATACGGTGAAGTTTGAATACGGGTATGAAACATTTTGGAATTTTTCATCGAGAAACAACAAATAATCTTTAAGAATATCGACAATGTCAGAAAAGTCCTCCGATTCTTTGTGGTAAGCCAGCTGTAATTGAACCCTTTTATTTCCATTATTTAAAGGCACATATATCATATCCCACAAATAATGATCACTAATTCCAAAAGCAAAATCATTAACACCTGTTGCTTCAAAGTGCCAGGTGTTATTTCCTTGATTGGAAAATTCTTTATTACCTATATCATCTTTATGTATAATGTGTGAAATACCCTTTGCACGTAATGATTGATTATATCGGTAGTATAAATCACTCGAAAGAACCTCCTCAGCATTATTCAAGTTTCCGGTTGCCCAAACAATAAAACCTTCCGGAACACTTATACTTACATTATAATCACCAAATTCATTATACACTTCATGAGCTCCTGTTTCCGGGTTGTCATCCCAGCCATCTATAGAATCATAAACTGCAATTCTTGGATACCAGTACCCCAGAAAATACGATGTAGAATCATATTGACCCATACGTAAATTGGTTTTCGAAATTTGCATATTCCAGGTAAATGCCAGGTCTAAAAACGAATTTGGTATTAATGCATCAATCAATTCGATTTTTAAAATTGTATTATCTCTATTTAATAATTCTCGTTTTATAGAATTCCCATTTATCTTTATATTATTGAGAATAATACCTTTTGTAAGATCATCTGAAAGAACGTTTCTTAATCTTGTATTTCCTTTTTTATACAGATCTTGCCATAATTTTAATACCATGATAGAAAGAGTATCCGGGCTGTTATTGAAATACCTTATTTCAGCTGATCCTTTTAAATAATCAGTCTCAGGGATAATTTCAACAGACATGGAATAAACTACATCATTTTGCCAATAATTTTTCCCGGATTTTCCTGATTTATCCCTTATACCCTTATCATAATCGGCTTCAATATTTATTGGAACAAAGAAATCGGTTGTTTGAGATATTCCAATTTCAGTAATGAACAGTAATAAAATAATTGCTAAGGACGATGGTTTCATCGTGTATTGGCATGATAACAATTCAATTTAAATATTAAATTTTATTATGCCGAATGATATATGTTAAAAAAGGTTAATCAATTGATTTGTGTTTTTTCTTATTAAATAAATAGGGGAAAATCATTTGCTGAATTCTTGAAAGCCTTTTAACCAATATAACAAATATGTAAAACCAGCTAAAATTTAACATTGGTTGAAGACGAATTCCAGCGAATGAATGAAACATAGGATAATAAAGAAAGGGGAAAAATGTATCTATAAATGATAGCCATTTAATATTTTCGTCTTTGTTCCTGATCCCGGTCCTTATCATATGAACCGTTCTGTGAAAGTCTTCTGGCCAGCCTACGGAAACTGAATGATTTATCGATCGAGCTTCCTTTGAATGTAAAATTCTTGTACCGGAAAGAAATCCCATTGATCCGGCCGGTCGATTGAGTATGGAATAAAACATCTATTCCCTCTTCTTTTAATGCTTCCTTCAGCTTATTAAAATCCGAAATCCCATGTTCGATACATGATGATAAGCTTAACCGGATCTTTTGCTTGATCCATTTTTTATCAGGCACCTTATCATTAATGATCGAGGACCTTCTTCCCTGTTTCCTTGCTATGGTCAAGCCATACTTTTCCTCCAGGAGATCACATACATGAGCGGTCCGGTTCCGGCACCATTGATCACTAACCACCTTTCCTTTATAGCCTACCCTGTTGGCCACAATATGTATATGTTCGTGCCTGGTATCATGGTGTCTTACCATCAGGTATTGATGATCATAGAGACCGATCTTTTCAAGATAATCTTTACCGATTGCGATCATCTGATCCCGGGTGAGCTTATCATCATAGGCAAAAGAAAGGGAAGCATGCCAGACTGCATTTTTAACCTTTGGATTCTGTATCCGGACATTATTAAAATCCTGTGTGGCCAGGATAGAATTAAATGATCTGATTCCCCAGGTATCCAGCATTTCAGCCCGGTCTTTTTCCATTACATATCTTACGATTCCTCCAAATGATTTTCCTATGGTTACCTGTCCGATCATCGGAGCTTATCCATGATGGCATTTAACCTATCTAAGGTTTCCTGTATATTTTTAGACATTACCTTTCCCATGTTAGCTGCATGAGCCAGTTGATTCAGATTATTGGCCATACCAGTGAGTTTTCGATAATGGTCTGCTTCTTCATTCGTCATCCTTGGTCTAAGCCGGTGGTTCAGACTTTTAAGACGGGCAAACTCTGCTCTGGAAATGCCATGTCTTTCTGCCATTTTTTTGATGAACAATGATTCTAACAAAACCATCAGCCGGCAAGACCAGGGTCTCGTTTAGTTCGGATGGCGCGCCCG
>CAZYDB010000265.1:0-1999 GCA_964645995.1 uncultured Roseivirgaceae bacterium
TGGGAAGCTGATGCTCTACCAACTGAGCTACTACCGCTTAACCCGTGGCTAATTTACGCATTCCGCTTTTTCTCTGAAATACTTTTATCCAAATATTTTCCGGTATCCCCAACCATTAACCTTTTCAGGCAACGAAGTTCATTTTCCCTGACCGCCTGAATTAATCCGCACATGACCTGCATTTCAACCGTTATTTTGGTAAATTAAAGAAATTCGATATCTCAGACAGGATTTTTTCATGCAGCAGCAAACCAGAAAAGGCATCTGCGGGATCTGTCCCGCCGGTTGCTGGGTCGAAGTGACCTATGATCAAAAAGGAAAAATCCGCAAGGTAGCAGCGGATAAGGATTCCGGTCACGGGATGATCTGCCGGATCGGCGAACATGCCCCTGAAATCATTTATTCAAAACATCGCTTGCGTTACCCCTTGCGGCGGAAAGGCCGAAAAGGCAGTTATGATTTCGAAAGGATAACCTGGGACGAAGCCTATGAGAATATCGTAACTCACCTGCTAAAGACCAAAGAAGAACATGGCCCTGAAGCTGTGGCCATCTATACCGGCCGGGGCAGTTTCGAGAGGTCCCTCTGCGACGTGCTGCAACCCGAAGGGGTAGCCATTTCCTCCGCCTCCAGCGTACTTTTCCCTTTTGGTTCTCCCAATACTCTCGGGGTGGGGGCTCTCTGTTATGTGTCCTTCGCAATGATCGCCCCTCATGTGACGATGGGTGGCATGTATCATCACATGTACTCCGATATCGAGAATGCAGAAATTATCATGGTCTGGGGAGCCAACCCGGCCACCGACAGCCCTCCTGCCGATCTCTACCGGATCCAGGATGCCCGGAACCGCGGGGCCCGGGTGGTGGTCATCGACCCCAGGCGGACGGCCCTGGCCAGAATGGAGGATGTGGAATGGATCCCCATCCGGCCGGGTACTGACGGGGCCCTGGCACTGGGCCTCTGTAATGTCCTGATCCGGGAAGAACTTTACGATGAACGATTCGTTCAGGAATGGACCCGGGGATTCCCTGAATTCTCCACCTATGCACAGCAGTTCCGGCCGGAGGTCATGGAGGAGATCACGGGAGTGCCGGCCCGGAAAATAAAGAGACTGGCCCGGGAGATGGCGGCTGCCAACGGTGTGGCCCCGGTGATGTATACCGGACTGGAATATACCAACAGCGGGGTGCAGAACATCCGGGCGGTATTCACCCTCTGGGCGCTGGCAGGTCAGCTCGATGTACCGGGCGGGCGTTGTTTCAACATGCCGGGTGATGCTTTCCCGGTCAACCGCGACAGACTGGTGCCCAATCCGGACCTGAAAAAAGCCCTGGGCCGGGACCGTTTCCCGGTTTACAGCCATTACCGGGGGGAGTCGCACGCCATTTCCCTGCCTGAGTCCGTGCTGGAAGGAAGACCCTACCGGATACGGGACCTGATCATCCAGGGCGGCTCCATCATCACATCCTGGCCTCAGCCGGAGATATGGAAGAAGACCCTGGCCAGCCTCGATTTCCTGGTCACGATCGACCGCCAGCTGACCGCTGATGCCGCCTATGCGGATATTGTCCTGCCGGCCACCACCATGTTCGAGATTGAATCGTACATGACCTACGGACCGGTATTTCGCATTCGTGAAAAAATGATCGAACCGGTCGGGGAGGCCCGCAATGATTTCTTCATAATAGCCGGACTGGCTGAAAGGTTGGGCTACGGTCATCTCTATCCCCAGAATGAGCAGGAATTGCTGGAATATGTGCTGAAAGGTTCCGGATACACCCCGGCGGAGGTCCGGGAACAGGGGGGCATGGTCAAAAAGGAAACCCGGATGATGGCGTACCGGAAATGGGAGAAGGGATTACTGCGGCCGGATGGACAACCTGGTTTCGATACTCCTTCCGGCAAGTTTGAGATCGCCAGCTCCTTCCTCGAGGAACATGGCTATGACCCCTTGCCTGTCTTTGAAGAACCGTCGGAAGGGCCTGCCTCTACGCCGCGT
>CAZYDB010000265.1:2009-6506 GCA_964645995.1 uncultured Roseivirgaceae bacterium
TTGAAGGAGTATCCCCTGGTCTTCAATTCCGGGGCGCGCGTGACCTCCGACTTCAGGTCCCAGCATCATGGGATCGAAGGGTTGAACCGCGACCGGAAGGAGCCCACCGTGACCATGAATCCCTCAGATGCGGAAGCAAGAGGCATCCGTGATGGGGATAGGGTCTGGATCAGGAGCCGCCGGGGTAAGGCGAAGATGCGCGCCCTGGTGACGGAAGATATCATGGAAGGCTGCGTGGATGCCAACATGGGCGGGGGCGGACCGGTAGGGCCGAAGGCCTGGCAGGATTGCAATGTGAATGACCTGACCCATCTGCAGAATTACGATCCCATCTCAGGGTTTCCGGTTTACAAGGCCCTGTTATGTGAAGTTGAAAAAATCCGCTCGGATACCTCCCGGGTTGTGCAGGACAGCGGTGAAATGAGCGTTACGGAGACCCTTTCCGGGAACGGACAGGAAGAAGACCGCATCTATTTGGACCACAATGCCACGACACCACTGGATCCGGAGATCAGGGAATATTTTATAAAGATGATTGAAGCCTTTGGCAATCCTTCCGGGCTTTATGCTGAAGGGAGGGAAGCCCGGAAAAGGGTGGAAACCGCCAGGAAGCAGGTGGCCAACCTGATCAATACGACCGCCCGGCGGATCGTTTTCACCAGCGGGGGCAGCGAATCCAATAATTTCGCCCTGAAAGGCATCCTGTACCGCGATAAAGATAAGAAAGGACATGTGATCGCATCATGCATCGAGCATCCTTCCGTGCTCAGGACCTGCGAATGGCTGGAGCGGCAGGGTTTTCCGGTTACCTATCTTGATGTTGATGAAAAAGGCCGGGTGGACCCGGCGGATCTGGGAAAGGCCATCCGTCCCGATACGGTGCTGGTTTCCCTGATGCTGGCCAACAACGAGATCGGCACGATCCAGACGGTAAAGGAGTTGGCAGCCATCGCGCACCGGCATGGGATCGTCTTTCATACGGATGCCGTTCAGGCAATCGGGAAAGTGCCCGTGGATGTGGAGGACCTTGGGGTTGATCTGCTGTCGATCTCGGGGCATAAGCTGCATGCCCCCAAAGGGGTCGGCGCCCTGTATATCCGGCAGGGCATTGAACTGGAACCGCTTGTAAGTGGGGGTGGACAGGAGGGCAAAATTAGGGGAGGAACCGAAAACGTGCCGGGCATCCTGACGCTGGGAAAAAGCTGCGAGGTGGCCTTACGGCAGTTCCGCAGGATGAAAGAAGTTGCGACACTCCGTGACCGGCTCCAGGAAGGATTGATGGAATTGTTTTCCGGCGCCCGGGTGAATGGTGACATGGAAAACCGGCTACCTAATACCCTGAGTATTATCCTGCCTGAAGTAAGGGGTGAATCCCTGGTGCTTTCCCTGGACAAACACGGGGTCTCCCTCTCATCCGGTTCGGCCTGCCGGTCGGGTTCACCCGAACCTTCGCATGTTCTGATGGCCATCGGATGTAATGAGGAAGAGGCCCATTGCAGTGTCCGTTTCTCCCTGGGCCGGGGCACCACACAGGAGGAGATCGACCGGACACTAAAAGCCATGGCTTCCATAAAGATAGAGATGAAGGAAAAGATCCGGTTCGTATCGTGCCGGTGAGGAGGCATGAACATGAATTGAATGCCAAGCCTTTAATTCATCTTCATGATAATTGGGTTAACCCGAAAAATTCATAAATTTTTCCTGACAGGCGGGCCTACCAAAGGCAGGCAGGCGCCCTGAAGGGCCGGGTAAGCGACCTGATAAAATCAGGGTGCTCATTGGGGTTAAACTTATGATGTATTTCATTGAATATCAAATATATATATCCTAAAATTATGTCGTATAAAGAAAGTTTATGAATAGGTCAAGGATACACTTGTTTACTTTAAGGGATATCCTTTGCTATCATGCGTGATCCATGATGCCCGGGCTAAAACCAATGTAATCCAGGTTATTGATGCAAACAGTAAAACGAAAAAAAGTCCAGCATCGTCAGGTGTATAAATAATCCATAAATAATCCAGTGCTATTATAATAAGACTTACAAACATTGTAAATATTCCTTTACCCCGGTATCCTGCATAAAAATAATGCAAACCTGACAAGCCTAATGTTGGAATTAGAAGCAACTGATATATCCACTTTTTACGATAATTATAGCTTTCCGACGCTTCGAACAAATTAATATTTTCCTGGCCTTCCCTCAACCATATCCGGGTGTTCAGGTTGAATTCTTCCACGGTGTCAATGAATATTTTCAGGTCATGATAAAACTCCATTATTTGATTAAAATCATAAACTGATTTGTTTAGTGAAAATTCAAACTTGTTCTTCTTGTGTTTTATAGCTATGTATAACTTGTTGTTGGTAAAAGAAATACTAATCGGTCTCTTTATTTTTTTGCAATAGTTGACTATTCTTTGCATTAAGGAATTTGATAACACATATCTTGAAGTAATTTGGTCAGTTCCAAAAACGGTAAAAAACTTTTCAAATTCCGGGTCATCCAGTTTAACAGGTTTTCTGCCTGATGCAGTAATCCATTGGAGCTTATTCATCCTTTTTTCAGGCAATACCAATGTGTGTCCGTCAAAAGCTTTATTAAAACCGGCAATAAAGAACATGCCATAAAAGGGTATTTTTTCTACTCTCCCATCATAAACTTTTTTATTACCTCTTGCTTTCGGGAAAACCATATCCCTTCCATTAATTTCAAAAAATCGTATATTGGTTTCGCCAATTTTCCCTTCGATAAAATCTTCAGCATAATAGCCAATAGGATAGAATATCGAGTGACGAAAAATTTCACTTCCAAGGAATTCTTTACCGGGTACTACTTGCTTCCCTGGTGAATATTGGAGATGGGGGGAAATGAATTCTACAATACGATTAATAACGATCTCTTTGAATAGTTTGTCTTTTGCATTTTTTGACCAGGGATTCTTTATTGATTGCCATGTATGTAGAATAATAAAAAAGATAATTATTCCTCCTATGAGCAATGAATAGGCTATTTCATCGACATTATTATAAAGGATTTCGTTAATATCAGCATTATATTTAATTAATTGGTATAAAATAGAGGTAGTAGGTATAGCAGCAATAAATAAAAAAAATACGATAAATCTGATTCTTCTTTTTTTGCGTGTTTTTATTCTCCATTCTTCTAGTTCTGCCAGTTTGGGTTTTATTTCAGTATCAAAAAGTAACTTTAGGTCTTCAACTGAATCCATTATGATCAGGAGTTAAACAATTGTTTGACATTAACATTTTTACGCTCGTTTTCTTTGGTTTCGAGGACGGGTTTTGTTTTAAAACCAATTATCGAAGCTACAATATTGCTCGGGATGGTTTGGATTGCATTGTTGAAATCTGTTACTGCTGAATTGTAGGCACGTCTGGCTGCAGAGATTTGTTCTTCTATTTCATTGAGCGAGCCTTGTAGTTGCATAAAGTTCTGATTGGCTTTCAAGTCGGGATACGCTTCAACGGCAACCATTATTCCATCAAGCCTGCTCTTGATTTTGTTTTCGACATTAATTGTTTCATCAGGGTCAATATCAGGATTGACGGCTTTTGCGCGCATTTCTGTTAGCTCATTGAGGACATTTTGTTCATATTTCATGTAATTCTGAACCGTTGATACCAGGTTAGGTATTAAGTCATACCGCTTTTTAAGCATAGCATCCAGGCTTCCGAAGATATTCTGGACTTCGTTTCTTTTTTTTATCAAATTATTATATAACAAAATGATCAGTAGTGCAAGCAGTGCTCCTGCTCCAGCAATAATTAATCCATTCATATTTTAGATTTTAGGTAATAAATTAATTTGGCTCTATGATATAATCGGGCTTCAATTAAAATGCCTGGTTTGATTAATCTACTGATTGCAAATAATTACAGTCGATGATTATTTTATTTTAATATTCCTTAATAAATCTATTAAATTGTTTGGAACATTTAAAAGAATATTAGTGATTTTATATGGCAGTATATTATAATTTTGGCCATTAATTACGGTTAAAAAATGATGCATGTCATGAGCGTTTTTTTAACATTGAACTACCACCAAATTATGGGTAAAGCTCATATTGACACTTCAGAAATAAAGGAAGATGAAACACAGACGCATTCTTGGTGTCTCCTTTGGATTTGATCCCGGAATATTCCCGGATCAGGTCAAGAAACGACATGGGATTAAAGGGATTCCCGGGGGGAGAATAAAAAAAAGCCCTCCTTCGTTCCCAATGGTGTCGGAACTTCGGAGGGTGAAGTCGGGATGACTGGATTAACTTCGTTGATCCCTGGCTGGCGTAAAACCATGAAATGAAGGCCGGGCTTATTACCTGCTTTTTGTTTTCCAGCGCCTTACAGTAAAAAATTACTGACGGCCCTGTAAAATCAAAAAGCCATTGACTTTCGCCAATGGCCTTCTATTTCATGGTCGGGATGACTGGATTCGAACCAGCGACCTCGTCGTCCCGAACGACGCGCGCT
>CAZYDB010000266.1:0-6493 GCA_964645995.1 uncultured Roseivirgaceae bacterium
AATGCCCTCCCCACCCAGGCCAGGGACGATTATTCCGGCAGGCAATATTTCCAGGCGGCCAACCAGGCCATGCTGGCCAGGGCACGGCATAATTTTTATGAAGACGACTCCCACGACGGCACCGATCTCTGCTACGGACTGCTGACCGGTTATCCCTGCTGTACGTGCAACATGCACCAGGGCTGGCCCAGGTTCACCCAGAACCTCTGGTATGCCACGGATGAAGGCGGGCTGGCGGCTCTGCTCTATGCCCCTAATACCGTTACGGCTAAGGTGGCTGACGGAAAGGAGGTCACCATACAGGAGCAGACTTCCTACCCATTCGAAGAAAAAATACGGTTCTCCTTTTCCATGGAGGAGCCGGTCTCTTTCCCGCTGCATCTCCGGGTTCCCGGCTGGTGCCGCATGGCGGAGGTCCTGATCAACGGCAGGTCCGAAGGCCGGTATGAGGGCAATCAGATCGTAATACTCTCCCGCGTCTGGCAGAACGGGGATGAACTCGAGATCCTTCTCCCGATGCATACCGGAATAAGCCGGTGGAAGGAGAACAGTGTAGTGGTGGAACGCGGTCCTCTCGTCTATGCCCTTAAGATCGAAGAGGAATGGAATTTTGTCAGGAATGAGGATAAATACGGCGATTACTGGGAGGTTTTGCCTGCCAGCCCCTGGAATTACGGATTGGTGCAGTCAGCCATAGATGATCCTGAAAACAGTTTTGTATTTGAAGGGGGGGAGATAAAAGAAAATCCCTGGACGCAGGAAGCTCCGCCGGCGATCATCAGGACAAAAGGTAAACGTATTCCGGAATGGGAGCTTTTTTATGCCAATGCGGGTCCCCTTCCGCATAGCCGGCCGCAGTTGTATCTTCGCGACCATCCGGCCGGGGACATCACCCTGGTCCCTTACGGCTGGAGCACGCTCAGGATCACGGAGTTTCCAGTGGTGGAGTGATTATAGTTGGAAGCTCGAAGTTGGAAGCTCGAAGTTGGAAGCTCGAAGTTGGAGGCCGAAGGCCGGAGACCACGCAGTAGGCGTGGCTCGAAGTTGAGAATCGAAGGTTCGAAATCCCGCAACAGGCGGGACTGAGAACCAAAGGTTCGAAACCACGAAGCAGGCGTGACCGGAAAACGGATCTCTCCAAAAGTTTACGTGGGCTTGCGGGTTGGAAGGCTTTGGGAGAGATGGCAGCCTGAGGACGGGAAGGTCCTGGAATCAAACAAGACGCTATCCTCCCCGGCCCTGCCTGTGCCGCAGTAGGCGGTATGCCGGGGTCTTTACATCGGATCTCTCCAAAAGTTTGCATTGGCTTGCGGGTTGGAAAACTTTTGGAGAGATGGTAGCCTGAGGACGGGAAGGTCCTGGAATTGCGTCCGGGATGAGGTTGGAGGGGGGAGGGGGGAGATCCTGCTGGAAGCGGGAATGAAGGACGGAAGATGGAGGATGGAGGATGGAGATTAGCCAGAAGTCTGAAGGATGCAACCTCCCTTTGGTGAAGTTATTATGCAAATGTAATTACTTGAATTAATAAATTGCCTCGTGGATTATATATAGCTAAAAATCATCATTTTATCTTTTCATTAATATTTTTTGAAAAAAAGATAAACATTATTAAATTAAAAAAAATAACCCCTACCGGAAGCAGGGGTCAAGGTATCTTACCTACGGCATATAGCCTTATTGTGATAAGATGACATAAAGAAATTTTTTCTTATCTTGAAATTAGCAAAATAACTAGTTCTAACAAAATCGATCATAAATTTTTTTATTATGGCAAGAACACTAGGTTTGGATCTTGGTACAAATTCGATCGGGTGGGCTATTATCGATGATGATTCACCTAAAATTATTGATGTGGGAGTACGGATATTTGAAGCCGGAGTGGAGAATCTGGGAGAAGGTGAAAGAGAGATTTCAAAAAACCAGGCGAGAAGACTTAACAGAGGGATTCGTAAACAACATTTCAGAAAAAAGATCAGAAAAAAGCTCCTGCTTAAGAAACTGATTGAACTTGGGTGGTGTCCCCTAAGTGAACAGGAATTGAGCTATTGGACAAGTCCTGCAAAGGGAAGCATGCCCGTTTTTCCGGATAATTCAGATTTCAGAAAATGGTTGTCCATGAACCCATATTCATTACGCGCTAATGCGCTGAACAATAAGATATCAAAACAGGAACTTGGAAGATTACTCTATCATATTTGCCAGCGAAGGGGGTTCCAGAGCAATAGCAGGAGCCAGTTGGCCGAAGATTCAGCTATCTTTAAAAGCGATCCGAAATCAAGAAAGGTTGGAATAGATGAAACAAGTCAGGAAATAAAAAACAGCTCTCTTGGATCATATCTAAAATCAATACTTCCGGAAGAAAACAGTACCTATAAAAAGGGGCTTCCTCGTGCCAGAAACAGATATACTACCAGGGAAATGTACATTGATGAATTTGAAAAAATATGGGAGAAACAAAAAACATTTCACCCTGAACTATCTGAAAAATTAAAAGAGGAATTAGGTGGGAGAAAAAAAGATGCTTATAAAAAAGATGGAGTACTTTTTTTTCAGCGACCCTTAAAAAGCCAGAAATACCTTATTGGAAAATGTACTTTTGAACCCAAAAAACCCAGGTGCCCTGTGAGCGCCATTCCATTCGAATACTTCAGATTATATCAATTCGTAAATTCAATCGAATTAAATGGCCAAAAGCTCAATGATGAATTAAGAGAGAAAGCCGTCAGTGTATTATTAAAAGTAGAAAAAACCAAGTTTGGATCTTTTAGGAAGAAATTGGGACTTGAGGATCCTTATTACAAATTCAATTTTCTGGATGATGATGTTATTGCCGGTTCCAGAACAATATCCGTGCTTTCCTCAAAAAAGATTTTCGGAGACCGATGGAATCAACTTAGCGAAAAAGAAAAAGAAGATATATGGCATATAGTTTTTTCCTTTGACGACAAGGATAAATTAAAAGAATATGCAACAAATCAATGGGATTTTGATGAGGAAAAAGCAGAAAACATATCAAAAATATATTTTAGAAAGGATTATAGCCACCTCTCAAGAAAAGCTATCAACAATATTCTGCCTTTCTTAAAAATGGGCTTCACTTATGATATTGCAGCCGTGTTTGGGGGGATCAGGAATGCCTTTGGAGAACAGTGGGAAGAACTTGATGAAGAGCAAAAGGAACTTATTATTACCAATGTCCCGGAAATAATCAGGACAGGCAAAAGAGGTGGATTTATGAATGACATCATTGACCTCCTTCGTACGGAATACAACCTGTCTGATATTCATCTAAAAAAATTATATCACCATTCAAGAAAATCAGAAGATCGTGAAAAATTGGACAAGCTGCCTGTTGGGCCTGTGGCTGATAAAGAAATGCAGAATCTAAGAAACCCTGTGGTAACTACAGGAATTTTTGAATTAAGAAAAGTAGTGAACGCTCTTCTTGACAATTATGGAAAATTTGAAAAGATAAGGATTGAACTTGCAAGGGATCTTAAGGTTTCCAAAGAAAAACGACAACAAATCAGAAGAGAACAGCAACGAAATGAAGCCAATAACCTAAGAATTATTAATGAACTGAAAAAACATAACATTACAACTGACCATGAAAATATTCTTAAATACAAATTATGGGAGGAATGTGATAATACCTGCCCTTATACTGGTAAAAAAATCGGCTTTACAGCATTATTTACGGGAGAAGTTCAGATTGAGCATATTTTTCCTTATTCAAGGTCCCTTGACGATAGTTATTTGAACAAAACTTTATGCTTTGCCGATGAGAACAGGGCTAAAGGAAACAGAACCCCTTATGAATTTTATGCTGAAACAGGTAATTGGGACCAGATCCAAGAAAGAGTGTTAAAATTATTCTCGAGCAGCCCAGAATTTCCAAACAGATATGCCAAATTCAAAAGATTTGTGGCAAAAAGATTTGATGAAGATTTTGCTCAGAAACAACTAAATGACACGAGGTATTTCAGCAGGGAAGCTAAAAAATATTTATCCAAGATCTGCCCACAGGATAAAATACAGGTCGCAACAGGGCAGGTCACGGAAAAATTAAGACATTACTGGGGACTGAATGAAATATTATTTGACAAAAACATCAAGGAACGAACTGATCACCGCCACCATGCCATTGATGCGCTTGTGATGGCATCGATAAACCAGGGTCACCTTCAGGAAATCTCGAAATGGAACAGGTATAACAGGAATTATCAGTTAAAGAACTTCCCGATGCCATGGGATGATTTCAGGCAACAAGCAAATGAAATGGTGTCTGCCATTTTAGTCTCTCATAGGCAAAGGAATAAGATAATTACTCATCGATTCGTAAAAAACAAGATTAACGGCACCTATCAAAAAAACTTTAGTGAAGCCGCCAGAGATCAATTGCACAAAGAGTTTATTTATGGCAAAAGAAAAGGAGTCCATCAACCTGATAGTTCCTATCATATTCGCAAACCATTAACTGAATTATCAACCTACAAGCAGGTAGAAAAAATTGTTGACCCGGTTATACGCGATCTGGTCCATCAGCAGATACAATCCATTGGTGGATATACGGGACCGAAAAAAGATAAAATCCCTTCAGGTGCCTTTGTAACATATATTGAAAATGATGAACCTGAATACCTCATTAAATTACCGAACAAAAACGGGGATCCGGTACCAGTTCGGAAAGTCCGGATTCAGGAAAATCTTGGGAACGCAGAAAGGTTGAAAGAAATTAACCAGTACGTTAATCCCAGAAACAACCATCACGTACTCATATACGAGGACCAGGATGGAAACCTTAAAGAAGAGATTGTTACTTTCTGGACCGTTGTTGAACGGTTAAAACAAAAACAACCCATCTACCAGCTTCCAACAAACGGGAAGGAAGTCATTACTACCCTGAAGATAAACGATATGTTTCTTATCGGTTTATCGGATGAGGACTACGAAATAGCTGAATCCGGCCATGAACTGGGTACTTTTCTTTACAGGGTCCAGAAGATCTCTTCCATGTATTATACCTTCAGGCACCATAAAGCGTCAACCTTGAATAATCATAAAGAAGAAATCAGGATTGTAAGTTTCAAGGCTTGGATAAAACTCAATCCCATAAAAGTCAATATCGATGTTATCGGAAAAATAACCAAGATATAACATGCTGAAAAGAATCGTCTATATAGGCAATCCGTTTAAAGTTTCAGTCAAATACGGTCAGCTTATCTGTGAGAATCGGGATAGAGGGGAAACGAAACAGGTGCCAATAGAAGACCTTGCCTGCCTGATGCTGGACCATCCTCAGGTAACGGTAACGCTTCCGGTATTCCAGCAGCTTGCGGAAAACAATGTTTCAGTAATAATCTGTGATGAAAAACATCATCCGGCATCCATACTTTTCCATATTGCCACCCATCAGGTACAGAATGAAAGATACCGTTACCAGGTTGCAGCACCTGAACCATTAAAAAAACAATTGTGGATGCAAACTGTAAAAGCGAAGATCAACAATCAGTCTGAGGTATTAAAAAGTGTGGAATTGAATCATTCTCCCGTAAAATACCATATTTCCAAGGTAAAAAGCGGTGACATGTCGAATGAGGAGGCTAAAGCATCTCGCAAATATTGGAATATTATATTTGGAAATGATTTCAGAAGGGAGAGATTCGGTCTTCCGCCAAACTCTTTGTTGAATTATGGATATGCTATTGTAAGGGCCGCTATCGCACGGGCACTAGCCGGATCAGGTCTATTACCGGCATTGGGTATCCATCATCATAACCGGTATAATGCCTTCTGCCTTGCCGATGACATAATAGAACCTTACAGACCGTTTGTGGATTTGCTTGTTTACCGGATCCTGAAGGATGATCCGGTAAGTTTTCATGTACTTGACAAGGATAAAAAGGCTGCCTTTTTATCCTTATTAAGCAGTGATGTGATGCTAAAGGATAATAAAAGCCCCATGATGGTGGCTATGCAACGAACGACCTCCTCTTTGGCTTTATGTTTTGAAAAAAAACGAAAAAGAATCGATTATCCAACGATAATTAATGGATCATGACAGGCTGAGCGCATACAGAGCAATGTGGCTTTTTGTTTTTTTTGATCTTCCCGTAGTTGAGAAAAAAGAGAGAAAAGCAGCCGCTGATTTTCGAAAAAGGCTGCTAAAGGATGGCTTTAACATGATGCAATACTCTGTTTATATTCGCCATTGCGGTAGTCGCGAAAGTGCTGAAGTTCATATTAAACGGGTTAAAAGTTTTATGCCTCCCCATGGGCAGGTAAGCATCCTGACTATTACCGATAAACAATATGAACAGATCATGAATTTCTGGGGAAAAAACACCCAACCACTCGCACCTGCCCCCAAACAACTTGAAATTTTTTAAACTTTAATCCGATGTAAATTACTGATATTTAGAAGGATGATTGACCAACTAATATCGTAAATCCTTTAATGTCATCAAACCACAACCTCCACAGAACACGAGAT
>CAZYDB010000267.1:0-4790 GCA_964645995.1 uncultured Roseivirgaceae bacterium
TCAGGCTTTTAATGTAAATTCATCAGGTGTCTTTCTTTATTTAATGCTTCTCTCTTTTTTAAATTTAGTACGACACAAAAGCGCAACTAAAATTTATTTACCCATTAGATGAATAACCCGGGAAAAACTTGCGGTATCGTGTAAAAAAAATTACCTTCTTACGAAAATGGACTTGCCGGGTCAGACTGAAGGATTTTTATATTAAATTTGTCTCAGAAGAATATTGCATTTTACTGAAATAAGGGAGCCATGAAAGAACTTACGACGATCATCAAAACCTTTGAATCCATAGATTTTACCCACCAAAAAGCTGCCCTTGCCACGGTTGTAAAAATACAAGGTTCATCCTATCGCCAACCGGGAGCCAGGATGCTGATCCTTGAAGACGGCCATTGGGAAGGGGCCATAAGCGGGGGTTGCCTGGAAGGAGATGCGCTTCGCAAAGCCAGGGAGGTAATGCGTTCCGGCGCTCCCAGGCATATCACCTATGACACAAGGAAAGACAAACCTGCCGACCATATCCCTTTCAGCATGGGCTGTGAGGGGGTTATAGATGTACTTATCGAGCCACTTATTCATGATAAAGGTAATTTTCATCCCATAACAATCTTCAAAGAATTTATACAGTCAAACAGAAAGCACCTGCTGGTAACCATGTATCATGTCACCCATGAATCCATGGGGGTTGCCGGCGAGCGACTACATATTGATCATAAGGGACAGATAAGGGATAATTTTTCGAATGAAAAATTA
The DNA here is from genome assembly GCA_964645995.1 of uncultured Roseivirgaceae bacterium. Classification (GTDB taxonomy): domain Bacteria; phylum Bacteroidota; class Bacteroidia; order Cytophagales; family Cyclobacteriaceae; genus JAGTVG01. The sequence continues at coordinate 754 of CAZYDB010000267.1, forward strand.
AGCAAGCTGGTCAGCGATGAAGCTGAAAACATGATCCATTGGAACCAGTCCTTTCAAAAAGATATCAGGGTCGACAATCACCAGGCATCTCTTTTTTACGAGATACTGGTGCCTCCGATCCACCTCATGATCTTTGGCGGTGGTTATGACGTTATCCCTGTCGTCAACCTGGCAAAAAACCTGGGCTGGCATGTGACCGTTGCCGATGAATGCATTGCCAAAACTTTCCCACAGAAATTCCCTTCAGCCGACCAGGTGCTCAATATTCCGGGTGAAGATGTTTACAGGGAAACGAGGGAGCTTAATGCATCCTATGCCCTTGTGATGTCCCATAACTTCAAATATGACCGGGAAGTATTAAAAGGTCTGGGCAAATCGGATATTCCGTATATCGGGCTGCTTGGACCCAAAAAGCGAATGAAAACGATGGTAGAAGAACTCAAAAAAAGTCATAAAGAGCCTCTGGAAGATCTGAATAAGAAAATATTTGCTCCCGTTGGGCTGAATATTGGCGCTGAGACCCCGGACGAGATTGCCTTATCCATCATCTCAGAGATCCTGGCTTTTCATAACGGCAAAGAAGCCGGTTTTCTGAAGGATAAGAAAGGGCATATTCACGACCGGGATACTGCATTACAGACTGTGTAGCTAATTAGAGCCGGAATAGGAGAAAATGTATTTCTTATCAGGTGATTGGTATTCAGGAATGTCAGTAGATAGTGGCAGGCATGAGCTTGTCTAAGCTGGGTTAATGATCCCCGATATCATGCAACATAAGCATGGTATGATCGATGGTTTTAAAGATTTCTTCGCAGTATTCTTTTACTGCTTTCACGCTCCCGGGAAGGGTATATAATTGAGTCATCCCAGTTACACCGGCAATGCCACGGCTTAGTAAGGCATTGGGCTTATCCATTCCATATTTGACCCTGACCAGTTCCATGATACCAGGAATTTCCTTGGCTAACATGGGCCGTACAACATCCGGAGTAAAATCCCTTGGCCCTATGCCCGTACCCCCGGTAGTGATAATAATATCAACCGACTGATCCAACCCTTTTTTTACTGTTTCCCGGATGGTTGGAGGATCATCCGGTATGACAACGTTGTGGATGGAAGCCTTTCTCTGCCGGAAACCGTAAAATTCTTCAATAAACCGGGCTATCTCAGGGCCGCTTCTGTCCTCGTAGATACCCCTGCTGGCTCTATCGCTGATGGTGATAATTTTTATCTCAAATACCCTCGGCCTATAAGTCAAATGATCCCCGGCTCTCAGCCGTCCTCCTTTTAACACCCTAAGAAATACTCCTTCCTCAGGCATCACACACCTGCCGGTATCCTGTAAAACAGCACAACCATTCCCATGACATTTTTTACCGATCTGAGTCACCTCCAGTTCAACCTGTTCATTATAAAAACGGTCGAATACCCCTGCCTTATGAACCGGCATCCCTTCAGTTGTGATATTCTCAGCGAACTCACCGGGTGTGATCTTTCGATCCAATTCCTTTTCTGTTTTTTGGATACTATGAACTCCCAGCATACTCACCTGCCGGTGCCAGTGGCCTGAATGAACATCTCCGGATATCCCTTTTCCGGTAAGCCGGATGGCATCAACGGGTAATTTCACCACCCCCTTTTTTTCAGACACATTAACCGAAAGGATCTTAATCATTCTGCTCATCAGGCTTTCTTTTTATTTTTTCAATCAACCGTACCCTTGTTAATTCCATCTCTTTATCGACAGCCTTACACATATCATAAACAGTTAAAAGAGCAATGGTAACAGCGGTAAGTGCTTCCATCTCAACACCAGTCTTACCAATGGTTTTTGCCGTGGAAATTACGCGTATACCTTCTTTTTCCGGAGCGGCTTTTACTTCTACCTTTGAAAGCATCACCGGATGACATAAAGGGATAAGGCTCGCCGTCTGTTTTGCAGCCTGGATCCCTGCAATCTCGGCAATAGCGAGCACATCTCCCTTTTTCATCATGTTACCATTGATCAATGCTACTGTCTCTGGTTGCAGCCTTATGAAACCTTCTGCCCTGGCAATTCTTTCATCATCCGGCTTCCCACCAACATCCACCATATTGGCTTTACCTTCTTTATCAATATGACTTAATTTTTTGTTCTTCATGAAGATAAGGTTTTTAATTCTTCTGAATTATTTTTTGTTGAGGCGGACCTTATAATGGCCGTACCAAAACAGGTTCCCCACTCGAAATAAATTCAGTATTTTCGGGTATTTCAAGGATCCCATCGGCTCCGGCATAAGAAGTAAGGTGCCCGGAACCATGATATTCCAAAGGTATGGCGCCACTATCCTCAAAACGAACAGGAATAAAAATACGCAAGTGACTGCTCATGTGCGTATAATCAAGTCCCATAGGCATCATATGCGGTTTTACAGGTTTCTCACAACCCATCATTTTTAAAAGGAATGGTTTTACAAGCACTTCAAACTGAACAAAGGTAGACACAGGATTACCGGGTATGCCAAACACATATTTTCCTTGTTTCGCAGCAAAAAGAAGAGGCTTGCCAGGCCTCACATTCATTTTATGGAATTTTATTTCTAACCCTGCTCCCGACAACAGTTCCGGCACGAAATCATAATCTCCTGCAGATACGCCTCCTGAAATTAAAACGACATCATTATCTGAAACCGATTTCAGGAACAGCCCCTTCATGCCTTCCTGTTCATCTGCTGCTATGCCATAGTTCTTGCCTGTAATTCCATTATCCTGCAATTGAGCGATCAATTGCGGGCCATTACTGTTCCTGATCTGGGAGATCCCCGGTTTATCGGAAGGCGGCACAAGCTCTGAGCCCGTTGCTATTACACCTACCTTTGGCAGACAATAAACATCAGAATGCACCATGCCTGTAGCGGCCATTATGCCGATATGCTGTTTTTTAACCATGGTCCCTGCCGGTATTAATATTTCCCCCTTCCCTGCATCCTCTCCCTGATACCTGATATTTGACACTTTCCCAGCCTTTGTGATAACAACCTTGCCTTCTTCATTTATAAAAGTATCCTCAATCCTGACAACCCAATCACAACCATCAGGTACAGGTGCGCCGGTCATGATCTTCGCAGATTGACCCTTTTGAATCATTTTCCCTGGGAAGTGACCTGCAGGTATCTCCTCAACTACTTCCAGCGGATCTTTGAGATCGGCTCGCCGGCAGGCATAGCCATCCATGGCTGACCGGCTGAAAGGAGGCATATCGGTATCAGACAGTACCGGTGCAGCAAGCACCCTGCCAATACATTGACCAAGCACTACCGATTCGACAGCCGGCTCATTAAATTCCACTGACAAGGCGATGTTCAATGCTTCTTCGAATGAAATCATATCTTATTGTTTATATTTCCATGTATTATCCCTCCAAAGAATTCTGCTTATAGGCTCGTGGTAATCTACTCCCTTATTCATTATTCTTATGGCATTTTTGCCTGGTTTTTTGGTCTGATTCAACAATCCGGCACTCATAAGAAATAAACTCAGGCCCGGATCAATATATTTCGTAAGGCTTCCATTCTCACAGATCACAGGTCGGCCGTGGGGAACTAATGCCATACACTCATTAAAGGCTTTCAACATCTCTGATTCCACCGCCTGAACATAAAATACAGGAGATGCGCCGGCTTTAAGCATCCTGGAACTATCCTTGGCAGTCCCGGGATTGACCTCATTATAAATACTAAACTGCCCCGGTGCTTCGCCTATCAGCTCAAGGCCTTCCACTTTATGAAAATGAGGTGAAATCTTGATTGCGGCAACAGGGTGCTGAGAAGCATATCTTTGTATAAGCTGACAGATAAGAGTAGTCTTACCCACATTGCGACCGGCACCCGACACAGATAATACTTCAGGAAAAGATTTAAGCATCATCCTTAGGTTAAAAACAATTTGAAACTGGCAATTAACAAAACCCCGGCAAGCAGGTATTGCAATCTTAAGATCGATAATCTAAAACTTCCACTCCAGGACCCCAATATGCCGCCGGAAAAAGCAAACAATAC
>CAZYDB010000267.1:4800-6452 GCA_964645995.1 uncultured Roseivirgaceae bacterium
TAAAGATATCCGGGTTGGGTGTAAACCCCGCCTGGTATATCCCGAATAGACCGGCAGCAGAATTCAATAAAATAAACAAAGCTGATGCCGCTGCCGCCTCCTTTACATTCGCCCAATGCAGCAAAATGATCAGAGGACTTAGAATAATTCCTCCTCCAATGCCGATCATTCCGGAAAAATATCCCAGTACGGCTCCAGTGAACAATGAAATAAGTATATTATTATCCTTAGAAGTTGCGTATTCCCTTGGTTTGTAGAGTATGCGGGCAACAGCAATCATCAGAAATACTCCGAGAATAATTTTATATATCCTGGGATCAATGATGGTTTGGGCGCCCAGGTAAGCCATCGGCACTGAAGTGATTAAAAAAGGAAGTATCAGTCGCCACTTAAGGTATCCGGCTCTGTAGAAAGCAAAGAATGCAATTCCGGCAACAAAAAGGTTCAGGGTAAGTGCTGAAGATCGCATGAGCAGGGGTTCTATCCCGAATAAGGCCATCAGGGCGAGATAACCGCTGGCACCCCCATGCCCAACGGCACTGTAAAAAAAGGCCACAACCACAAGAAGAAAAAGGAATAAATAATCCATCAGATAAATTAATAATATTATTTTCAGTATCTAAAAGAAACAGAAAAAAGGGGGGATCAATCCTGGATCCGCCACTTTACCCCTGCATCCGGTTCTTCATATCCGGGAGACCATCCTGAATACCGGAAAAACCATGCAGTTGTCTTTTCCTAAAAACCTACCCAAGTAAGAACATCCTGGAGATAAAACCCCGATTATTCATAAACTATTCTCAAAATAAACCGTCTTAACAATTTAAAATATTTATTATCACGTAGTTACACAACGGGATTAACCTCTGATAAGCGTCCCGATAAAGTCAGGGGAAAATTTATGAATTTTTCGGGTTAAGAAGGTAAAAGTAAAAAAAAATATATTATTCGCGGTAATATTTCCTGCAGTTGTTAAGGATGTTATCGAAGGGCACATCCATAAATTGAGCGATTGCATCGGAATCACTTTCTATTATCCGGGCGCTGTTAAGAATATGGGCAATCGCTCCTTCACCATTCATCTTAACCAGGTAATCCCATAACAGGATACCTGTTCTCATTGCTTCCTGGCCCTTCATGTCATCCAGGATTTGAGGATCCAGGCGTTCAAGGGACATCATCGAGGCATCGGCATGAATACCGGCAAGGTACCCTTTTACCCCATTTACAAACCATTCATCCAGATGCCTCAAATCACGTTTACTGTACATTTTATTGATCAAACAATCAGAAAAAGCAAAAACAATATCTGCCTTTAATGCCTGATTACCGAGATATACCTTTCCGACTCGTGCGGATCCGGGGATTTTCAGCCCCTTTTCTTCTGCAGGCACCAGATAAATCATTAGTTTTTCAACAGGAGTATAACCGACAAGAGCAGTGATCCGGTCATATGCGTTTTCAAGTATAACTGCTGTTTCTTCTGCCTGACTTAAGTATTTATCGGTATAATAGATATTAAAAGCATCTGTTTCAAATAACTCCCACCGGCCCTTGCCATGTAACGATGCATTTTTACCGGTGGATAAGATAACGAAATGAATAAACAGAACCGCTAGCAGTGTTGTACGTATCCTGGAGTTGGAAATCAT
>CAZYDB010000268.1:0-6451 GCA_964645995.1 uncultured Roseivirgaceae bacterium
CTTCATCCTTCTTCTCGGCAGTGTTCATCACACGGGTTATTGTAACGTGGATGACCAGGAAAGGCGATAAAAGCAAGATATCATTTGACATGCTATGGTCAAGGAATCTTTTGACCAATATGAATTTCGACTTTATGTCAAAAAGAAAGCTGGCTTATGTATTCTCTTCCGCCTTTATTGTTATCGGTATGGGATTGTTGATAATAGAAGGTGGCCTGAACCTGGGCGTGGATTTTAGGGGAGGCCGTTCCTATATCATCGAATTTAAAGATCCGGTTTCAGCCACGGAATTGAAAACGACGCTTCAACCGGGATTTGACAATGAAGGAACTGAAATGGTATGGCGCTGATAATGTCGTTAAGGTGACGACCAGTTATCTGATCGGTGATGAATCATCAGAGGCGGATGCAAAAGTTGAATCAGCCCTTATAAAGGGGATATCTGACGAAACCGGACTTTCTTATGAATCGAATGCTGAAAAGGTTAATGAATCCAGTTTTGCCATCATAGGGTCATCAAAGGTAGGGGCAACGATTGCTGATGATATTAAAACGGCATCAATGGAATCTGTGATATTTTCTCTGATCGTAATCTTTATCTATATCGTAATTCGATTCAGAAAATGGCAGTTTGGCCTTGGAGCGGTACTGGCCCTATTTCATGATACCCTATTTGTATTGGCGGCTTATTCTTTTGCACAACTCTTTGGAAAATCTTTTGAAGTGGATCAGGTGTTTATTGCTGCTATGCTCACGATTATCGGTTATTCGATTAACGATACCGTGGTGGTTTTTGACAGGGTTCGTGAGAATCTCCTTTTAAAGCCGGGGTCCCCCATGATTAAAGTGTTCAATGAAGCCATTAATAATACGGTTTCCCGTACTTTGATCACCTCGTTTACAACCATGGTTGTCGTATTAATACTTCTGATCTTTGGCGGCGAAGTACTTCGCGGGTTTTCCTTTGCCCTGCTCGTCGGGATTCTCGTCGGTACCTATTCTTCAATATTTATCGCTACCCCGGCAGTACTTGATTTTAACAGGGAAAAGAAAAAGATAAAAGCTAAAGCAGTGAAAGCAGCCAAAGCCTAATTAATTTTGATCAGCGGTTGACCTTAAACTGCCATTGACCGGCCTTCTTTTGATGAAGACAGACCTAATTTAATATGGCAGAATAAGGCCAACCGCTTTTTATCCCTTATCATTTATAATTTACTTAAGCCCAAAGAAATACTATTCGATAAGATATTAGAAATTCGCCAATTTAACCCAGCCCCTTTTTGCATAGCCCTGGCGAAGCTGAAAGGGAAATCAGAGCGCCTTCCGAAATTCCTGGCGGGAGAATCTTTCAATATAAACAGTCATGAAAGAAAATCTGTATTTTATTGCCGTGATGCCTCCGGAAACAATACAAAAGGAGGTTACGGATCTAAAATTCCTTTTTAAGGATGAATACCAGGCAAAACATGCCCTGAAATCACCGCCTCATATAACCCTCCTGCCCCCCTTTAAATGGAAGGAGGATCGTGAGCAGGAATTAATAGTGGCGCTAGATTCATTTACAGAAACATGCAAGGGATTTTGGGTAAGGCTTAATGGTTTTGGAGCCTTCCCTCCCAGAGTGATCTTTATCAATGTTGAAGAAAATGAAGAACTTAATTCGTTGTTCCATCAAATCCTGAAGCGATTTGACAAGATATTTGATATAAAAAAACTGATACGTAACAGTGAAAGATTCAATCCTCATTTAACACTTGCAACAAGAGACCTGAAGAGAGAAAACTTTCAAAAAGCCTGGGGAGTATTCCGTAAACGCTCCTATGATGAAACATTCTTTGCCGATAATGTGGTATTGCTTAAACACAATGGCGGATTCTGGGAAGTCCTTAGTAATTCGTATTTTAGAAATAATTAAGCCATGACTTGCTTCCCATCGTTTTTCAATACATCTTTCGGGCCTCATGCGGATAAAACAGGATTTTTCATGGCATCACCCATAAGGGTATCTTCGATTTTTTCCTGATTTAATCGGTTTATGGCGACATTCATATTATACCTCAAACTCGGCATCGGACATATTCTGGATCTTCATAGCGCAGATCATATGCTGTTTATCATTGTCCTCTTTGCTACTTACCAGCTTCGCGACTGGCGCAGAGCCCTTTTCCTGTTATTGTTTTACATCGTGGGCAACCTGGGTTCCCTGAGCCTTTCATCTTACAAACTTATCAACCCCAGCCTTGAAGTAATTCACTATCTTATCCCACTCACAATCCTTGTTGCCGCCTTATCAAACATATTCAGGGGGCAGGTTTCTACCATTACCCGGAATCCATCACGCTATATACTGGCCTGTATTTTCGGGATAATACATGGATTTGGCTCCGCCGGCTACCTGGATTCTATTATCGGAATGAATAAAGCAGTTTTTATTCCTTTAATCGCCTTTAATCTTGGTCTTGATCTGGCTTTTCTTATTGTCTTTATGATCTATCTTCTTATTTCCTGGATATTCGTCAATAACCTGGGAATAAGCAGAAGGGACTGGTATATGGTGATATCAGCAGCTATTGCAGGCATTGCCATTACATTTATGTTTGAATCACGATACTGGCTGGATTAATATGGCGGTACTCAATAATCTGAGCCCGGGAACATCAAAATCAATCTGGTCAGCTCTTTTTATACTGGTAGCGGTCCTGGCAAATTTCTATTCTTTCAGTCAGGAACCAGAAACGGACACCACCGGCCAGCACAGTAAACGTAAAATTAAGATCACGGCTTATCCGGCGGCCGGTTATTCCCCTGAAACTTCGCTATCGCTTGGCGCTGTAGGTTTCCTTATTTTTAATAATCAGGATAACCAAGAACCGTCAGCGTATTACAGACCCAGTTCTGTCAGCCCCTATTTTTTATATACATTCAATAAACAATTTCTGTCGGCTATCGATTTTGAATTCTTCTTCCCTAAAAACCTTAATTATAATACAACCGTCAGGTACTTTAACTATCCCGATTACTTTTATGGAACCGGAAAAAATACTACATCCGAAAGAGAATCATATACCAATCGTTTTTTTAAATGGGATGGAAATTTTTCCCGGGCTCTTTCCTCTGATTTCTTTCTGGGCATTGCCTATGAATGGTTGATTAATGATATTAAAGACCTCGATCCCAATGGAATCCTGGTCAATGAAAACGTGCCTGGAATTGAAGGTGGACGGATCATTGGCATGGGACCTGTCCTCCGTTATGATACGAGGAATAATATTCTCTATCCTGAAAGTGGAATATATTTTGAGTTAAAACCGGTTTTTTTCGCTGACATAGGTGGAAATGATTATGTTTTTAATGATATCCTGATTGATTTCAGATTTTTTAAGCAAGTCTTTTCCGAAAAGAATATTCTTGGTTTACAGTTCCATTACCGTCAGGCGACAGGAAACGTCCCGTTTTATAAACTCGCCAGACTTGGCGGTGACATACGCCTGAGGGGGCTCGAGCACGAATACAGGTATATTGACCACCATGCCAGCTACCTCCAACTGGAAGGACGACGGGAACTTTTCTGGCGATTGGGCGGTGTTCTCTTTGCAGGTATCGGGAATGTAGCCTCCGGTTTTTCAACCCTCGGATTTAATGACCTGAAGTATGTTGTAGGGGCAGGAGGTCGCTTCAGACCTTTCAAAGACGAAAAATTAAACGTTCGCCTCGATATTGGCAAGGGCCCTGGTGATCAGTTTGCGATTTATGTGGCCGTTAAAGAAGCCTTTTAACTGATTTATTGAATGATTCCTCTGAATCCGGGGCACAATTGGTTATCTTTGAATCATTAATAATTTTTTGTTCGAATTAAATTTTTATACCCATGAGAAAAAATATAGTTGCTGGAAACTGGAAAATGAATAAAGCCCTGGCGGAAGGATTATCATTGACTTCTGAAATTGTGAATATGGTAAAAGATGAGGTCATTGAAGATACAGTTGTTATACTCAACCCTCCCTACACGCATCTGAACAGTGTTAAAGAAATGATAAAAGACACGGATCAGGTTTTTCTGGGAGCCCAGAATTGTAATGAAAATCCTTCAGGCGCCTTTACAGGCGAGATATCTGCCTTTATGTTGAAATCTGCAGGTTGCGATTATGTTATTCTTGGACATAGTGAAAGAAGGGAATACTTTAAGGAAAACAATCAACTCCTGGCAAAAAAAGTTGATATAGCACTTGAAAATGACCTAAACCCAATATTTTGCTGTGGGGAATCCCTGGACATCAGAGAAAAAGGGAATCATGTAGAATTTGTAACCGGCCAGCTCACCGAAAGTCTCTTCCATCTTTCAAAAGACCAGTTTAAAAATATAGTCCTTGCCTATGAGCCAATATGGGCAATTGGAACTGGCAAAACTGCTTCATCGGAACAGGCACAGGAAATGCACGCTGCCATCCGAAATCACCTGGCCGAGCAATATGGCAAAGAGTTTGCTCAAGAAATTTCGATACTTTATGGAGGAAGCGCGAAACCGGATAATGCAAAAGAATTATTTGCTGGCGCTGATGTTGATGGAGGGCTGATAGGCGGTGCTTCTCTTAAAGCAAGGGATTTTCTTGATATCATTAAATCGTTTTAGTTATAATACAGGGCCGTTTGTTGCCGGAATAACAATAAACGGTCCTCAATTTCCAATGAATAGATTAATTATCCTGTACTTTTTATCTTTGGGGATGTGGCTACCCGGTTCTTCATTTTCCGGAAACAGGATCATACAAACCTATTGTGAACTTCATGGTACTGTTTATATTGCAGAATATCCCGGCCAGGCCGACTTCCTGGTCTATGAGGAGGATTCTGAAGCTTTTGCAGATATGCTTATCTATGAAACGGATAATGCTCTTTTTGCAGACCGGAACGGAATATGGTTTTTTACCGATAAACAAGCATTTGCCGACTTCAGCATCCATTTTGTTGAATCAAAAAACAATGCCGATTTCACCATTTATTTTACGGCCTTTGAATCGTTTGCTGGTTGTAATAACTGATGACCAAAAAATATACAATCATTCAGGTCTTTTGCAGCCCTCCTTTTGATGAAATACTAATGGCTGATTTAGGGATGAATGGGTTCGATTCATTCATTGAGCTGGAAAATGGGTTTCAGACTTCTTTAGAATCATCTCTATTCAATGAAGAGACTATTAGAAGGATCATAGGGAGGATAAAAAATGTCGGCCCGGTCGGGTATCATATCGGGGAAATTGAAGAAAAAAACTGGAATGAAGAATGGGAAAAAAGCTATGATCCTGTAATTGTTGATGATCAATGCCTGATCCGGTCAACCTTTCATACGATTGAAAAAAAATACCCATTAGAGATCATTATTAACCCAAAAATGTCATTTGGTACCGGACATCACGATACTACCTGCCTGATGATTGAAAACCTGTTGAAGATTGATCAACAAAACAAAAAAGTGCTCGATGCCGGTTGTGGTACAGGAATACTCTCGATTCTGGCGGAAAAAAAAGGCGCTTTACAGGTACTTGGATTTGATATAGATCCCTGGGCTATTTCAAATTCAGAGGAAAATGTAATTCTCAATAATTGTCAAACAATCAATATTATTCAAGGTAATGTTCATTCCATCAGGAAAACGCTCTTATTTGATAGTATACTGGCTAATATCAACAGGAATGTTATCTTCGACGACCTGCCCGCTTATGCAGGGCATCTCGATAATAACGGCTTTTTTATCACCAGCGGCTTTTTTATTCAGGATGCTGAACTAATCATTGAAAAAGCCCGAAAGTCAGGCCTGTCACTTCAACACCAGAAGAACAGGAATAAATGGTCATCCTTAGTTTTTCAAAAAAAAACTAATTAAATTTCAACGAAATATTGTAACAATTATATTCCATTTCGTTATACCTATAATAACTCATCCGGGAAGTATAAGGTATTAAAAGAAGGATTGACAGGATTGATACAGCGCATTAATATATCGGCATTCCTCTTATCCCTGATCCTGTTTCAGGCAAGTTACGGGCAGAATAGCCTGGATAGCCTCCCTCAACGGGATGATGTAGTGGGAGAAATACTTACTAAAATTTATCGCACGAAAATCCCATCGGTTATTGAAAAAGCGAATGAATTTCAATCATTCTGGGATAGCGGAGGCCTTTCTGCCGATCAGAAGTTAACGGTTGAGAAGATTTACAGAAAGCTTGAAGAAAGACGCCTCCCAACTAATCCTTTTCTTTTTTCGATTATTTTAACAATTAATAACGCTGGTGGCAACGAACTGATTCAGCTAGATCCTTTAAAGGAGATCCTGGATGTCACCCTGAAAGTCATCAGCTACGAAAAACCTGGTGATATCCGTATTTATTTCAGAAACCTGAACGCTTTCCTAACGCATAAGGCCATACATCATTCCAACGGATATCAATTACTG
>CAZYDB010000269.1:0-6445 GCA_964645995.1 uncultured Roseivirgaceae bacterium
TAGAGGGGAAAACGAATTTCAGCAAAATTATTTTTACGTGTATAATTATGAAAAGGGATATATTGCTTTTTACATTGTTTCTGTTAACCACTCTCCCGGGTTATGGACAGTCACCGACAGGAATCCTTTCAGGTGATAAACGGGAACCTATTGGTGCGGTTAAAGGACAGGTTTTTGATGGGCAGACAAATGAACCGCTGCCCTATACCAATCTGGTGCTCTACGACCAGCGCGACTCCTCATTAGTGACGGGTACCATTGCAGCGGAGGACGGCAGTTTTTTATTGCAAAAAATTCCTTTCGGACGCTTTTACCTGGAAGTTAAATTCATCGGTTATAATAAAACAATAATCCCCGGCATTAAGATTAAACCAGATAATTATGAGATCAGCCTGGAGGATATCATGCTGAATGAGGCTTCCAGACAACTAAATGAGGTACAGGTAAGAGCAGAAAGATCTCCTGTAGAATATAAAATTGACAGGAAGGTGATACAGATAAGTGAGCATCTGAATACTATGGGCGAGAGTACTGCCCGTGCCCTGGAAAACGCTCCATCAGTAACCGTCGATATCGATGGGAATGTCATGTTGCGCGGCAGTTCTAATTTCACCGTGCTGATTGACGGCAAACCCAGTCCGTTGAATGGTAGCGATGCGTTGAGACAGATCCCGGCATCGGCCGTGGATAATATTGAGATCATCACCAACCCATCAGCAAAATTTGATCCTGACGGTCTGGCTGGCATCATTAACATTGTAACAAAAAAGCGGGCGCTGGATGGTTTTAACGGTATTATGAATGCTTCTGTCGGCACCAATCATAAATACAGAGCGGATGGTTTGTTCAATTATAAAATGGATGATTTTTCTTTTTATCTGGGGGCCGATTATAATGATGAAAACAGGCTTGGCAGCCTTTCCCGGACCCAGATCACTGCAAACAGCGATACCACCAGATATGTGGTCAGCGAAGGGGACGGACTTCACGGCCATGATGGGTATACGGTTAAAGGAGGGAGCACCTGGGAAATGAATTCGAAGAACTCAATTACGCTCGAAGGAAGCATAGGAAAGCATGGAAGGACACGCATCAATAATAATGATTTTGTTGAATATACCCTTCCAGCCAGTGACCGCTTGTATTATATCGCTAATACTACCGACCGGCGTTCGGGGGATTTTTATAACCTGACGCTCAATTATTCCAGGTTATTCGATACCAAAGGTCATAATCTGACCACCTATTTGAATGTAGAAAGAGGTAAAGGAGGATCGGAAGAGTACCAGAACCAATGGGTCACCGATGAAACCTGGAAGATAGATGATGATCTTCTAAAAATATTTTCTTCTGAAACAAGTATCAGAAACAGGATAAGGTATCAACTCGATTACACGAGGCCTTTAAATGATCACGGGAAGCTGGAAGCCGGATACCAGATGCGACTGGTTTTCCGGGATGAAGATTATAATTTTAATGAGTGGGATAACAATTCCGATGGCTGGATCAATAACCAGGCCTTCAGCAGCACAATGGATTTTATAAGAACCATTCAGGCCGCTTACGGTATATTCAGCAGGGAATGGGAATTCATCAGCCTGCAGGCCGGGCTCAGGACTGAATACACCTATCGCCGGGTGGATCATCAGATGTCGGATGATCCGGCTGTAATTGAACGGCTGGACCTTTTTCCTTCGGCCCATGTATCCAGGAAAATAGGCAGCAAAGACCAGTTGCTGGCCAGCTACAGCAGACGTGTAAACAGGCCCAGGGGGTTTTCCCTGGATCCTTTCCCCAATTTTATGGATCCAAATAATTTACGTATAGGCAATCCCGGATTAGAGCCGGAATATGTTAATTCATATGAATTAAGTTATCAGAAGGGTGTGGGTAAATCCTCCTTTATCAGTCTTGAAGGGTATTTTCGGCAGACTAAGAATGGCATTACCAGGGTGATGGACCTGAATGAGGAGGGTATTCGTGTTCATACCATGGAAAACCTGAACCAGGAAAATGCTGTCGGTGCCGAGCTGATGATTAACTTTCTGGTAACGAACTGGTTAAGTTTTAATGCCAGCTCCAATTATTACCATTATTCATTGGAGGGGAATGTGTCGGAAGAAGGGGTAACAGCCAGCAGTAATAATTACGATGCCCGTATGAACGCTAATTTCCGGATCACCCCAACCACGAGATTGCAGATCCAGGGCTTTTTCCAGGGGCCGTCTGCCACCGCTCAGGGTAGAAGAGAAGATTTCATGATGACAAGTGCTGCTGTCCGCCAGGATCTCTTTAATAATAAACTATCTGCTACACTCCAGATACAGGATATCTTTGGAACAGGATCCTTCGCCTTCGTTAGTGAAGGAAACCAGTTTTATGATGAGTTTAACTTCAGAAGAGAATCACAGGTAGTCAGGTTAACAATGAGCTTCAGGATCAATAATTACAAAAAGAATAACGGTGATCGAAATTATAGTAATGGAGGTGAAGAGGGAGATGCAATTATGAATTATTAACTCGGGTTAATTAATAAAATGGAAGCTGAAGGGTATAATTCCCTAAAATATATATCAATTTGATTACCAATCAGGTAAATTTAAGACTGGAGAATGACCCATGTATGAATACATCAGAATTCATGCTTGTACAGCGGTTAAAAGAAGGGGATGAAGACGCCTTTCGTAACCTGGTGGAAAAGTATCAGGATAAAGTGTATAATACATGTCTTGGTTTTGTTAAAAATACAGGGGATGCTGATGACCTGGCCCAGGAGGTGTTCATTGAAATTTATGAATCGATCCCTCAGTTTGAAGGCAAATCTGCCCTTCCTACATGGATCTACCGGATAGCGGTGAACAAATCCCTTGAATTTTTGCGCAGGGCGAGAAGAAAAAAAAGATATGGGATATTAAACCGGTTATTTATTGGCGATGATGCCAGATGGCCGGTTTCCGATTATGATCATCCCGGCATTCAGGCGGAAAACAGGGAGAAGGCCAGGATACTCTATGCGGCCATTGAAAGGCTGCCTGAAAATCAAAGGGTTGCTTTTACGCTTCACAAACTGGAAGGGCTGAGTTATGATCAGATAGCCGGTGTTATGGAGAAGTCTATTTCATCTGTTGAATCCCTGATGCACCGGGCAAAAAATAATTTGAAAAAAGAATTATATGCTTATTACAAGAATTTGTAGCATGGTAACACAAGTTTTATTTTTAAACGACATCTAATTAAGCAGAATATGAAAAAGGACAGTACAAAAATAGAGAAAGAAATTGAAGAGGTATTATCATCCTTTGATGACGCCCACAGAGCCTCGCCACGTCCATTTTTCTATGCCCGACTGACTGCCAGGATGGAAAACAGGAAGGAGGCAGGCATAGGGGAAAAGCATGCTCTTTCTCCTTCAATGGTTCGTGTTCTTGCTGTCATGACCTTTTTTCTTCTGGTGGTCAATATATTCACCGTTTCCCGGTTTCTTGGCAGCCCTTCATCTGAAAGTGCCGTTACTGATGCTTCTCAGATGTTTATTGAGGAGTATTATCCGGATACACCAACGATGTATAATTTAGAGAATACAATAAATCCGTAAATTATGGGATTTCTTAAAAACACAAAAGCCTTATGGATTATCATTATCCTACTGGTTATATTAAACATCGTTTCAGTTGGATCTTTATGGCTGACAAGGGAACCGAATCCCGTTTTCAGGGGCGGGGAAATGCGGAGAGCAGGCCCCCCCAGGGAGCATTTCCTGAAAAGGCAGTTGCAGTTTACCGAAGAACAGCAGGAGCGGTTTGATACACTTTTAATCAAACACGGGACTGCCCTGGAAACAAAAACTGATGAGATAAGGGCCTTGAGAAAAGAGCTGATAAGTATGATCCAAAACCAGGAATTTACGGAGGAAGCGGAAAAGCTGGTGGCTGAGATTGGTAAATCACAATCTGAATTGGAGATGATGAACTACCAGCATTTTAAAGAGGTGATGGCGATCTGTAATGAAGAGCAGAAAGATATTTTTCTTCAGACCATCAGGCGTGCGGTAGGACCCCACCACAGAAGAGGTGTCTGGGACCGCAATGGGCTTGATGATGGAGATGAGCGTCCCTGGCGCAGAAACAGAAGAGGAGGACCCGGATAGGGCTTTTCCTTGGGTATATGGGGAACACTCAGTTTGAGTGTGAACATACAGTATGAAGCAGGGAAAATGAGAATACTGCAAATCTGATGAATTGATGAACTGGTGAACAGTTGTAATTCATCGGCCCATAAAGGCGGGATATTTGTGAATTTTTCTGATTAAATATTTAATTTAATGCCAGGGGAAACAATAGAACAGGCTTTTTTTTATGATCAATCCAAGGATTTATGGAATATTGCCACATTCACTGGCATTGGTGCATGGCGGACCTGGAGCCCCCGGCTATCTTAAACCGGTAGCTGAAGAACTCAGCAAATATACCGGGGTACTGGAGCCCCTTCAGACGGCAGATTCAGTGGGAAGTCAGCTTCTGGAACTTAAGCGACTTATAGAAACGAATGGCCGGATCCCGAAGATCCTGGCCGGACACTCATGGGGCGCCTGGCTGTCTTTTCTTTTTGCCTACGAATTTCCATGGTTGGTAAGTAAACTGATTCTGATCGCCCCCGGTCCCTTTGAGGAGAGTTATTCCCATTTAATCACGGAAAACCGGATAAATAGGATGTCGGAAAATGAACGTCAACTTTTTGATGAGTTGCAAAAAGAATGGCCTTATGTTTCAGGGTTTGACAGGAAACGGATCTTCAATACAATTGGAAAACTGATATCAAGGGCTGATTCTTATGCGCCTGTCAGCAGGGAAGAACATACGATAGAATATCAGCCCGATATTTTTCAGAAGGTATGGGCGGAAGCCAGTTACCTAAGAAAAGGAGGTGAACTGCTGAAAAAAGCTGCCCGGATCCGCTGCCCGGTAGTGGTCCTGCATGGTGATTATGACCCGCATCCATGGCAAGGTGTTAAAATTCCACTGGAAAAGAGGATCGGCAACTTCACCTTTTACCTGCTTGAAAGATGTGGGCATGAGCCATGGAATGAAAAACATGCCAGGAAGCGGTTCTATGAGATCATGGTCAGAGAAATAACCGGTGATTAAAAATTACAGGTTACTAAACTGCTTTGCCGCTTTTCTTCCTAAAGAAATCCGCTTCTTCTTAATAAGGGGTCCAGGTTCGGTTCTTTGCCTCTAAATTTCACATAAAGGTCCATGGCCTCATCGGAACCTCCCTTTGACAGTACATTGTCCCTGAAGGATCTTGCTACTTCCTGGTTAAAAATATCGCCGGTCTCCTTAAAAGCTTCATAAGCGTCTGCATCAAGTACTTCGGCCCATTTATAACTGTAATAACCTGATGAATATCCATCACCTTCGAATATATGGGCAAAATAGGTGCTTCTGTACCTTGGAAGGATCTCATCGATCAGGTTGATCTTATCCATGGTTTCTTTTTCAAAAGTAAGGGGATCGAACGAATCAGTCTTTTCCATCGTATGATAGGCCATATCAAGTAAGGAAGCGGCCAGGTATTCAACTGTGGCAAAGCCCTGGTTGAACTGACTGGAAGCCTTAAGCTTGGCTACCAGGTGGTCGGGAATAACCTCACCGGTATCATAATGCCTGGCATAAACCTTTAGAATTTCAGATTCGGAAGCCCAGTTTTCAAGGATCTGTGATGGCAACTCTACAAAATCGCGCGGCACAGAAGTGCCGGAAAGGGTTTTATAAGTACAATCGGACAATAATCCGTGTAAGGCATGACCCATTTCATGAAACATGGTACTTACCTCATCAAATGTAAGCAGGGCGGGTTTCTCTCCTGCCGGTTTAGTAAAGTTAAAAACTGTCGTGATGACCGGCGTTACATTCCTCCCATTCACACGATATTGCTTGAGGTAGGCATTCATCCAGGCCCCTCCTCCCTTACTGGCCCGCGGGTGAAAGTCCATAAACAGGATGCCAACATGCGAGCCGTCAGCCTCACTAACTTCGAACGACATTACATCAGGATGGGGTTTGGGAAGGTCGGTTCGCTCGGTCATTTCCAGTCCATAAAGATTATTGACCACATAAAAAAGCCCTTTTCTCACGTTGTTCAATTCAAAGTATGGCCTGAGTTCTTCATCATCAAGATCATATTTTGCTTTTCTCACCTTCTCGGCATAGTACCACCAATCCCATGGAGCCAGATTAAAATCGCCGCCCTCAGCCACGATCATGTCTTGCATGGCATCAGCTTCAGCCTGTGCCATGGGAAGAGCTTTTTCCCATAAACCATTTAGAAGATCCAATACGGCCTCAGGGGTTTTAGCCATATTGTTGTCAAGGATATAGGCTGCCCAGGTGTCGTAGCCAAGGATCCCGGCTTTCCTGTCCCTCAGTGCTATGGTTTTCTTAAT
>CAZYDB010000270.1:0-6421 GCA_964645995.1 uncultured Roseivirgaceae bacterium
ACCCTGATGGGCATCCCGATTATCATCGGTGTGCTCCATCAGCCTGATAGGGTGAAAAATTCGAGAATTTTTCAGGTTAAAATCTTTTAATGAAGCACAACCAGTTTAAAGGAATAAAACTCACCTGAATCGTTTCCGATAATTAAGTGATTGATCCCTGAAGGGTAATCCCGCGCATCAAACTGAATAATAGTTTGTAGGGGCTCAATGCTCCCTTCCCCTAATTTAACACCCCGTTGATCGACCACATACCAGTAGTAGCCATGAGTTGTCTCCTCTTCGAATTTTAATTCAAAATAATCATCGGCCGGATTCGGATAAATGGATACATGACTGTTCCTGATGAGATTATCAGGTAAAGCGACAACCTTATTGATCTCATTCGGGGATTTATAGGAGGTTGCCTGGTAGATCTCAAAATCTTCCGGATGCTGAACAAAGAAAATAATATTTACATTTTCATTATCAGGGTCTGATACTTCTTTGAGGCTATAGTTAACACTGAAGGTTTCTTCATCACCTGTTGTCCATTTTCTATTAACATCAATTCCCGAAACATCAGGCAGCAATTTCCTGAGAATATTCTTACTCACTTCACCTTCCTTATTCACAGAATCTTCAAGGACCGCAAAAAATATTTTGAGAGATTTATCAAATTCAGCTAATGCTTTTACTGTTCCCTGAATTTGTAGTGAGCCATCATCGGTTGGCGGTGTATCGATCGTCAATTCAAATGGAGACCGGTACAATATCCTCTTATCACTGGCTGACTGACCCCAATCATTGGTAAACGAATGCTGCTCACTTGCTCCGTCAAGAAAGACTTTCGGCACTTCAGAGATACCATACACCAGCGATCTCGCGGTCGGATCCGTCGCATTATCCCTGCTGAACCGGTCATTCTGCGGGAAGCTGGTATGATATTTTATCGTAAGGAACTCATTACTGCTTTTCACCATGCCATCAATATAATTCTCTTCCGTCAGGGAATTACTGATATTTCTGTTCACAAACTGTTCCAGCAGAACAGTCCTGTTCCTTTCTCCAATGAAAACATTATCAAAAGCAAATCCTTTAAACGGACCGCCAAAGTTGGCCTCATTACTACCAAGTGCAAACCTGAACCGGACCTGCCCTTCCCCTTTTAGGAAGTCAAGATTATACTTCGCATTCAACCAGTTTTCATTAGAGCCGGTCCATGCATTGGTATTCCCCTCCTGGTCAAAGCCTGTCAGTCCGAGAATACCCCGGTTATCGAACCAGTTATCTCCCTGTTGTTCTACACCCAGTATCCGCCAGGTAGCTCCTCCGTCCAGTGAATACTGGAAGGTTACACCGTCACTGCCGGATTCAACATCCTTGAAGATATCGAAGCTGATCATGGGCTTATCAAAATTTACAAAGGAGAAGCAGGGGCTGTTCATTGATGATTTTTCATTATTATAATAAAATGAACGATCATCTTCAACATGCTGATTGGCAGCAGTGGCCCAGAAAGCCGTACCATTGAATTCCTTTCCGGCTATATGCGCATTCCCTGGTTGTACGGGTTCCCAACTCCAGGTGACCGTGTCAACGAACGAAAAGATATCACCGGGTATCCATGAATCAGTATCCTGTTCAAAATCCTCGGTATAATCAGAGGTGAGATCAAATGTCGGAAGGATCACCACCCGCTGTGTTTTTGTCTCAATACATCCCTGCTTGGTCTCAGCAGTCAAAGATACTGAAAACCCGCCTGATTGACTGAACAGGTGTGATGGGGACTGGATCGCCGCCGAACTGCCGCCGTCGTTAAAATCCCAATCCCAGGTATCGATATTATTTACCTCTTCTACTGTAGCCGCAAATTGGGTAGAGCCTCCTTCACATACACCCGCCCAGGTGAAGTTCACATTCGGAAATTGCCCGATGGTGACCAGGCGGCTGGAGGTATTCTCACATCCCTTGTCGGAAGTAGCCGTAAGCGATACATTATATTGTTCATCAAAGAGGTATTGATAGGTTGGATTTTCCTCCGGAGAAATGCCGCCATCACCAAAGTTCCAGTTATAGGTTGTTATGGATCCTTCGGAAATTTCTGATTTATTAATAAAATCTATATTTACCTGATTACAACGGGTACTCAACTCAAAATCAGGCTCAGGCAGTGCATTGACCTTGACCCATTTGCTGATGCTGCCGGCACAGCCGTTGGCATCAATAACTGAATACCTAATCGTATCTATCCCAAGGAATTCCTTTAAATACTGATCACCGATCGGACCCTTTTTAAAGGTGCTAAAAGTTTCTCCGGCAATTGTGCTGACAGACTTAACCTGGCCGATCAGCGGATGGGCATCCATATTTTCCGGATCCAGACAGAACTCCTGTCCATTATCAAGGGTAATGATATCAGGTTCCGGTAACGGATTGATCGTCACGGTTTTGGTTTCTGAGCTGGCACAACCATTCTGGGTAAAAGAATACGTCACTTCATGTTCCGACACATCGGTCAGGGTATCGTTTATTGCAGCGGCTTCCGCCACGCTGAACTGTCCCACACCCAATCCCTGGTCGGTCACTCCTTCTCCCGTAAAACTTCCTCCATTCCCTGCCGGAAGGCCATTCAGGTTCACTATTTGATTGAAATTAACACAATAACTATCGAGAAGACCGGTAAAAGTCACTTCAGGATAATCAAAAATTGAGATGGTTATATTGGCCGGGTTGCTTTCGCATCCCTCAAAGGAACCAAGTATGTTTTCTGTCCGGGTAACAAAAATAGTAGTATCATCTCCATCAAGGATCTCAGTAAAATCCGGTGAATAGCTATTGGCCCCATTGATAAAAATATCTCCCTTTTGTCCGGTGCCGTCATCTTCATACCACCGGTACAACTCAGACGCCTGAGGAACATCAATCCGTAGCGTTTCAACATTGTCGCCCACACAATAAGCAGTGGCGTAAGGTTGTAAAACAGGAGGGTCGGGAGTTGGATACACGACAACCGAGACCTTTCTCAGAAAGCTTTCACATCCGTCAAATTCAGGATTTCTAAAACGTTCCTGTTTAATATAATAGTCATAGGTATCGGGGGTGTGCGGAGGACTGGTAAATCCCAGCTCTGCCGAAGTAGCTACCGTATCATTAGCCGCCGCGATCGCGATCAGGGTGGTTTGATCACTTTCATACCAAATATAGGTGCTATTGTCCGCAGGACCCTGGATCTTTATATCGTTAACAACATCAGTTATACAATAATTGAATTGGTTATCAGCAATACCATCAACATTATCAGCAACTACCGGTAATGCAGGCCTGGAATAAACATTTACTTTCTCCCTTCTGTAGGCATTAACAGTTGGAGGATAATATTCAGGGAGGCCGGAATATACGATCGTATCGCCCGTGTATGCGCCGATACATACTGTACGATAAGGAACCAGGCATCCGCCAAAACCATCAGGTGCATCACAGACCAGATAACTGAAATAACAAGGATCATACACCCTTACACGCCAACCATATTCAGTTTGGTATTTATAATCTATATTGTGGGTACCAACTCCTGCGAGTGCGGGATCAAAACTTGGCGTACCCAGGGGATCTCCTTCAATGCCCGGCCCCTGAATTCCGAGATTGGTTATTCGTGTAGCATATAGGAGGTCCCCCCCATACCAGGAGGTCGGATATCCGTAGGTCTGGGAATAATTAAAATAGGAAACTCCTTCGTCAGGGGGCGCATCTCTCAACTCCAGGTTTAATGATTTCCCGTTGTATTCACAATATTCGGATTCAAGATTATCAATACTGTTAAAAGGATCATAAACAGTAAAGTTCTGGGCTACAGGGAATGATTCGCAGGAAGTTACAGGATCGGTGTAACTCATCCTGATCTGATGAAATTCGGCCGGAGGAGTCTCCCCGGCGGATGCCGGGTCAAATTTATACAACTGATTATTCAGATCAAACAATACACCGGGACCCGATACAAGCAAATTCTCGATATCAGCACCCGTTATGGGGTTCCCGGATTTGTTCACCGTAATTTCAGATACCGGATCTTCCAGAGAATAGGTTGTCTTATCTGTTCCGGAGGTGATCGAAGGCCTGGAGTTGATAGTTACTGTCAATTTTGATGTATCTCCGATACATCCTCCGGGACTTATGGCCTGTACACCGATTGGATGATCATCGGCCAAATCGGTAAAATCAATGGCAATACTACTGGCGGTTCCTCCTACCGATATGGTACCGGTTGTATCCGGCACAATCCACCGGAATGTGCTCAGTGCCGGGGCTCCTGTTACTTCATATTTTACATTGGAAGTCTGGGCACATACTTCTGCTAATCCCGTAATAGTGCCTGAATTCGGAGTTTGCAGGAAACTGATGGTTTTATCTTTTGGTACCGAGCCGCAGGCGCCTCCCGACTGGGACAACCTGATAGTTATTGTTCCGTTAACCGTATCAGCCGGCGTAGGGATATAATAAGTAGTCAAATCATTCACATTCCCAAATCCCGATGGATTATCCGGCGAGGGATCAAAACGGCTCCATACCGGGTTTGATCCCCCCTCACCAAGCGATCCTGTAAGGAATATCGTATCCCTGGGACAGGCAAAATCCTCTGCAGTAATCGTTGGGGAACTTTCAAGGACAAGGTCTATTTCCCTTTGAACCGATTGCTCCTGTGCTGCACAAACTCCCTGATCTTTGGTGCTTAATTGAACGATAACCGATCCATTACTTACATCGGTAAAAGTGGGCCAGTATTCAGTATCTACCGTATTTGGACTGGGTGTTCGGTTATCGATCCGCGGATCCACTCCCGGTGCTGAGCCCCCAAAGCCACCCGTTCCGGATATCACGTCCCACCGGGCATTGTTATTAACCGTTCCTCCGGAAACAGTAGCATCGAGTGGAATTGAAAAACCGCCATCGGTCACACATACTGAACCCGGTATATCATCAATGGTTATCTGGGCAGGTATTTCTACGGTAACGGTAATTTCGGAAGTTTCATCAAAGCAACCGTTATTATCTGTAACTTTTACTTTTACATCATCACCATCTGCAAGGGAAACCGTACTGAATGTATTATCATTATTCGGTCCTTGTGCAGCGCCTCCATTAACAAAAAACTCCCAGGTAACAGCGTCAGGATCTGCTCCTGTTTCTGTAAAGACAATATTCTCTCCTAAGCATATCTCCGCCGGTGAAGGATTGCTGGTTATAGCCACGACCGGTAATTGATTCACGGTATAATCAACCTGCAATGCTGCCTGGGTACTTTCACACCCTTCCGGTGTGCTGTAGATCTGCACCCAGTATGATCCGCTTGTCAATGGGGCTGTATTTGGCACAAAGGTACTTCCAGCCACCGGGTCTGGTGCTACAGGAGATGTAAGCCCCGCATCACTGAAAACCCGGTACTCTTCACTGGCTCCGGCCCCGGATAACACGAGAGATACATTGTCGCCTTCACATATAGTGATCACTGAGGACAGGATGTTCAAGGAAGCGCCATTGATAGGCCGTGTATTTATCGTAACATTAACATCATCGCTGGCCTCGCATCCATTGGCATCGGTTCCTACAACGGTGTATAAACCATCAGCATCCGTTGTAGCCACAGAGATTGTCGGGTTCTGGTTCCCGGAAGTAAAACCATCGGGGCCTGTCCAATTCCAACTTGTCGCCTCCCCTCCACTTTCCGTAAGGTCAACATCCTCTCCTTCACATACCGGAGAATTGCTTCCTGCGGTAATAACAGGCAGAGCGTTAACTGTAACTGACTGGGTGCTTGCGTTTGTACAGGTACCATCATTATACTCATAGGTCACATCATAAGGACCGCCGGCGGTAGCAGAAGTTGGATCGAATGAACCAGTACCGTCTAAATTATCGGAAACCCCTGTCCCGCTAAATACTCCGGATGCCGATTGAGGATTGCCAGTCAGGGTCACTGCTCCATCATCTTCACAGTATTCTGCAGCAAGCCCACTGAAACTTACTGCAGGAAGAGGATTGACCGTAACTGTCACGGAACTTTCAGCGGAACAACCTCCGGAGTATCCAATCACTTTCACCACATCTCCATCGTTCAGACTGCTTGTATTATAGGTATTATCACCACTTTCCACCTGCACCGTGAAACCATTAACCTGAAACTCCCAGGTCGTTGCACCGGATCCGGCATCGGTGAATTCAATATTTTCGCCATCGCATACTTCGGCAGGGTCGGGAGAAATGGCTACCGTCGGTGCGGCAGTTACTGACACCTGCTGAGTCTCTGAAGCTGTACAGTTATTGCCATCAGTGTATTCATAGGTCACATCATAAGGACCGCCGACGGTTGCAGAAGCTGGATCGAATGAACCTGTACCGTCTAAATTATCGGAAACCCCTGTCCCGCTAAATACTCCGGATGCCGATT
>CAZYDB010000271.1:0-1541 GCA_964645995.1 uncultured Roseivirgaceae bacterium
AACGGCTATTTTGAAGCCTTTGATGAAAACTGGCAATTGATGGACGACATGCGCCTGAGTGATAAGGATGCCAACGAAAGCAAAACAATGAATACCCACCTGCATATGCTTGAAGCGTATGCCAACCTGTACAGGGAATGGGATGATCCGGTGCTTCTGTCTCAGCTGAAGAACCTGATCATACTTTTTTTTGACAAGATCATCGACCCGGAAACGAGTCATTTCAAATTATTCTTTGATGAATATTGGGATAGTAAGAGTACGGTGATCTCTTTCGGGCATGATATTGAAGGAAGCTGGCTTCTGTTGGATGCGGCAGTGGCTACCGGAGACCGCAACCTGATCGATAAAACAAGGAAGATGGCTGTTGCCATTGTTGACCGGGTGCTGGAAGAAGGGATCGATCATGAGCTGGGTGGATTATTCTATGAGGCGGATCATACAGGTATTATAGATCATGATAAACACTGGTGGCCCCAGGCCGAAGCAATGGTCGGCCTGATCAATGTCTGGCAACTGACCCATGATAAAGTTTATCTCGATAAGACATTGGCGATCTGGCAGTTTATTAAACAGAATATGATTGACAATAAGCGAGGTGAGTGGTATTTTAGAGTATCGAAAGAGGGGAAGCCTTATACAACCGAAGATAAGGCGGGTTTCTGGAAATGTCCCTATCATAACAGCCGGGCTTGTCTGGAAATTATGAAACGACTGTCGGGGTATTTTTTGTGAGAGGCATACGCTTATCACTGATCAATTTTTCCTTCCTTTTTATTTTTTAAGATAAACGATAATTAAGGAACTTTTTTGCATTCGAAATCATTATAAAAGCAGGTAGTATCATTAATTTTTTAATCGTTTAAATAGCAATAGGATGGTTAATATTTTAATATCGACATTCATCCTGGCAGTTTCGATACAGCCAAATCAGACTGCAAATTCCTGGGATGAACAATTATGGCAGCAGTTGGAAGAGGAAAAGGTAGCCATGAATTTTTATGATGCTATGTATGAGAAGTGGGGTCTGCTGGCCTTCAGGAATATCTCCCGGCATGAAGAAAAGCACATGGAATGTATACAACTGCTCATCGAGGAACATGGGGATCCTGCCCTGGTAAACCTAAAGGGCAAAGGTGAATTTGCCCACAAGGAATTGGATGCGCTTTTCAAAGACATGATGAAGAAAGGAAACCAGTCTGAGAATAAAGCGCTAACTGCTGCAGCTAATTTTGAGGAGAGAAATATATCCAGTGTAAAGAAATTAATGAAGGCCACGGACGATGAGGATGTTCTTTATGCTTTGAAAAATCTTTATGAAGATGCTAAGTGTCATTTGAACCTGATGGTTTGTCATTTGAAAAACAGAAATGTTGAATACAGGCCCGTGGTGCTGTCGGTAAGCGAATACCTGGATTGTACAAGCCTGGTTTCCGGTAAATTGCTGGATCAGGCGGATTGCGGATATAATGAATATAATTGCCCATTTAAAAAAAGTCAATAAAATAGATATTATGCCGGAGTAGCACAGGCCGGCATGA
>CAZYDB010000271.1:1551-6415 GCA_964645995.1 uncultured Roseivirgaceae bacterium
AGGTAGGAGAGGGAGAATTATTTCAAGTATACTTTCTCTTGATTAAAGGGGCCGCAGTGTGATGCTGTGGCCTTTTTTGTTAGCGAGCCTTCATTAACCCGGAATCAGGTTAATTTATTTATCATGTAGTAAGGAACGGGTCTCTATTTGTTCCTGATCAACAATATTCCATACATGACCGGGGTTAAGGCATATAAACTTGTCTTGTTAACCAAAGTTTTCTTTGAAAAAGGAATTTTATGGTAAATAAAAAGTAATTTGACAAATCAAACATTCGTGATTTTTTTTGGTTAATATTCAAAATGGATCAGTAACTTCCCTTCATAAATTGTAAAGAATTGAAAGCAGTGGTTATTGGCTCCGGCATCGCCGGTATCAGCACAGCCATACGGCTAGCCGTAAGAGGAATTGAAGTGTCTGTTTACGAGGCAAATGATTACCCCGGCGGGAAATTAACGGCATTTGAACAGGGTGGATACCGTTTTGATGCGGGACCTTCTTTATTTACCATGCCGCATTTTGTGGATGAACTATTTGAACTCGCCGGCAGAAATCCCAGAGATCATTTCAATTATCAAAAAGTAAAAACAACCTGCTATTACTTTTTTGAAGATGGCAGTACTGTTCGTGCGTATGCCGACAAGAACCTTCTCAAAAAGGAGATCGATGAGAAACTGGGAGGAAAGGGTCAGCGGGTTCTTGATTATTTGACCAACAGCGCCAGCACCTATGAGTTAACAGAGAATATCTTTCTTAAGAAAAGTCTGCATAAATTTAAAAATTACCTTTCGAAAGATGTGATCAGGGCGCTGGTTCGCGCGCATACACTGAACCTGATGTCGACCATGAACCAGGTTAATGAAAGAACATTAAACGATGCAAAGCTGGTTCAGATCTTTAACCGTTATGCAACCTATAACGGCTCCAGTCCCTACCTTGCTCCCGGGATTCTCAGTCTTATCCCTCATCTTGAATTCAACAGGGGGACTTATTTCCCGGAGGGCGGCATGCATGCCATCGCGATGAGCCTGGTGCATCTGGCAGAATCGCTGGGGGTGAATTTTCATTACAGGCATAGGGTGGAAAGGATTATCCTTAAACAAAAAATGGCGAAAGGGATTATGGCTGAGAATGAATTTGTTCCAGCTGATATAATCGTCAGTAATATGGATATTGTCCCTACCTACAGGAGGCTTTTGCCGGAACTCCCTGAGCCGGAGCAGGTGATGGAGCAGGAGCGATCCAGTTCAGCCCTCATTTATTACTGGGGAATGAACAAGGCGTTTCCCGGTCTGGATCTTCATAATATTTTTTTCAGCAAGGATTACCGGGCTGAATTCAACAGTATCTTCAAGAAGCTCGAATTATATGATGATCCTACTGTCTACGTACATATCAGTTCCAAATACAACCAAGAAGATGCTCCTCCCGGCGGGGAAAACTGGTTTGTGATGATCAATGTTCCGTATAATGTCGGGCAGGACTGGGATCAGTATATCCTCCGGGCCAGGAATAATATAGTGCAAAAGCTATCGGTAATACTAAAGGAGAATATTGCATCCCATATCGTTAACGAGAGCCTGTTGGAACCCCGTACCATCGAGTCAAAGACATCCTCCTTCCGGGGATCACTCTATGGGGCGAGCTCCAATCACTGGTTGTCTGCTTTTATCAGGCATCCCAATTTCCATCGTCGAATAAAAGGATTATATTTTTGCGGCGGGAGTGTTCATCCTGGTGGTGGAATTCCCCTGTCAATCTTATCCGGAAAAATAGTGTCTGACCTGATTAGCTCCGATTATGAACAAATATAAATTATTGTTTCGCATTCCAACCGCCATCCTGATCATTATCTATTCGGTAGGGGTAATTGGTTTCCTTGCCGGTTTTGAAACTATAATGATGGATCTGACTCCTTATACCCTGATTCTGTCATTATTGTTGCTACTCATCACCCATCGCCGCTGGAATCGTTTCTTCGTTGCTTTTATGCTTACTATTATGATCGCCGGCTATGTGGTTGAAGTTCTGGGCGTTGAAACAGGTTGGGTCTTCGGGGAATACGCCTATGGTGAAACCCTGGGGTATAAGGTGTTTAATGTACCCTTGTTGATCGGGGTGAATTGGTTCGTGCTGGTGTATTCATCAGGAATGATCTCCAATTTAATGAAGGTTCACTGGTTTTTCAGAGCTGTTATCGGCGCTACTCTCATGGTATTGCTGGATGTATCACTAGAGCCTGTTGCTGTAGCCTACGACTTCTGGAGTTGGGGAAATCATGTAATACCGGTGAGGAATTATATTGCATGGTTCATGACTTCCCTTATCTTTCAGATGGTTTTTCAAAGCCTTAAGTTGAAAAAGATCAACAGGTTTGCCATCATTCTTTTTATCACACAATGGATATTCTTCCTCATCCTTTCCCTGACTCTTTAAATTTCATCGATCGTGGAGACAAAATATTTATACCTGCTTCTTAATCTGGCATCCATCCTTCCTCCGTTGGTTTTAAGTTTTGATAAAAAAGTGGCCTACTATAAACGATGGAAAAGCCTGTGGCCATCCATTATCATCGTCGGCGCTTTTTTTATCACCTGGGATGTCCTTTTTACCCGTCTTGGCGTTTGGGGATTCAATGCGCAATACCTAACCGGCATCACCATTATAAACCTGCCCCTTGAAGAATGGTTGTTCTTTATAACAATACCTTATGCTAGCGTTTTCATTTATGACTGCATGAAAGCATATTTTCCCTTTCTCTACTACCCTGTAACCGGAAGAAGGATAGCCATTGTTATCGCTGTATTATTGTTAACTATCAGTATCCTATCGATCAACCAGTGGTATACCTCCCTTACCTTTCTATTACTTTCCCTCGTGCTCATCGTATTGGTATATATCAAGGTTGAATTTCTGGGCCGGTTCTTCATATCATACCTTATCGTCCTGATCCCGTTTTTTATTATCAATGGCATACTGACCGGGTCAGGAATTGCTGAAGAAGTTGTATGGTATGATAACACAAAGAATCTTTCTGTCCGCCTGATCACAATACCGGTGGAGGATATGTTCTACGGGATGCTGCTGATCCTCGGTAACGTGGCGTTCTATGAATATTTTCAACGAAAAAGCAACCCATAAAATTTAAGCCGGACATCCCTGTAATAACTACCGGTTATCCCTTCAATGCTCCATATAAATAAGGAATAAACAGCTAAAAATATATCCAGGAAAAAACTAAATATACTGTCAGGGTTTTCTTAGTTTTATAATACTTTTTTATTTTACAAAGGTCATGGAATGCAGGCAAAGAATAATCCGGGCCGCCATTGATTTTTTCAGCAGGTTCGGAGTTAAAGCTGTGACAATGGATTTTTTAGCAGAACAGCTGGGAATTTCCAAAAGGACAATTTACGAAAATTTCAGGAGCAAAGAAGAGTTATTATCAGCATGCATCCGGTTGTGGATTGTTGATCATAGGCAGCGGATCAAAACCATAATTAACCGGTCTTCGAACATAATAGAGGCGATCCATCAGATCAGCATAACAAGTGAAGAGGTTCATCTTAAGGCCCATCCCTTATTCTTTCATGAACTAAAAAAATACTTTCCGGAAATTTACCAGTCTATCCTCAATGAAGGGGATTACAGGGACGATACCATTACCCGTAATATCCTTGAAAGAGGTATCCTTGAAGGTGTTTTTGATGCTGATTTAAATATTCATATTGTTAATATCTACTGGCAGGAACTGATCGCGATCATTCATGATCCGGACAAGTTCCCTGCAGGCACTTATTCGCAGCAGGAGCTTGTTGAAAATATCATGCACCCATTTATCAGAGGAATATGTACCGATAAGGGTTTGCGCTTATTAAGAAAGTATTTTGTCAGAATGGGGAATGAGCCCCTAATATAGTTTCCCAGGACTAAATAAACCGCGATTATGAAAAATATTTTTTCATTATTTTGGCTTCTCCTTTTCTTCGGAACTGTTTCGTCACAGGATTCAGGCGTATTGGCATTGACCCTGGAAAGGGCGCAGGAGCATGCCATTGAACATAACTGGCAGGTTGGAAATGCCCGGCTTGATGTAGAAGGTGCAGATAAAAGGATTTGGGAATCGGTGGCTACCGGTTTACCACAGGTCGATGCCACTATGGATTACACCAATTTTATGGGAGCGGATATCATTTTCCGGTTTGATGAAAATCTCCCTCCTCAAACGATCCCTTTCAAACCAACTTCCAACCTCATTTTCAGCGTTAATCAACTGGTATTCAGTGGTAATTATATAGTCGGTCTGCAGGCTGCCAGGATTTATAAGATTCTTACGGAGCGGAATTATGAGAAGTCCGAGATCGATATCAAAGAACAGGTCACCACCAGTTATTATCTTATACTAATTTCCGAAAGGACACTTGATATCATCAGGCAGAATAAAGAGAATATCAGTAAAACCTTTGAAAACACGAAAGCCCTGGCCCGGGTTGGTATGGCCGAACCAACGGATGTCGATCAACTGGAAGTATCGGTTACTTTGCTGGAAAACGCTGTCAGTTCAACCGAAAGACAGGTTGAATTATATTATAATATGTTAAGGTTTCAGCTAGGCCTTGATATCAACGCTGAAATTCTGCTTTCCGAGACACTTGAAGACATTCTTGAAAAGGTCAATTTCAGGACCGTACTCGACCAGCCCTTTTATATCGATAATAATATTGATTTCAGGATCATAAGTACGCAGGAGGACCTTACCACCAAGCAGCTTGACCTGGAGCGCATGAATTACCTGCCATTCATCAGCGGGTTTTATACACATCTGGAGAAGATCCTGAAGCCCAATTTTGATATGCAGCCAAAT
>CAZYDB010000272.1:0-6412 GCA_964645995.1 uncultured Roseivirgaceae bacterium
TGCTCAAGGGCTACACCCGGGTTGATCCCCAGTTGATAAAATAAAGCCTGCCGTATCTTCCTGATATTTAAAAGCAAAGTAAAAAGCATCTTTTTAAAAGGAGTTCCTTCAATCAGCTTCTGGGTGATGATTTTAAGCTTTGGATCACCATCAACAAGATCGAAAAGATTTTTTTTAAGCATCGCTTGTAACAAGAGATCTGATTTCGGTTCCTGGATAATGCCCATCCCCGCCATAAGCAGTGTATTGATCGCTCCTGCCGAAGTGCCCGCAAGATGAAAAAACCGAATGCCAAGATATTCCAGCATCCAGGTATATCCAACCAGTGCAATCCCCAGCACCCCTCCTCCTTCCTGCACAAGGTCAACGTACTGGTTGCCTTCCTCATCAATGATATCGGAAACGACAATATCCCGACCGGCTTTTATTGCTTCGGCTCTTTCTTTAAGTGATACTATTTTATCCTGGTTCACAAATACGGTGGCCACCTCGCTCATGATTGTTAAGTTATAATAAAACAACTAACCGTATGATGCCTTCTGATAAATCGTTTATCCCTGCATCCTGGTTACCAGTCACCCCGGTAAGTCCTTTTTACCAGTTGATTGGCCTGATCAAAATTGGTGATCTTCATATTTCCCCCATCCCACAGCAGTTTTTTCCTTCCGGGAAATTCATCGCCTGACTGGTAGTTATAGCTTCGCACGGCTAAATTACCCATCAATACCGTTTCTGTCAGCGGACCTGATTCCTTAAAAGAAGAACTGGTATAGGCGCCATAACCTGACTTACAGGCCTGCACCCACTGCTCCTGATGTCCGACATCCCCTCCTTTTACAAAAGGTTTTTCAGGATCAGGCAGGTTCATTTCCTTCATGGCGGCGGTCGGCAGCAAGGTGGGATTATTGCCGAATAATTCAGCCATCAGTTTGCCGTCAGTGCCTTCAAAGAGGATGCCGCCATCCCAGCCGCCCATCTTCTCATCGGGCAACAGCTCATTGGGTCTCCGGGGCTGGATTCCGCCATCGTACCAGATCATCTCAACCGGGGGCATATTTCCTCTCGCAAGAAACTGCAGATGTATTTTCGAGGAGGGCGGATAGCTGTCCGTGTAAAGGGCTTCTTCAAAGAAACCCTTCCAGACCGTTCCTACACTACAGGATACAGATTCCGGATAGCCGAGTGCCAAGGCCCGGAAAGGCACGTCCATAAAGTGACAGCCCATGTCGCCCAGCGCGCCTGTACCGAATTCTACCCACCCTCTCCAGTTGGCTGGCACATAACTATCATTATAATCCCTCCAGGGCGCTGTGCCCAGCCAGCCTTCCCAGTCAAGTTCAGCAGGGACGGCATGCTTTTCCGTTGGGGTCGGGATACCTTGGGGCCATACAGGCCGGTTGGTCCATACATGGACGGTGTGCACATCGCCAATAAGTCCTTTCCGGATCCAGGTCTCCACCCTACGGGTATCATCACCACTGCTTCCCTGATTGCCCATCTGGGTCACTACCCTGTATTTATTGGCAGCTTCCGTGAGCATCCTCGCCTCATAAATATCATGGGTGAGTGGTTTTTCAACATATACATGTTTGCCCATCTCCATGGCCATCATCGCCTGTACGGCATGCATATGGTCGGGCGTGCTGACGATCACGGCATCGATATTCCGGTCTTCCGTCTCCAGCATCTTCCGGAAGTCCTTGTAATACGTTGCCTTTAACCATTTTTTCCTCGACCTGACAGCCATCCGG
Source organism: uncultured Roseivirgaceae bacterium (assembly GCA_964645995.1). Classification (GTDB taxonomy): domain Bacteria; phylum Bacteroidota; class Bacteroidia; order Cytophagales; family Cyclobacteriaceae; genus JAGTVG01. The sequence goes on from CAZYDB010000272.1 coordinate 1,752, forward strand.
TCATCCACATCGCAGAGTGCCACAATATTGGCCGAACCGCCCTTAAAGGTCCTTTCCAGGTTTTCCCATCCCTTACCACCAGCTCCAATGGCGGCTACATTCAGCCGGTCGCCAGGCGCTGTGCAGCCATTCATCCCAAGCGTGACGGATGGTAAAAAATAAAAAGCAGAAGCACCGGCTCCGGCCTTTTTGAGAAATTTTCTTCTTTTCATTTCTTATGATTTTTATTGCGTGAACCAACTCATGGACAATGTCATATTCTCCCTCTCATCCGGGCATTTTTTTGTACCCGTACAATTTACATAAATAAAAAATTAACCGGGAACCAAAACCTGTGATTTGAATGTTTTTTTAACAATAAAAGTTTAATCATAATGAAAAAGCATACGCTCTGCATGCTCCTATGCTTCTTTATCCTTGATGTTCATTTTTCTGCCGGTCAGTCATTTCAGAACCTAAAAGGCCTGTGGACCTGTCAAACTGATTATGGGGTAATCAGCCTTGAATTCATTTCAGAACACCAACTGATCTTTGATGGAGAAATTGCCAGATACCGGCTTCAAGACCGGATTATCAGGGTGACTGACGAATGGGGCGTCTATGATCATCCCTATGCGGTGCATGGCGCCAACCTCATCATCACTTTTCCGTAAGGGTATAACTTGTCGTTTACACGAAGTCAGCATCCGGCTCAGCAACAAGCAGGGATACCGGTGCCTGAAAATACTGCCGAAGGAGGCAAAGACCAACACCTGCTTACCGGTAAGTTATGCCACTGGAGCGGATCTTCCAGCTATTCCTCCCGTTACAGCAGCGCCCGGTGGGTGTATTTCGACGGAAACGGCCGTTTTACCTACGGCTCTGAAACCTCCTTCAGCAGTGATGCGGGTATGGCTTACGGCCAGAACCCCGGGCAAGGCAATACCGGGTCTTACCTTATCCAAGAAAACCAGGTAATCCTCTCCTTTTCTGATGGATCGAAGGGTGTTGCCCGGATCCATTTCCGCCAGGATGACGGCCGGATCACGGAATTGAAATATAACGGGGATCTTTATGCCGCCGGACTTTGTGAATAATATCTTTGTGATTTTAGCTTATTGCCCTTAGCGGTATCCATTAACTCCTGACAATTGATTCCTGGCTCCTTCTGATATCCGATTTTGCCCTGAAGGGCAAGGCTTCTGACTTCTATTTTCACCAATTACAATATACCCCAGCTACCGTTGCTGGCCCAGGTATGAATTGTGATTTGCGAATTGGAATTATCAGGGAGATGATGAGAAGGGGAAACGGGGAGACCCGGCCGGAATATTAGGAAATTAAAAATAGTCAAAGAATAATCGTTTATTTTTTTGTAATAATTGCAATAACAGACATTTTTACATAACTTATTTTCAACTGATAAATGAATTGATTTTTTTATCATTCTGTTTTTTTTATGCGTAATCTGCTAATATCATTTTAAAGATTTTAACGATGAAGATCACAAAAGAAGATGCTCTGAATTATCATAAGGATGGTAGAAAGGGAAAAATTGAGGTAGTGCCTTCGAAACCCTGTTCCACCCAACGGGATCTGTCCCTTGCTTACACACCTGGTGTTGCGCATGCCTGTAACGAAATATATGAAAACCCGGTAACCGCCTATGAATATACCACCAAGGGCAACCTGGTGGCCGTGATCACCAACGGAACTGCAGTGCTCGGCCTGGGAAATATAGGCCCGCTTGCAGGAAAGCCAGTGATGGAAGGCAAAGGTGTCTTATTCAAGCGGTTCGCCGATGTTGACGTGTTCGATATCGAAGTCAATACAGAGGATGCGGATGAGATTATTAAATTATGCAAACTGCTGGAGCCGACTTTCGGGGGCATTAACCTGGAAGACATCAAGGCACCCGAGTGTTTTTACATTGAAGAGACCCTGAAAAAAGAGTTGAATATTCCGGTCTTTCATGACGACCAGCATGGCACGGCCATTATTTCCGGAGCAGGACTGCTGAATGCCCTTGAAATTGTAAATAAAAAGATCGGTGAGGTAAAAGTTGTATTTAACGGGGCGGGAGCGGCCGGCATTGCCTGTGCAGCCTTTTATATTTCCCTGGGTGTGAAACAGGAGAACCTGATCCTCTGCGACAGCAAGGGGGTGATCTACAAGGGACGCGAGAAAGGCATGAATCCCTATAAAGCCCGGTTTGCCGTAGATACGGATGCCCGCACGCTGGAAGATGCCATGAAGGGCGCGGATGTGTTCGCGGGTTTATCGGTGAAGGATGCGGTAACCAAGGAAATGGTCAAATCGATGGCTGCGAAGCCCATCATTTTCGCTATGGCCAACCCGGATCCGGAGATCAGCTATGAAGATGCCAAATCGGTTCGGGACGATTTAGTCATGGCAACGGGTCGTTCCGATTATCCAAACCAGGTGAATAATGTATTGGGTTTCCCTTTCATCTTTCGCGGAGCCCTCGATACCGGTGCCCGGTCAATCAACGAAGAAATGAAACTTGCCGCCACCCGGGCCCTGGCAGAACTGGCGAAGGAGGATGTGCCGGATTCGGTGATCCGGGCCTATGGCAACGAGCCGATCAGTTTCGGCCCTGAATATATCATCCCCAAGCCGCTGGATCCCAGGGTGCTCCTGCGGGAAGCCCCTGCTGTAGCTAAAGCAGCCATGGAAACCGGCGAAGCCAGAAAAAAGATCGATCTCAACCTGTATCGTGAACAGCTTGAGGCCAAGCTGGGCAGATCGCGTGAGATCATGCGGATGGTGATCAATAAGGCCAAGACCGATCCCAAAAAGATCGTATTCCCTGAAGGAGAGGAGGATAAGATCCTCAGGGCCTCACAGATCATCCTGGATGAAGGCATCGCCACTCCGGTGCTCCTGGCCAGAAAAGATGTGCTTGAAGAGAGGAAAAAGGCACTGCACCTTGAGTTGAAAGGCGCTGAAGTGATCGAACTCAGAAAATCCAAGAAGTTTGAACCTTATGCAGAGCATCTTTATGAACTGAGGAACCGCAAAGGGGTAACTATGGTGGAAGCCCGGAACCTGATCAAGAACCGGAACTATTTCGGCGCCATGATGGTCCATATGGGTGATGCCGACGGCATGGTATCGGGGCTTACCTACCACTATCCGGAAACCATCCGGCCGGCCCTGCAGATCATCAAGATGAAACCCGAGGTATCCAGAGTGTCAGGTCTTTATATCATCCTTACGCCGGATGATGTCTACTTTTTCGCTGACACAACCGTGAACATCAACCCCTCAGCCGACGACCTGGTGGATATCGCCATCTGTACCGCCGAGATCGCCAGAAGATTTGATGTGGAACCGAGGGTGGCTATGTTGTCCTTCTCTAACTTTGGAAGCAATCCTGATGAAACGAGCAAAAAAGTACAAAAAGCCGTTGAGATCCTCCACAAGGACCATCCCGGCCTGATTGTCGATGGTGAAATGCAGGCCAATACAGCTATTGACCCGGTCATCCTGAATGAATTGTATCCGTTTAACAGCCTGAAACAAAAAGCTAATATTCTGATATTCCCAAATCTGGAGGCCGGAAATATCGCTTATAAACTGGTAGAGAACATAGGCAAAACAGAAGCAATCGGCCCGATCCTGATGGGACTGAGCAAACCGGTACACGTACTCCAACGGGGTGATGATGTGAACGATATCGTCAATATTGCTGCTATTGCCGTTACCGATGCCCAGGAGGTAGCCAGGAATAATCATTCGAAACAAAACAAGAAATAAACTATTCCTTTCTGCTCAAGGTCCGGAAAGTATCGTAACTTCAGACAAAAAAACCGGCAGGAGTGGCATTTCTGCGGGTGGTTTCCGGGCTTATTTTCACGGTTGATCACCACTTGGTTTGGCTCAAATCCGGTATTCGGGATAACCACCCTGAAACATGAGGTTGTGCCGTTATTCTAATTCATATGCTATACCCTCACATGGCTGTATTTCAGAATAGCCACGAAAACAGCGCCACCGATAGAGTTCCCAAGGGTGGCCCATAATTGAAAGCGGAGATAATCCGTCAAGGTGATATCAGGACTGGCCATCATACCACTCAGAATCTCAATAGAACCAATAATGCAATGATGGAGTCCGGCAAGCCCGATAGTGAAGGTTACAAAGATTACCACCAGGATACGGCTGACCGTTTCCTGAGATGAAGTAACGAGCCATCCCAAGAGACCCATCATCCACCCTGCCAGCAAAGCACTCATGAGGATAATCCAGGAATCATAATCCAGGAATTCAACAGCCAGTTCATGCAGAACAGGCTTGCTGACGATCCCAATGGATGGCGCAACATGTACATATCCCAGACTGAAAACAAAACCGCCGGTAAGGTTACCGGCATAAACCACGCCCCATAAAATAAACAGGTCTTTTAATTTAACCTTTCGGCTAAGTACAGGAAGTATGGCAAGGGCTGTATGTTCGGTAAATAATTCAGACCTGCCAATGATAACAAATATGAAGCCGAGAGGATAGCACAGGGCCAGCAGAAAATGCATCATGGAGGCACTCACCTCCCCCCCAAAGAGCGTTATTACCGTGCCCATTAAAAGGATGCTGAACCCTATCTCCAGTCCGGCAGTAAATGCGGAAATGAAAAGCCCCATATTGGACCGGTTGAACTCTTT
>CAZYDB010000273.1:0-2114 GCA_964645995.1 uncultured Roseivirgaceae bacterium
CACCGAACAGAGAATGTTTGGACCGGTCTATCCGAAAGGTTTCGGGTATGCCTTTGATATATTGAGGGTCATCATAATCCCATCGGGTTTCGGTTTCTTTGAGTTTGATCTCATTGGGTGCATCTCCATATACCTTGTTGGTCGATAAATGCACAAACGGGATCTCCCTGCTGTACTGTCGCAGTCCTTCGAGCAGATTCAGGGTTCCGACGGCATTGACATCAAAATCGTCATACGGGATGTCCGCCGCCTTATCGTGACTGGGTTGCGCCGCCGTATGTACAATTGCATCGGGTTTGACTTCACCTATGAGCTCGAGGATCGCCTGCCGGTTTCGTATATCGACTTCATGATGAGTAAAATGATTGAGATTCTCCTTCAGGTTATTCAGGTTCCATGTCGTATCACCTTTCGGACCAAAAAAAACAGCCCGCTGATTATTATCAATCCCGTGGACCTCCCAGCCTTTGTTATTAAAAAATCGACAAACCTCCGACCCGATCAATCCGCTTGAGCCGGTCACCAGCATCTTTTTCATGTTTCCTTTCTTTTAATTTCGGTGGCAGGGTTTCCTGCGACAATACGATCATTCAGGACATCCTTAACTACCACTGACCTCGCTCCCACAACTACCCGATCGCCAATTGTTACACCCGGACCGATAAAAGCATTAGCGGCGATCCAGACATTTTCACCCAGCATTACCGGTAACTTCAACAACTTAAAGTCCGGTGAGCGGTAATCATGCGTCCCGGCGCAAATATGAGCATATTGTGAAATAATTGTATCCGAGCCGATGGTAATTTTACCCAGGTTATAGAGGATCACGCCCCAGGAAATGACGGTCCGGTCGCCGATAAGGAGGTTCCATGGGAACATGATCTTTGCGGAGGGATAGATCTTCACTTTTTTGCCGATCCGGGCGCCGAAGAGGCGGAGGAGGAAGTTGCGCCAGCCATAAAGGAGGCGTGGGCTGAACCGGAAAAAGGGCCAGGCCAGGGCCCAGAGGAAACGAAGGAGGTATTCCCGCGGGGTGTAGTTGGTGGCGTATTGGATATCTTTCATTTTAACCACAGAGTATCACAGAGTTGGGCACAAAGTATCACAGAGTTTTAAGATTATTACAAAATAACTCTTTTAATACCCTGTTTCAGGCTTTTAACATTAAAATTCAACAAGAGACCAATTTTACATTTTGAAAGTTTCAAATAGGTCAGTATCAGTGCCATATGAACATCAGTCAGGTTTTCAACTGCTTTAATCTCAATAACCACTCGATTCTCAATTAGTAGATCGATCCGATAACCAATATCCAGCTTGACTTCTTCATACACAAGAGGCATAGGAACCTGCTTTTGCACATTCAAACCATTTTGGTAACACTCATAATACAAACATTCCTCATAGGCACTTTCGAGCAATCCAGGACCCAGGGCAGAATGTACTTTAAATGCACATTTAAGAACCTGTTCGGTTATTTGATTTTCAATCATAGTTTGTTTTTAACCACTGAGTGACACAGAGTTATTCACAGAGAAACACCGAGATACTCTGTGATTTTACTCTGTGAATCTCTGTGGTTCAGAACATTTTCAAACAACTCCACCTGCCGTTCAGCTATATCTTTCCAATTGTAATTTTTGTCCACGAATTCTTTAGCCCGTTTGGCATATTTCTTTCGTTCTTCTGCCGGCCAAAGAGCTACTTCTTCCAGTTTCTGCCGAATGTTATCCACGTTGTGATCAATCAACACCCCTACCCCATTTTCAAACGCCTCGGGGAAGTTACATCCTTCCGTGAAGAGGGGGATGCAGCCGTGGGTCATGGCTTCGAGGATGGTGGTGGGGAAGCCCTCGGACTGGGAGGGGAGGAGGAAGAAATCCGCATCAAGGAGGAGCTTTTGCTTTTGGGAGCCGTAGACGGGGCCGGGAAGGTGGATGTTGGAAGTTCGAAGCTGAAAGCTGGAAGTGGACGGAGGACCGGGGACCGGAGACCGTTTCATTTCAGTTTCATTTAATAACTTCTTTATTTTTGGTATTTCTCCCTCGTCGGGGCCGGCGAGAACCAACTGATATCTTTCGTCGTCGTTTAAGCTGGAACCCAGCCAGGCTTTG
>CAZYDB010000273.1:2124-3445 GCA_964645995.1 uncultured Roseivirgaceae bacterium
GGAGCGGAAGAACGCCTTTTTTGTGGTGGAGCCGCGAAAGAAACAGGAAGGTTAATGGGTTGATGGGGAGACGGGAGGACGGATTTTCTGTTGATTTCGGAATTGTAGAGTTGTGAAGTTGTGTATTTGTGGAGAGATCTGTTTTCTTATTCGTGAATTCGTGGCTACAAGGTTCAATTCCGTTTGGGATATGGTGGACATTGGGAAATTGTTTTTTGAGATTCTGGTATTCGGGTTGTCCGACGGCGATGAGGGCATCGGCCTGTTGGAGTCTTGGTTTTTCGATGAACTGGAAATAGAACTTCTTTTTCAGCCATTTCTGTTGCATGGACCAGGGCTCGAGCATACCATGGGGAACGGCGATCCAGTTGTAGCCGGCCTTTTTGGCCATATGGCCGAGTCTGGTTGCGAAGGACCAGGTGCCGTGGGAAACGAAAATGGTAGCTGAAAGCCTGTCTGCCGACAAGGCAGGCTCAAAGCCTGAAGCCGGAAGAACTTCAGGTTTCTGGCTTCTGGCTTCTGGCTTCTTTACTGCACGATATTCCCACTTTTTAATTTCCTCCGGGATCTCTTCATCGGTATCCGGGAACCAGATCGCCGGTTGCCAGCCGAGTTCTTCGAGCCAGGGGAAGGTAGCAAGGACCACATTCCAGACGCCGAAGTTAATGCGAGAGGTATCAGAAACAAGATGTATGATCCTTTTATTAAACGAAGACAACTGTTATTGGATTATTGTCCGCATATCCTCTTCTACCCTTCTCCCCATATCCCCTTTTCCACTTCTCCTCTTCTCCTCATTTCCCCTTTTCCTTGCCTTGCGATTCACCCACCAGATGATCACCAGACAGGGGCCGACGGTAAAAAAGAAGTTCATGACCACCTGGGGAAGGTAGCCCCGGGAGATCACCACGTAGAAGAAGCTGCTGGCCACCGCCAGGGTAACGATGGCCAGTGGATTTTCCCGGTTGATCAGGTACCAGAGCCAGAGTTTTTTGGCGATCCAGCCCAGGATCAGGGAACCAATAATGATCCCCCACCAGCCGAAGGCCAGGTACATTTCCCCGTAATTAAGGACGGCCGCTCCCATGCCGAGGTAATTATTGATCAGGTAGAGCTGATTGATGATCTCTATATAATCACCTGAAGGTTTTTCCGGCCATAATCTTCGGGGTATGGGAAAAACAATTGATTGCACAACCGGATCCCAGCCAATATGATCATAGATCTCAGGGACCTGGTCAACGAGTAATCCAGTAGTCTGAAAAGTAATGGATTCCGTTACCCCCTGAAGAAAAAGTTCATAGTTGGTTTTTTCTTCCGC
>CAZYDB010000273.1:3455-6403 GCA_964645995.1 uncultured Roseivirgaceae bacterium
AGGCCAATCAGTCCCATCAGCGTGATAAATACGAAAGTCACCAATATCAGCACTATTAAATTCGGTCTCACGCGTCGGATAAGGTACCATGAAATTAATACAGTAGAGGCAAGTAATACAATTCGATACCTAAAACCCGCATTTGTATATAGAGCTACCGCAATAAACAAAGCAAACAATAAAATAACGATCGAGCCTCTTTTATTGAGCCAACCATACATTAAAAATGCTGACGCAGGTATAAAGAAATTAATGCCATATAAAAAATAATTCCGGAATGCACCACTGTATCCGGTTCGTGTTTCCCCGGTTGCTTCGAGAAAATCCAACTGTCCTAATAATCCTGAACCAGCGATTATTGCAAAAAAGACAAAACCAATCGCAAATAAAATCAAGCCATATCGCCACATTAAATGGCTACTCGGCTTGGCATAAATCATTGCCTTGGCAGGTTGTATTTTTTTTGTCAATTTATAACCTATCAGAATAGAGACCAGCGACAAGGCTCCCGCAATCCAGGAATTGATCAAATATGGTCTATGATCGACCGTATATGCACTGGTATTCCCTTCGAGAATAGAAATTACCGGGCCAACAACTAAATAATAAAAAAAAACTACTGAAATGAGTACGATCGGTGACCAGAGCTCATCCACTTCTTTCTTTCGAAAATTTCGATATACTGTATTAAACAGTAATACCGAGATAAAGACAATCAGTAATATTTCATTTGTTGAGAACATTAAACTAGATATAGCTGATGAGATATGATAAGAATCTTCCGGTTATATTGTCTATCCTTGAATGTTCATTCATTGCTGAATAGACCGAATTTTTTAACCCTTCGGTAAAGCTATCCAGATCATATGAATCGATAATGGTCAAAGATCCGGAATCTGATTTTTTTATATTGCCAGTTTCAATTTTTCTGATAGCCTCTGCTATTTGATGATCATCCAAGGGGTCAACGATATATCCGTTCATTCCATCCTGAACAAGATCAACAGAACATCCGCATTTATCAGAGACTATGACCGGCAATTCACAGGCCAGGGCTTCATTAATTACGAGGCCCCAGGTATCTTTAATACTCGGAAGGATGACCCATTTGGCATTTCCATAAAAAAAAGGAATCTCATCATACGATATAAATCCTGGAAAATAAACCCGCGTTCCAAGTCCTTTTTCTTTTGTGTAAGTTTTTAAGTTATCTTCCAATAGACCATTCCCAGCAATAATCAAGTTGATATCCGTTTCATTCTTATGAATATAATCATGAAATACATCAATCAATTTGAATAAATTCTTTTCCGGAATAAATCTCGCCACACAAAGACCGAAATTATCGGGCAATAAATATTTGTCTTTTAATTCGGGATCATTTTTCAATTTCACAGCTGTTCGTTTAAAATAATCATTATCCACCACGTCCCAGGCTTCAAAGATCCTATCCGAGGGCATATCGAGTTTTTCAATATAATCCTGGCTACGCTTGCCTGCTACTATTGCAGAGGAATAGTTTTTAAGAATCTTATTTTTAGTCCATTCCATTATCCAAAAGCGCTTAAAATCTGATTCAGTACTATCCGAAATCACCACACAGGGAATCTTTCTTTTTCTAGCCCAGAGCAAGGCAGCATGGTATTCCGCATCCGCCCAGCCGGTGGTGACGATCACATCAGGGTTGATCTCAGTCAGCACCGCCTCGATCTTTTTTTTGAGTTTTGGGCCGCGCCAGCCGCGTTCGGGATTGGGAGATATGGGGAGGCGGTATTGATTGTATGATGACTTTGATTCGCGATTCGCGATTCTGTCGTCCCAGGGATACTCCTCGCTTCCGGGGCGGGTCTCGATCACATGCAGATCGAGTTCCCTTCCGGCATGGTTAAAGCGGGCATGATGGTAGGGGCCGATGCGGCGGAGCAGGAGAGCGATACCGGAATTATGTTTCATTTAATTCAACTCCCTGTAGGGGTATTATGAAGTAAGTAATTGCATGATTTCACCATGCTGAACTAAATTGAAGGGTATATTTATTTTAAAAAATTAGTTACATTAATTCCAACAATCTTCAGATACTCTCTCATCATTTTTTCAGGTGTGAATGAGGCGGCATATTGTTTGTTTATATATTTCTGTTTTTCTGAAGCAGGATTTTTAAAAGCCGCAATAATTTTTTCTGCCAGTTTAAATGGATCTCGGGTCTTAACAAGCGTTCCATGCCTTCCATTTTTAAGCACTTCACGCGCTGCCGGGATGTCAACAGAAACAATATCAAGTCCTGATGCAAGGGCCTCCAGCAGTACTGTACCAAATCCTTCCTGTGATCTGGAAGTAAATATAAAAACGGATGCTTCTTTGAGATACTCCGCTACATTTTCAACCGGCCCCACCAATTCAATCGATTTCTCCAGGTTAAGATCTTTAATGACACCTTTCAATTTATCCATCCTTGATCCACCACCTACAATTTTTAGTTTTTTTTCAGGATGCTTTCTTGCCACTGATCCCCATGCATGAATGAGTAATTCATGGTCTTTTGTTTTTTCAAGGTTGCCTACATTCACTGCCAAATCATTATTCCTAAATTCAATATCCGCGATAAATTTACTCGCATTAAAGCAGTTAGGAACTTTAATCATGTGTTTTGAGGAGAAAAAAGGTAATTTTTCAAATTCTGTTTTAATGAATTCAGATGCGCTTATTGCTTTCCCTCCCATTAGGAACACCGGAAAATAAACCAGATAATTATATAAAAAATGATACACACCTTTATACTCCGGGGCGCAACCTACATGAACAAGATTTTTTCTAACACCTGATAAATATGAACCTAAAATAATATAGTGTGCATTACCCTGGTTCCAGGAGATTACTACATCAGGTTTAAATTGTCTTACTATTTTTTTTACCAATCTCGGAATCTGAATCGCTTTTTGGATCCCTGT
>CAZYDB010000274.1:0-1110 GCA_964645995.1 uncultured Roseivirgaceae bacterium
ATACGTTGAGAAGCCTATGGCCAACAGCATTGAGGAATGCAATGTGATGGTTGCCGCCGCCCGGAAATACAACCGGGTCGTCCAGGTCGGCCAGCAGCAGCGCAGCGGGGCCATGTGGAAAGAGGTCATGGGCAAGATAAAAGGCGGCGGGATCGGTCAGTTGAGAAAAGTACAGATATGGGCCAACTTCAACTACGGTGTTGGCAGGCCGAAAGTGGCTGACAGTGCGCCTCCCCCGGAAGTAGATTTCGATAGGTGGCTCGGGCCCGCTCCGGACCGCTCTTTTAACGAATCCCGTTTTCACGGTTCCTGGCGAATGTTCTGGGATTATGGCGGCGGCCTGATGACCGATTGGGGCGTTCACCTGATCGATATGGCCTTATGGGCAAAAGATATTGACATACCGCCGAGGGCTGCGCTCGCCTCCGGAGGCAATTTCTCACATCCCGGCCATGCCCATGAAACTTTCGATACGATGAGTGTAAGCTGGCAGATGAAGAATTACTCGATCAGTTGGGAGCATACCGCAGGCACCCAGAATGGTCCTTACGGCCGTCTCTACGGCCTTGCCTTCATTGGCAACGACGCCACCCTTGTTGCCGACAGGGGAGGCTTCGAATTATTCCCTGAATTGGAAAACGGAGCCTATAAAGTACCGGCCATCCCCCGGCAGGGCAGCAGGGGCGAGACCCATGAAGAACATGTGAAGAACTGGCTCGAATGTATCAGGAGCCGGCAAGATCCTAGCTGCACGGTCGAGACCGGCCGCAATGTAGCTATCTATGCGCATATGGCTAATATCGCCCTCAGGTCGGAAACCCATTGTGTTAACTGGGACTTTGCGCGCGGCGACTTCGGCAAGGACAAAGCTGCCATGGCGTATTATGGGAATGAATACCGCAAGCCATGGGCTTTACCAAAAGTATAGAAGATGCTGTCAGCCGCAGGACGATACGGCCGGCCGATCCATCCGGGCTGTCAAAAAAAAACCATTTTTAACCAACACACTATGGATACTTCAAGAAGAGATTTTTTAAAGAAATCCGCATTAACGGCGGGATTGATCTCGGCGGGGCTTATACCCTCATGTGGGAGCAGCCCGCATCGCAT
>CAZYDB010000274.1:1120-6376 GCA_964645995.1 uncultured Roseivirgaceae bacterium
ATTAAGGAACTGGGCCTGATCGGAGGCGTGATCAGGGATGAAGTTGAAAAGGACTATAAGACCGCCCTGCGGGAAGTGGCCGATATCGGCTATACCTATTATGAATTCGGAGGCTTTATGGGGCCTTCTCTGGAAGAATTCAAGGCTTTTATGAAAGAGATCGGCCTGGTGCCACTCGCCGGCGGCAGCGCCATGGCACAGATGATCAAGGAAGATGAACTGAGGAAAATGATCGGGTCATCGATCGATTTGGGAAAAAAATACCTCGTCTGCTACTGGCCCTGGCTGGATAGCGGGGAAAATAAAACACTGGATGATTTCAAGGTGGCTGCGGAACGGCTAAACCAGGTCGGGAAGACGTGTAATGAGATGGGTATCCGCTTTGCCTTTCATAACCATGACAAGGAATTCGTTCCTGTCGAAGGTTACGACTGGGGTTATGAGGTTATTTTACAGGAAACCGATCCGGAGCTTGTCACCATGCAACTGGACCTCTACTGGATCAAAAAAGGAGGGGGCGACCCCCTCGCGCTCTTTGATGCCTATCCCGGCAGGTATGAATTATTTCATGTGAAGGATATGGAGGATACGGAAGAGCGGTTATACACCTGCCCGGGCTATGGAAACATCGATTTCAAATCCATCTTTGCGAAATCAAAACAAGCCGGCGTCAAATATTATATCGTTGAGATCGACCGCCATCCCGAGCCGATGCAATGTATCCGTGACAGTTATAATTACCTGATGAATCTAAGGTTTTAATAAGTCGCTCACCGGATAAATTCGCGGTACCGGGAAAAAGCCTTTGATCCGGGTGACCATCCTGTCCGCGGCGGTCTTATGCCCTTGGGATCTGAAAGATGCATGAGGGGAGTGGTGTGAATTGGGATTTTGAAGAGTTTTTGTATATTCCCGTCCAAAACAGACCGGTAGGGAATCCGGATCTGATAACCGGTTAAACTTTAATATATTTATGGCGGCCCTGGTATCTAAAAGAAATGCAGGTATCCTCCTTTACTGGATCCTCGGTTGGTTAATTCTAAGTAACATCTTTTTGCTTTACCGTTTTGTCGGCCTTAACTGGGCTGAAGAAGTATTTATTCTCTCCCCTAAGGAATGGCTTGTGCTGTATGCGCAGGTTTCGTTTATTGGATTAAGCGGCGGTGTGATGGTTGGATTTATGGACCTGTATCTTAATCATAAGAATTACCTCCACCGGATAAGTTTCGGCTCCATCATCATGATAAAGTCATTGGGATATTTTATCATCTCCATCATCGTGCTTTTCCTGGGCTTTTATATTGCGGCCCTGCTCAATGGGTATAACCATCATGAGGCGCTTACCCGGAGCACTTATTTTTTTACCAGCAGCTATTTCCTGGTGATCATGATCTACCTGCTGGTCAATATGATGCTATTGAACTTCATCCGCCAGGTCAGTGAAAAATTCGGTCCCGGCAACCTGGTGCGCCTGTTTTTCGGCAGATATTATAAGCCCGTGGAAGAAAGGCGGATCTTTATGTTCCTGGACCTGAGATCCTCCACCCAATATGCGGAGATGCTGGGCCATATCAGGTACAGCCAGCTCATCCAGGATTGCTTTATTGACATTACTCCTGCCATTGAGGATTATGAAGCACAGATCTACCAGTACGCAGGCGATGAGGTGATCCTTACCTGGCGATGCGAAAAAGATTCGGGGTATCAGTACGCCGTTATGTTGTTTTTCAGTTTCAGGGAAAAAATTCAACAAAGGGCTGAATATTACCGGACCAAATACGGATTCATTCCTGAGTTTAAAGCCGGCATCCATGCCGGGATAATAGTGGTTACTGAAGTGGGGGTAAAAAAGAAGGAGATAGCCTATCACGGGGATGCTATCAATACTACTTCGAGGATCCAGGAGCAATGCAATCCCTATAACCAGGTAATTCTATGCTCAGAGTATTTTGCTACCGAATTGGAGAAATTCAGTAGTTTTGAAACTTTTTTTGTAGATGAATTTCTTCCGAAGGGAAAGCGCCTGCCTGTAAAGGTTTATGGTGTTAAACCGGCTAACCGGATCATTACAATTGAGAGAAGCTGACACGGCGATGGAAGCGTCGGGCTTAAAATTACGAATTTGGCTATTTTTATATTTATCGACACCTTGTGATCCACCGGCCTTAAGGCAGGAAATATAGGATATATCATCTTAACGATCAGGCAATATGAAGCGGTTATTGATTGGCGCATTATTCATCTTATTACCGGCGACCGGTTTAATGGCGCAGGCCGGTCTTTCGGAAGTCCGGCGGAACGGCATTTATGCCGAGGTATATCTGGTAAGGGCGGATTTCAGTACGGGATTTATTTCAATCAACTACGAAAGGGTGCTGGGCAAAAAAAGGAGAGCCTCCTTAAGGCTGGGGATATATCCTGATTTCGAATCCACCATTTCCATTCCACTGACGATGACCTGGGTTACCGGGCCCTTAAAAAGGCATCATTTTGAATACGGCATTGGCGGGGTTTACCGGCTTGAAAGATACGAATCAAGGCTGTACCGGGATGTTCCTGCCTTAATGATCCCGTTGATGTACCGGTACCAGAAAAAAAAGGGGTTGTTTTTCAGGGCCGGTATCAATCTCTTCGTTAGCTGGCCGGCGACACCCTCGCCTTCCTTCAGTCTTGGCCATAAATTCTAATTCTGATGCATTTGCCCTGTGCGCATGAAAGTAACCCGGGTACCGGAAGCCGGCCGATCATTCAGTGGCCCGCTTGTTTACCCCGTTATATAACTACCTGATAATAAATATTTTAAATGGTAAAGACGGTTTATTTTGAGGATAGTTTATAAATAATCGGGGTTAAAGTAATCTTCCGGATGTACGTATTGTGATGCAGGTTATGGAAAATCCCTCCGAAGTTAAAATTGATCCGGTTTTTCAGGGTCTTTTTCCTTTAATCGCACCATAATGGAATTGAAATCCTTGTTCCGACTAACGTTTTGCAGCTAAGAAACGTGCGGCTTTTCGAAGCGATTACTTGTCTACCGAAACGAAAATTTGCTACGGGGAACAATCCTTGCGAAAAGCACTGTCCGCCCCATGTTTTCTTTGGTGCTGTCGGGGCCAGTGTTGTTATTTTTGCTTAATCTGAGGTGTCGATGATGAGTTGAATCTTACCAACTTTTTCCATTCAATTGCACCACTTTTGTTACAAAAGTCATTGCCAAATTCTCTGGTGAATTTGTTTATCATTTGCGAGTATGATTTTAAGAACTCGTCATTCTTTTGTTTGGCTTTATGCCCGAGTGGCTCAATGATTTCGGTATATAGGTCATTGTCACCAGAGACAAATTCCCAAAAGGTCTGTCCACAGTATTTGAAATAGTCCCCTTTGTCGGGGTTGTTGTCCCGTCCATAGCAACAGCCATTGACAGCAGAAATATTCAGGCCTGAATTGCTTGTCCTTAACGTCCTTTTAGCTGTCTTGAAGTCGGAAACCATTTTGGAAATCTGGCTGTTATTACCCCAGTTCGGTCCGGATTTGATATTGACAATATACCGTCTGCCATCTTTGTCAAACTCCAAGTCAATTCCAGCAATACCGGATTTCCAGCCCTTGTAAACTTTTTCATTGATAAAAATGGCAAGTCCTTCAAGCCAGTCACCAAAAATGGTTTCTTCATTTGATGAAATATGGGCCTCAA
Organism: uncultured Roseivirgaceae bacterium; assembly: GCA_964645995.1. Classification (GTDB taxonomy): domain Bacteria; phylum Bacteroidota; class Bacteroidia; order Cytophagales; family Cyclobacteriaceae; genus JAGTVG01. Next base: position 4,815 of record CAZYDB010000274.1, read on the forward strand.
CAAGTCCTTTAACAATTTCTTCGGAGGTAAGGACATACTTTGCTTTGAACAAATACGGATTCTTTCTTCTTAAAACCTTTGAAAGACTCAGCGTGTCTAAACTTGAAATTCTCTTTTGGTGAAATACGCCTATATTATCTTCAACGTACTGTGATACGTCCGTTAGATTTAGCTTTTTCATATTTTGTCTTTGGTTCTAATAGGTAAAGCTCAACGGGCTGTATTTGGCTTTTTACCATTTCATAATATTCAGGGACTATTTCAATTCCGACAGAATTCCTTTTCATTCTATTGGCAACTAAGTTGGTGGTTCCTGAACCCATAAAAGGGTCAAGTACGGTGTCACCATCTTTGGTGAATAACTTGATAAACCATTCAGGCAGACCTTCTGGGAAGGCGGCACTGTGATTCTTGTTATTGCACTCAGTTGCAAGGTGAAGAACGTTTGTCGGATAGACCATATCTCTTTCAAGCCAGTTGGAAATGTTTTTCCCGAATCCGCTTCCTACTTTCGATTCGTCTCTGGTTTTGTCAGTGTCGCTCAAGTTCTTCAGTCTGGTTTTTGCCCAGTCACCCATAGGAACCATGACTTCATCCTGGTACATATTGAATTTTTTGTCCTTGTTGAAGTGGAGCAGCCGTTCCCAAGAGTCTCGGAATCGGTTGGGCCATTTTCCCGGATAACAGTTTTTCTTGTGCCAAATATATTCTTCTGTCCATAGCCAACCCTGTTTTCTCATTTCAAGGATGAGTTCCATTACATAAGTGCTTCTTTCACCATTTGTAACCCGTTCCTTTATATTCAAAACGAATGAGCCGGTTGGTTTTAATACTCGAAGAAGTTGTTCAGAAATGGGCAAAAACCATTCAACATATTTGTCCGGATGAATCCCACCATAAGTATTTTTTCGCTGGTCAGCATATGGAGGAGAGGTGAATATCAGATCAACGGAATTGTCCGGCAGCTTTTTCAGTTCCTTTTTAGAATCTCCTAAGTATAAGTCTGTTTTTATCTCCATATCACAAAGATACTTTTATGGGTTCATGGTTCAAAGTCAGTTATCCGTTAGTTTCTCACATTGGCCACAACTACTGTATTGTAACAATAGCACCTTCAATCGCAACATAATGGAATTGAAATAATTTTCCAAATTGAATATGCTATCAAACCAACGCCCCTTCAATCGCACCATAATTGAATTGAAATAACGGTACAATTATGGCAATGGGGATTGAGGGTGGGGGATGTATCGAGAGGTTTCGACTGCGCAACTACGCAACCGGGAACCTGCACAAATCAGTAAACTTTTTTAGAACGGGACTCATGACTTACTTTTTTCCCGTTATACACCTTTTTCAGGCAAGTCACGCAGCCGGTATCGGACCCCCAAACCAATGTTCCCGCACAATAGATTATTTCCGGGATGCTCATTCGTTTTCTGCCGGTTTTATGGTGACAGCCCCTGTGGTGTCTGATGTGGCGGTGGCCGGCAGTAAGCCGAAATAATCGTTCTCCTCAATCTTTAGCTGACTGCATGGCGGTTTTCTGTTTATACCTTTCC
>CAZYDB010000275.1:0-6355 GCA_964645995.1 uncultured Roseivirgaceae bacterium
GGTCAACATTGAAATCCAGTGCTAGCTTAAAAGCCTTGAGCTGAGCATTCCCCTGCTGAGCAAATCGGTCGCCGATCCCGAAAGAATTTTTATTGATTTTCATGTGCTCCAGTTAAAAAAAATAATTTCACACGTGTGCATTAAGATAATCAAAAAAGTATAAACCATTAAAAAGCAACCTGTTTTATTTATGAAAAGGACTGCATTTCACTCAGTTTTTTATAAAGCCCGTTTTTTTTGATCAGTGCTGCATGGGTTCCTTCTTCGATGATCAATCCCTGTTGTATAACAATGATCTTATCCGCATTTTGAATGGTGCTGAGCCGGTGAGCAATGACGATTGCTGTCCGGTTCTTCATCAGGTTGTTCAATGCTTCCTGAACCAGTTTTTCGGATTCTGAATCGAGTGCCGATGTGGCTTCATCAAGAATAAGGATGGGTGGGTTTTTAAGGACAGCCCTCGCAATACTGATCCGTTGTCGTTGTCCGCCTGAAAGCTTCATGCCTCTTTCACCGATATTGGTATAATAGCCTTTATCCATTTCTGAAATAAAATCGTGGGCATTAGAGATTCTGGCGGCCTGCATCACATCCTCTTCACTGGCATGATCCAGACCAAAGGCGATATTGTTAAAAATAGTATCATTGAAGAGAATCGACTCCTGGGATACGATACCCATCAGATCTCTCAATGATTTCAATTCGATATCCCGGATCGGAATGCCGTCCAGCAAAAGCTGGCCTGATGTTATATCATAGAACCTGGGAATAAGATCGGCCATAGTTGTTTTTCCTCCTCCGGACGGTCCCACCAGAGCGATGTTCTTACCTTTTGGAATGGTGAGGTTGATACTTTTCAGAACAGGAGTATGTTCGTAGGCAAAGGATACATTATCAAATCTGATTTCATTATTGAATTGATCAACCCGGATAGCATTGGGCTTGCTTTTAATAACTGGTTGCGTATCGGTAACACCGAAGATCCTGTCTCCTGAAGCTATTGCCCGTTGAACGTTAGCAATAGCCTTGGAAATATTTTTTGCCGGATTAAGTACCTGTGCGAAAATTATAATATAAGTCAGGAAACCGGAAGCATTCATGTTTGATTGCTGGTTTAAGACCAGATAACCACCGTAGATAAGGATGCCTCCAACGAACAAGACCCCTACAAATTCAGAAAGAGGGGATGCCAACTCTCTTTTCCTGGCATATGAGACATAGGTGTTGGCATAATCATCTGTTTCTTTTTTAAATTGTTTATTAATAAATTTTGCCGCATTGAAGGCTTTGATGATCCTGAGTCCCGAAATCATCTCGTCCGTTTGATTGACAATCCGGCCTAGTGATTCCTGGGTTATTTTGGCAGTTTTTCTTAGTTTCTTCGCGATGATTGTGATGATCCAACCGGCGACAGGAAGCATGATCAGGGTGAAGAGGGTGAGGCTTGGTGAGCGCCAGAACAGGTAGGCGAAAGATAATATGATCGTCACCGGGTCCCGGAAAGCCACTTCCAGCGCCAGGGTTATGGAGTTTTCAATTTCCTGAACATCATTAGTGATCCTGGACATGATATCCCCTTTCCTTTCATTGGAAAAAAACCCCAGGTGCAATCGGCTTACCGTGCCGAAAATATGCTGCCTGATATGTTTTACGGTATGGGATCGCATGATCGCAAGCATGATCATGGACAAATAACGAAAAAGATTTGTTAATAAGTTGGCCCCGATAATAATGATACAAACAAAAATAAGTGAGCCAAATTGTCCAAATTCATGGGTCGCCTTGATAAAGTAAAAATAAAAAGTATGGATGACCGTGTTAATGGAAAACTCCCATTCCGGCTGATTGGAATAGTCCCGAAAAGTTTCCGGATCGAGCTGGTTAAAGATGATATCGAACAAGGGTTTCAGCAAGGTAAGGTTGATCAGTCCGAAAACGACACCCAGGAAAGCAAATATCATGTACTGCGGCATATATAGCCTGAATGGCCTTGCATAGGAAAGTATTCTCCAGAGTGTTTTCATCAAATCATGCTAGATACTGTGGGCAAAAATACTAGGAGTAAAATTAATGCGCCGGGTTTTCTTTAATTATTCCGAAAGGGGTACAACTTAGTCCCTCAGACCGGGTTTTTTCCAATATCAGATAATTATCGTTTTTTCTGCTGAGTTTCTTATGGAATAAATGATACTGAATAGCCAGGTTGCGTACACTTTTCAGCAAGAGTCCTGCTCTTCCGGCCCGATATTCCACATCAGTGTCTTCGCCAACCGTGGGTTTAAGATAGCGCTCATCAAAGCCATTGATCCGGAGAAAGTCAGTTTTATATATTGAAAAATTACAACCCAGGAGATCCTTTTTTTTATGATTTAGAAAAGTCCTTAGAAAGGGCAGGTAAAGCCCTTTTTCCGCATGTGTGACCTTCCCCTTCAGTCCCATTAATAGCCATTTGATGGTATTTTTCTCAAGATAGCCCTCTGCAACCATAGACGGGGTCAGATTTTGTGAGATCCGGTCTGTAAGGTTGACGCGTCTGCCGGACAGGATTTTACCACTCTCTCTGTTTATCAGGTGTTCCCGGATAAAATGGCGATGAGGAATACAGTCACTATCTATAAAGATCAGATAATCAGTTGAAGCTTTTTGGATGGCTTTATTCAGTATGATATTTTTCCTCCATCCTTTATCTTCATGCCATATATGTTTTACAGGGAAAGGATGATCCTGAAGAGTGCTTTTAATTTCCTTTACAATACTTTCGGACGATCCGTCATCGGCGATAATAATCTCAAAATTACTTTCTGTTTGGCGTTTAAATCCGGCCAGTACAAGATTCAGAAAGTTGATCTTATTGTAAAAAGCGATAATTATACTGGCCTTCATTCTTAAATATTGATTATTTCCTGGTAAGTACGGAAGGTTCTTTCAGCTGTTTTTTCCTTGGTATATTCTTCGATCAAAAAATCTTTGGCCCGAGAGGTTAGGTGTTGCCGGAGTTTGCGATCGTTGATCAACCGGATGATATTGTCGCCAAGGCTTTTGAAATCTTTAACATTGGCTAATAATCCCGTATCTTCATTCTTCACCATCTCTGGTATTCCACCTGCACGAGTGGCTACCACTGGCACCTCAGCGGCAAAAGCATCAAGTATGCTGGTACCCAGGCCCTCCGTCTTGGAGGTCATCAGGAAGATGTCAAGTTCGGGAATAACATTTTCTATATTTGATATAAACCCGGTTAGGAGGACCCTTTCAGTAAGATTCTTTTGTTCTATGTACCTTTCAATGTTTTTTCTTTCCGGACCTTCACCAATAATAAAAAAAATTACATCCTTTCCTTTATTGATAACATAGGCTGCGGTGTCGATAAAGGTGTAATAATCCTTATGATCAGCCAAAGCGGAAGTATTGCCTACCAATAGTTGGTTCTCTTGAAGGTGGTACTGGTCTTTTAATATCTTTTTCGGCTTATGGAGGTTGAATTTTCTGTAATCGATGCCAGAATGGACAGTTCGGGCTACATTTTGATTTACCAGGGTCTCATTAAGGATATGCCTTATGGCGTCAGAAACAGTAAGTATCCTCTCTATCCTGTAATGATTATACTTCCAGCGTGAAAAGGCATTTTTCTTGATCGGCACATCCACTCTTCGCGACAATACCAGTCTGGCCTGATGTCCAAACCAGGTTGATAACACTCCCAGCGTATGCCCTACACTGGTATGCAGATGAAGAATATCGATAGCATATTTCCTGCATAGTTCGGAGATTTGTCCGGCTGTTATCAGGTCAATAGGGGAGCTGAAATCAAGGCTATGATATTCCCATTTTTTCTGTTTACAGTGCTTTTCAAATTCGGATCCTTTGCGGCAGGCGATAAAATTTTCAGTTTTACCGGACAGCTCCTCAATAAGATAAGCTATCTGTTGTTCCCCTCCACGCCAGGAAGCCTCTGAGCTTAGATGCAGAACCCGTAATTTTTTTAAGGAAGCCTGACTTTTTCCGGTTACAGGAAGGGGAGATAATTTAAACTGATTGTCGTAATGTTCCTGTATTACCTGTTCATATAATGCTGTGTATCGCGAGATGCTCTCCTCCCATTTAAACCGGCGAGAATAATCAATCATGTTTTCCGATAATTCCCTGCGATTTTTCTTAAATAAACTCATCTTTTGACTGAATACAGCATGCATAGCTTCCGGTTGAAAGCTATCCCAGTAAAAAGCATATTGATCACCGATTTCAGGCAGGCTCGAGAAATTTGAGGTAAATACAGGCTTGCCAAAGCGCATCGCTTCAATTACCGGTAATCCGAATCCTTCCATTTTTGAGGGAAACACAAACGCTTCACAGTGTTTATATAAATAAATTTTTTCCTCATGTGTGATAATACCCGGCAGTAGGATACGCTTTTCAAGTTTTCTTTTCCTTATTTCCCGTTCAATTCTATGTGCATAGAAATCAGATTTATCTCCGGCAATGATCAGATTATAATCAGGGAGATATTGCATGAGATCAATCAATACATGGAAATTCTTTTTTTCTAACACCATGCCAATACTAAAGAGGAATTTGCCGGTTGGCAGGAATGCCGGTTTTTTCACTTTTTTTCCGGTTTCAATGTCCACACCGTTATATATGACGCGGGTGTTCTTTTTCTCCAGTGAAAGATGTTTGAAGGCAACCGAAGCGGTATAATGTGATATAAAAGTAACTATTGATGCCCTGTTGACTTTTTCCTGAAGTTTGCGCAATCGCTGACCGGCAATAAAGCTGTTTTTTTCTTTAAGGAAATTCAGGTCGTGAATGGTTAAAATATAGGGGATGTCAATATTGCCTGGAAAATAGGCTGAATCCTGGTGAATAGCATGCCAGAGATGGTAGGGTTTACAGGAAGCAGGGAAGTATCTTCGTTGAAAGGATAGATTTTCATAGTGCCACTGGTTTCCAAATTTTTTTATAAATCGCGAAGGCGTGAGGAAATTCCAATGCAGATCTTCATAATAAGTTCTGGAAAGTGTTTTCCCAAAATACAGGGAATACTGCCCTAGTCCGGAATATAATCTTTTTAGTTTGCCAAGGTCAACTAATACCTGGTATGTCATGGTAAAGATCAAAAAAATGAATAATGAACATCATTGATGTTAAATATAAAATCATATTTTCAAAATATTCATGAGATAAAAAAACGTATTTTTGAGACAATGATTATATGATAAAAAATACGCTATCTAATAATATTCCTGAAAATAATGATTCGCAAAGTAAGTTATATTATTCTTTTTATTCTAGTTTTTCAAAGAGGATATGCCGGTCTTGATACTCTCACCTATCGCCTAAAGGCAGTTGGTAATATCAGTACGGAAGGATATCCGACGCATTATATTGAAAGTAACCGCTATGGTATTTTTAATGATAGCATACATGATCTGCTAATAATGCCCGGGTTTCGTCTACCCCTGCAATTCGGTAAATATTTGAAAATTGAATCAGGGTTGGATGTTGCCATAAAAAGGAACCTGGATGAGAGTTTTCTTTATCAGGGATATATGAATGTGGCGTTTGGCCCTTTAAAACTCATTGCCGGAAGGCAGGAATATACCCTGGGGCAATACAGTGATCAGTTATCCAGCGGTTCATTTCTAATAAGCAATAATGCCAAACCTGTTCCCCGTATTGGGATTGGGTTCTATGACTGGGTGGATGTGCCTTTTTCAGAAGGCTACTTGCAGGTTAAGGGAGCATTGAATCATGGCTGGCTGGATAAGGACCGCCTGGATCATAGTCCTTATAACAAACCCTTCACTCACGAAAAATTTGCCTACATACGGACCCGTAATATTCCGGTTAACCCCATGGTAGGTATTGCTCATTATGCCATGTACGGCGGTGAAAATAAAAATGGCAATAAAGTAGGCGTTGATTATTGGGCTGTGTTTTTCGGAAAAGGTTCTGCACAGGTGGGTAATGAGGGGGAAGCACTCAATGCCGCCGGGGAGCACCTCGGAATATTGGATCTTGCGGTCAATTCAAAGATCAAAGAATATGATATAACCGCATACTACCAGTTTCCAATAAATGATATGGCAGGTATTGAATTTAACCTGGGCCGCAATAAGGATTATTTTACGGGGATACTGATCGAGTCGGAAGAAAAAAATATAATTAGTGGATTTACCTATGAGTTCATTCATACAAAACAGCAATATGGAACGGGGATGCCCGACCCAATAGTTGATGGTAAATTTATTGCGCTGGTGAAAGAGGAGGACAGGGAATACCTGAGAGAATACTATACCGGCCTGGGATATCCAATGACTGAGATCAATACTTTTAACGAATGGAAGTCATTTAT
>CAZYDB010000276.1:0-6309 GCA_964645995.1 uncultured Roseivirgaceae bacterium
CCAATAGGGTCTATGCCTGGCAGGAAGGCAAGGGGGTTACGGTATTTATGGAGCCCAGCGGGCAGTCGAACGGCCTGGCATTAACCCGTCAGGGCCTGATCTTATGCCAACACGGTGAAAGACAACTGGCAATTGCGGGAAAGGATAATCAGTATAAAACGTTAGCCTCCGGATATGAAGGGAAAAAATTCAACAGCCCCAACGACCTGGTCATCAAAAGCGACGGCTCCATTTATTTTACGGATCCGGCATGGGGCCTTCCGCGACAGGAAAAGGACCCGGCGAAAGAAATACCTTACCAGGGCATCTACCGCTACAATGATGGCAAGGTAACTTTACTGGATAATTCCCTTTCCAGCCCGAATGGTATCGTCCTTTCCCCTGACGAAAAATGGTTGTATGTCGCTAACCTGGACAAAATGACCGATGAACGGTACTGGGTCAGTTATAAAGTAAAAAAAGACGGTAGCATCAAAAGCAAAAAGCTGTTCGCCGATGCTTCCGGCAGCCTCGAAAAAGGATCACCCGACGGGATGGCCGTCGATAGGGAAGGAAATGTTTACTGTACGGGGCCGGGAGGCGTGCTCATCTATGATAAAAACGGGACCTGGCTGGGACTTATCCGCTTCCCGGAACTACCCGCCAATATCTGCTTTGGTGAGGAGGACGGAAAAACATTATTCGCTACCGCCAGAACAGGATTATACAGGATCCGGTTGAAGATTGAAGGCTTTACCCCTGTCTATTAAAAAGATCCATACAATGAATAAGGAACAACCGATAAAAACAGGAATGGCCTCCTTCGGCATGTCAGGGTTGGTTTTTCACGGACCACTCCTGCAGGCTCATCCGGGCTTTCTTCTTAAGTCAGTGCTTCAGCGGACCAAAGACACGGCCAAGGCTCATTATCCGCAAACAGAGGTGGTAAGATCATTCGACGATTTACTGAAAGATGATGCCATTGAGCTGGTGATTGTTAATGCAACCAATGAAACACATTACCCGATGGCCCGGGCCGCCCTTGAAGCCGGGAAACATGTGGTGCTGGAAAAGCCCTTTACCAACACGGTAAAAGAAGGCCTCCAACTGGTAGCGCTGGCTGCCCGTAAAGGGAAGGTGCTGAGCGCTTTCCAGAATCGACGCTGGGATAGCGACTTCCTCACGGTGCAGAAGATCATTAACGAAAAACTCCTGGGAAGGGTCGTGGAGTTTGTTGGTAACTTCGACCGGTACAGAAATTATATCCAGGAAAATACGTGGAAGGAAGAAAGCGGCCCGGGATCGGGATTGCTGTATAACCTGGGCCCTCACCTGATCGACCAGGTCTTCGTCCTTTTCGGGGCGCCATCAGGTGTCTGGGGAGACATAAGAAAGATACGTTCCGGCACCAGGGTTGACGATTACTTTGATATTACCCTGCATTACGAGGGTGTTAAGGCAAGGGTCCACTCAAGCTACCTGGTCAGGGAACCCTATCCGCGGTTTGTCCTGCATGGAACGGAAGGTTCTTTTGTAAAATACGGACTCGACAAACAGGAAGCTGACCTGAAAGCGGGCCTTATTCCCGGAACTGCCGGATGGGGGGTGGAGCCTGAAGGCCTCTGGGGCATTCTTAATACAACGATAAACACCCTGCCTTTCAGGGGAAGAGTGGAATCAGAACCCGGAAATTATCTTTCCTTTTATGATAATATTTACGAGGCTATACGAAATAAAAAACCTCTGGAAGTACCGGCAATGGAATCCCTGTGGAACGTATATGCCATCGAACTGGCCCGGGAAAGTGCTAAGAAGGGTAAAATGATGCCTTTTGATAAAAGTATATTTCAGTAGGCGGCCATGTAGTCGATCCTGATCCTGATACCGGTGACCTCACCGGGATTTACCTTAACTGGATTGATCAACCCAAATTCATTGAACCGGTTAGCAAATAAACCTTCAGGCTCCTTAATAAAAACTGAATAGGTGCCAGGATCCAGACTCACTTCAAATACTCCCTGTTCATCAGACCTGGCATTTTTGATCAGGGGAGTCTCTATGTCATCATAAAAAACATGATCCGTCTGCCTTGCCTGCGAAACATGGGTGGGTGCATAAAAAAATATTTCCCTGATGACGGGCTGGCCTTCAACAGGAGGCTTGTCAATTCCGGGCATAAGATCACCTTCAAACCAGAGCACCTCCCCACGGATACCTTCAGTAACTGGTTTTTGCATGGCACAGGCAAATAATAAAAACATCGCCGTTACCATGAAGAATAAATTTTGCATAATTAATATTTATCTTTGGTTTCTTTTAAAACTGATGATAATCATCTTTTTGATTTAAAAACATTGTTAATTTAACAGCCTGATTGAATAAAAATAATTATTTATCCAGTTATTGATAAATCAAACGAATATATTTTCAATACTGGTATTTATAAAACAAATATTAAGTCTATGAAAACCTTACAATATTTCGCCCTCTTATCATTGATTTTTATATTTTCCTGTCAGCAGAATCAGCAGACAGGAGAAAATACTATTGCTGATAACAATATTAACACTACCAATGCCGTAAAAGTAGATGATATACTGGATGCTCCCGACCAGTATGCCGAAAAGGAGATATTGATCTCCGGGTTGGTCACACATGTATGTAAACACTCCGGCAAGCGGCTTCACCTTACCTCCCCTGAAACAAATGTTATGATCAGGGTGGAAGCAACAGGAGATATCAACCAGTTTGAAAGGGAACTTGAAGGGAATGAAATCACGGTGAAAGGCATATTCCGTAAACAGGTGATCGATGAAGATTACCTCGCAAAATGGGAAAATGAAAACCCTGCAGGGGAAGGTATGCATGAAGAACATAACGAGATGGAAGAGGAAGAAAATACAGAACAGATCAATAATATGCGAAAGCGCCTTGAAGAAAGCGGTGAAGACCGGCTGATCAGCTACTGGCTTGACGGGACAAGTTTCAAAGAGAATTGACCTTTCTAAATGAAGTGGCGAAAATTAAACAGGGCCCTTCACCGGGATATAGGTTATCTGTTTTTTGGTATGTCCATCATTTATGGCCTTTCCGGTATTGCACTCAATCATATCGACGACTGGGATCCCAGCTATCATATTCGAAATGAAGAAATATCTATTGACCCCTCCCTGGTACAGGGAGACCTGTCGAAAGAGGAATCAAAAAAATTGCTTTCGAATATTAATGTTGGGAACCAGTATAAAAGTCATTACTATCCCCGCCCGGATCTTTTGAAATTATTCGTTAAAGGAGGCTCCGTTACAATCAATATCGAAAATGGTATGGGGGTTGTTGAAACCGTTTCCCGCAGACCGGTGTTTTATGAATTTAATTTCCTGCATTATAATAACCCAAAATTCCTGTGGACCTGGTTTGCCGACACCTATGGCGGGGCCCTGGTAATCATGGCCTTCACGGGTCTATTCATGATCCAGGGAAAGAAAGGGATGACCGGAAGGGGTAAATGGTACCTGATTGCAGGGATCCTGATCCCTGCAATCTTCCTTCTGCTTTATTTATAACCATTGAAAAGATTCGAATCCCACCAATTTTAAATCCAGGTACTTAATATTTATCAATTAACCCGTAAAATTCATGTCATTTTTTCCGGCGGACAGTCACCTGCAGGCGTAACCTTTGGTACCAGGCCGGAAGCAGGCGGCATGAGAGATGAGGATGCCGAAAAACGGATCTCTCCAAAAGTTTTCGTGGGCTTGTACGCTGGCAGACTTTGGGAGAGATAATATCAGGAATGAGGAATAAGGGTTGAAGAGCGAGGATGGGGTCGCCCACTAACGAGCTATAAGTTAAAATCACACTGTATGCCCACACCCAAACGGTGTCTCCCTTGTTTCCTCATTTCCCTGTTTACTTTTTAAACGAAACCATAACGATAAAAACTCCGGGTTAACTTGTTGCCTCCTTTATCAGGTCAGTAGCATACCTGGGCTCTTTTTCCTTAATCACTTGTTGTGAAGAAAGCCAAATAGTATAGATCCCTATCACCGTGCCTATTGGAATAAACAACAAATAAACGATACCGATAATCAACCCGAGGTTTTTAGCCCAGTCTTTTTCCTGCACATATCCAATGCCGGCAATAATTCCCGGGATAGAGGAGACCAGCAGGATACCGCCTATCAACCGGCTGAAAACGCTGATGACCTGGAGGACATCAACTTCATTAACAAAAATGCCGGCAATATTCATTGCAGCAAGCAGCATTAATCCCCCAATCAGATTGATGGAGCAATAGGCAATAAAGATAGCGCCCAGGATCTTCTGATGTGTTCTGAATGTATTTTCTCTCATGATTTTCTATGTTTTAATCTTTAATCCTTAATAATTCTGCTTCCTGAACTTCGCTGACTTTTGAGCATGGGATCTCCCCGGTACCGAACCTCACTGCCGCCGGAAGCATCTATCTCCAGTTCCTCCGCAACACTCAGCTTTATGGTGCAGAGCCCGCTTGCATCTACCTGGGCGTAGTCCACATCATAGTCGAAAGCATCAAGGCTACACGCCCCGGCAATATTTGCCTCCAGGCGCTCGCCCCTGCCGTATAACGTAAGACTGGACATCCCGTCCATCTCGATATCGATATCGGAGACTTCAACATCTATATCGGCCGATGAAGCTCCGGCCAGATCCAGTTGCAGGTAATTTTCTTCAAAGCCGGTTACCGACACCCTGGCCGCGCCACTTAGTTCAAGGGTTTCAAGATCAGGCATGGTAATGAATACCTTCACCTTCTCTCTCTCCGTATCCCAATCTGATATATCCCTGGTGAAATCAAACTCCAGATCATCATTCAGCATCCTGACTACGACGTCGTCCAGATCCCGCTCTTCGCCCTGCAGTATTATCTTCCAGTCATCGCCCTGTATGATCTCTCCATTAAAGATACTGCTGATTTTGACACCCTCGAAACCGCTGATATCAAACGACCTGGAATTGCCGCCATCGATATATCCGAGGTCAGCGTCTAGCGGCTCTGTATCAGAATCCGGGCAGGTAATGCATCTGAGCCCTTCCGGGGTGAACATCCAGGTGTTCCCTTCCATCTGGTAAACATTGAAACCGTAATAATATATGGTATTCCGGATGATATACCTGAGGTCGTCATTCATCTGAAAAGGCCTGTTCCAGGGAATATGGAGCGTCATTTCAAGGGATTGCTGTCTGAATTTAGCACCCTCACTGAATTGTATATTGGAATCAAAGGTTACAAGCGAATCCTCAACGGCCACCCGGTAGGTAACCATCCTGGCATTATCGATTGCATCCTGCCTGGACTTACCCCTTGCCTCAAAGCGTTTTTCAAGGCGGAACAGTGAATCCTCATGACCGCGAAGCCTTAAGGTCGTCACCTCATAATCCTCCATACCAACCTGCCGGACATCCAGATATACGGTTTTATTATCCGGAACAGATAAATTTTCGACCTCTGTATGTACCCCTTCCCTGGTAAAATGGCCGACAAGAGGCGGTATAGTGAACAGGATTACTATAAGACTGATCACCCACAAGGCGAATAATGACCACCCCAGCCTGGCATTCAACAGCAGGTTTCTGGTAATAATGGAAACACCGAGGATTACCAGGAAAATTAGAGGGATCAACCCTGCAAGAAATGCCGTGATTATTGGCAGGGTGGTGATCTCATCCCTGATCAGGGCTACCGGGAAATCGACCGCGTCAACAAGGAAACCTCCTGTCATCACCCCAAAAGCAGCTCCCAGCAATACTATTATTGCAAGTGTCAGCGCTATGCCGGATAACACAAGAATCAATCCGAATAAAACCCTGACTGCTTCTACAAAAAAGGTGGCAATGGGTCCAAGGGCTTTGGAAAGAAAATTAATCAAGGCCGCAATCAAACGAAAGGGGAATAATAATATCCTGGTCCAGATCGACTCTTCTTCACCTTCCGAAACTTTAAGACTTTTTTTAATATTCGTTTCAATATTCCTCAGCGTAACAGGCTCTCCCTGCATCTCCATCTTATCGGTAATAGTGATCGCCTCAGGTAAAATGATCCATAAAATGATATAGAGGATCAGGCCCGTGCCACCGAAAAAGATAAGCAAGATAAAGAGCAACCGGATCACGACCACATCAACCCCGAAATAAGCAGCCGCACCACTGGCAACACCACCCAAGACCTTATCATCCGGATTCCGGTACATCTTCTTCACCTTTTTCCGGAAGTCGCGCTTTGGCTACGCTGCGGCACTCTCGCTGATCCTCTTCGCGACGGCGCTCACCTTCGTGGAGGCCGACGCCGCG
>CAZYDB010000277.1:0-6307 GCA_964645995.1 uncultured Roseivirgaceae bacterium
CCTCCACCTGCTGAGGAGAAACATTCCTTCTGTAGAATCAGTACTGGGAACTACGTACCTTAAAGGCAATATGCTCATCTGTGGAGCCAGGGTGTCTCAACGTCATGGTGCATTTTGCCGTCTCTTCACTTGCCGACAGCGTAAAGTGGAGCTCTGACTCCGGCGTTAGGGGAGCTTTACTTTACATATATAACCAAAAAAATAACCGATTATGAAAAAAAATATGGGGACCGCAGACAGGATCGTTAGAACGATTATTGCACTTGTAATGATCATTTTGTACGTACAAGGCATTATAAGTGGTACATTAGGCATTATCTTACTGGTTTTATCAGCCGTATTCCTGCTAACCAGCCTGGTGAGCTTTTGTCCGCTATACGCACCATTTGGCTTAAAAACCTGTAAGACCAAAGAAGCTTAAAATCACTGATTCATACCACGTTATTATAGAGGCTCCATATGAATGGTAGCCTCTATTTTCATTTCCCTTCTTACCTTCTCCTCAATCTTATTCGCTATTTCATGCGCCTCCTTTAAAGTCATGTCGGAGGGCAGCCGAATATGAAACGTCAACTCCTTATGATCACCGTAAATGTGCATATGGACATGGTGTAAAAACACTTCCCTGTTAAACATACCGTCGATAAGTCTTTTTAATCGCTCTTCCGTTCCGTCATCTACCGATTTACCAAGAATGTCGCCCCAGGCTTTTTTGATGATATCAATACTGGAAAAAAGTATGATCCCGGAAACGACTAACCCAAGCACACCATCAAGCCACCAGAAATGACGTCCAAAAAAGATCCCCAGAAGAATGATTATTGAAGATAAGGCATCGCTTCGATGATGCCAGCCATCGGCACGTAAGCTTGGAGAGCCATTCACTCTTCCCACATAAAAAGATAATTGTGCCAGCGCTTCCTTGCCAAGAATTGATAGTATGGTTACTGCTTTAGCCCAGAAACCAAATTGAACAGATTCCTGTTCAACCAACCTTTCAACAGACTCCTTCAAGAAGCCCAACCCGATAATACCCAGGATAATGCCAATTAGCAGGGTGCTGATCAACTCGGCGCGTCCGTGTCCGTAAGGATGTTCCTTATCAGGAGGTAATTTGGAGATCCTTAACCCGACGATAAGGGCAATGGATGTAAGGGAATCGGAAAGCGTATGCCAGGCATCCGCAATAAGGGCAATGGAACCTGAGATTAAGCCTACCCAGTACTTGATTATAAATAAAAAGATATTGGTTGCAATGGAAACCCATCCAACCCTTTCGGATGATATTTTTTTCTCCTGACCTCCCAAAAAATGATTATCTTCCTCCAAAGATAATCAACATTACCCCGGAAATCCATTTAGATTATCTCAATAATTAAAATTCAAAAAGGTATTTAATAGGTTTACCAACCAGAAATATTTTTTTATCTTATAGATGTTTTGGAAACTAGAAATATTTTATATGGAAGATAAACAATTTGTACTGGTAACCGGGGCCACGGGCGCTATTGGAAAAGCTATTGTTCTGAATATTTTTAAAAGACCTGCTTATCGCGTATTTTTTGTGGCCAGAAACAAAAATAAAGCGGAAGAACTACTCGCTTCTATTGAACATATCACTGGCAACAATACCGCTGAATATACACTTGCCGACCTTTCAAACAAAGATCAGATTTTCAGGTTCGCAAAAAATTGGGACAAGCCCCTGCATGTGCTTATCAACAATGCGGCTACAGCTCCACGTACCAGACAGGAGAATGAGGATGGAATTGAGTTGCAATTTGCCACGAATGTATTAGGCTATCATTGGATGACAGAAGCTTTTTTGCCCTACCTGAAAAAAAGCAGCCCCGCAAGGGTCGTCAATATGGCAAGTTACTGGGCAGGCGGTCTTGATCTCGATGACCTCGAATTTAAAAATAGAAGATATGACAATAACTCAGCTTACCGGCAATCGAAACAAGCCGACAGGATGCTTTCATCTGCATACGCGGATTTATTAAAACCTGAGGGCATCAGTGTGAATGCCTGTCACCCGGGTGATGTCAATTCTACCATTAGCAATGACCTGGGATTTGGAGGACATGAATCTCCGGATGAGGGAGCAAGCACACCGGTATGGCTCGCTACCGGAGAAGCTGGAATTATGAATACAGGCAAGTATTATGAACATAGACAAGAAACGCGGTGCCGTTTCAGTGAGGATAAGGAAGCTGTCAACAGACTTTTTGATATTTGCAAAAATTATATCTGACGGATTAACTGAATTACAATAACTTAAACTCAAAAGCACTTGAAAGATTCGGTTTTTTATTTAGGTAAAAATCATCTCACCTGCTCTAAAGCGCTGGCTATCTGTCAGGGTAACATCATCCCCATGATCGATGAAGAAACGGAACAGAAAATAAAAAACAGCCATCGTCATGTTCTCACTATCGTTAAGGAGGAGCGCGTAGTCTATGGTATCAACACAGGTTTCGGCTCACTCTGCAGAACAGTCATCTCAAAAGAAAAAACGGAAGCACTTCAGGAAAATCTTCTCAGAAGTCATAGTGTAGGGGTAGGCGAACCAGTCCCTGATATAATTGTCCGCCTGATGCTATTATTGAAAATCCACTCTTTATGCTACGGTTTTTCAGGTGTCTCGCTCGAAACGGTAAAACATATATTCTGGTTATTTGAAAAAAAATACATCCCCCTGGTACCTTCCAAGGGATCACTTGGCGCTTCAGGCGACCTGGCTCCACTGGCTCATCTTTTCCTTCCGCTTATTGGGCTGGGCAAGTTGAAAAAGGAGGGACAATTTTATGATACTTCCAAAATATTACAAAAAGAGGGGGTTAACACGGTTAGCCTGGGGCCTAAAGAAGGTCTTGCGCTTATCAACGGAACCCAATTTATTACGGCATATGCTGTGAAAATCGTTGAGAAACTGCAGAATTGCCTGGATGCTGCCGATATTATCGGGGCTATGTCGCTGGAGGGCATTCTGGGATCAGCCAGGCCCTTCGAAGAGGAATTGCATAGTTTAAGACCTTACCAGGGAACACGCCATGTGGCACAACGGATGAAAACCTTACTCAAAGGCTCAGACATGGTAGCCTCTCATGCACAGTGTGGCAGGGTGCAGGATCCTTATTCCATTCGTTGCATCCCCCAGGTTCATGGCGCCTCCAGGAACGCATGGCTTCATCTGAAGCAACTGACAGAAACCGAATTAAACAGCGTTACTGACAATCCTATAATATTTGATAGTGAAAGAACCATCAGCGGAGGTAATTTCCATGCTCAGCCTATGGCGCTCCCTCTTGATTATGCAGGCCTGGCCGCCTCGGAACTGGGCAATATATCTGACCGGCGGACTTATTTACTTTTACAGGGGGGTACGGAAGGGCTGCCTGCATTACTGATGAGAAATACGGGTATCAATTCAGGCTTCATGATCCCACAGTATACTTCAGCAGCACTGGTCAGTGAGAACAAATCATTATGTTATCCCGCCAGCGCTGACAGCATACCGACATCCCTGGGTCAGGAGGACCATGTAAGTATGGGATCTATCAGTGCCAGAAAAACATATCAGATCATAGAAAATCTTGAATTTATTCTGGCGGTAGAACTCTTATGTGCAGCCCAGGCCTTTGATTACAGAAAACCACTGCGTTCCGGAAAACTGATAGAAGCATGCCATGAAATGATAAGGCTCCGTATTGATCATGCTGAAGAAGATCGTGTTTTTGCTACCGACATAGCAGCGGCTCATGAGATCATTACCAGCAAGAATCTGGTGGAAAAAACTTATCTGGTTGCCAACCAGGAAAACATTAACTTAAAAGGCCCCTTAAATGAACTATTCGGAATTTATTGAAAAATATGCCAGACATCCTTTCTACAAATCTCCTGTAGGCACAAAGTTGCATGCCAGGTCGTGGCAGACGGAAGCGCGCCTGCGCAGGCTATTGAATAATCTTGATGCCGGGGTGGCCGAAGATCCTGATAAGCTCATTGTTTACGGAGGCACGGGACAGGCTGCCCGCGATCCCGGCTCTCTCAGGAAAATCATAGAATTATTACTCAAACTGAAGGACGATGAAAGCCTGCTGATACAATCCGGCAAACCGGCAGGTATCCTGCCTACCCATCCGGAGGCTCCCAGGGTTTTGATAGCCAACTCTAATCTTGTGCCCAAATGGGCGACCTGGAAGCACTTCAATGAGCTGAAGGAGAAAGGCCTTATGATGTATGGTCAGATGACGGCGGGCAGCTGGATCTATATAGGATCCCAGGGTATTCTGCAGGGTACTTATGAAACTTTTGCGGCTTGTGGCGATAAATATTTTAAAGGAAACCTTAAACATAAATTACTGGTATCCGGCGGATTAGGAGGAATGGGAGGCGCTCAACCACTCGCTACAACGATGACCGGAGCCACTTTCCTTGGTGCAGACGTTGATGAATCAAGGATAAAGAAAAGGATGGAAACCGGCTACCTTGATAAAATGACCCATTCCTATGAACAGGCACGTGACTGGATGCTGGAAGCCCGTGAGAAGGGAGAAGCCCTATCGATAGGCCTTGTCTATGACATTGGTGATTTACTCGAAAAATTGCTGCAAGATGATATCATACCGGATATTTTGACCGATCAGACATCCGCCCATGACCCAATCAACGGATATATCCCCAGTGGTTATACAATTGAAGAGGCTATGCGGTTACGGACTAAAGACCCGGATAAATATCGTGAAAAGACCCTTAATAGTATGGCGAGGCATGTGAGCCTGATGCTGAAGATGAAGGAAATGGGAAGTATTACCTTTGACTATGGCAATAACCTGAGGGCTTTTGCTTTTGAAGGAGGTGAGAAAAAAGCGTTTGATATTAATGGCTTTGTCCCCGAATTCATCAGACCGCTTTTTTGTGAAGGGAAAGGGCCTTTTCGATGGGCTGCACTTTCCGGTGACAGTGAAGACATCTATGCGACTGATAAAGCCTTAACAGATGCTTTCCCGGCTAATAAACCGCTCACGAACTGGCTTCGCAGGGCAGGAGAAAAAATAGCCTTTCAGGGCCTTCCCTCCCGTATCTGCTGGCTTGGAATGGGAGAAAGAGAAAAGGCAGGGATCATCTTTAATGACCTGGTGAAAAAAGGCCGCGTGAAAGCGCCATTAGTAATAGGCAGGGATCATCTTGACTGTGGTTCGGTCGCATCACCCAACAGGGAAACAGAAGGTATGCAAGACGGAAGTGATGCCGTATCGGACTGGCCGCTGCTGAACCTCATGCTTAACACCAGTGGAGGGGCTACCTGGGTATCCTTCCATCATGGTGGTGGTGTAGGGATGGGCTATTCACAGCATGCCGGCATGGTGCTCCTGGTAGATGGTAGTAATAGAGCTGAAAAATGCATTCGCAGAGTACTGCATAATGATCCGGCTATCGGCATCATCAGACATGCTGATGCCGGTTATGAGAAAGCAATAGAAATGGCAGAAAGGTTTTCCTTAACAGTATAGTCGATGAATACATTAATAGGCCCATTTCGACAGATAGTTACAATGGACCATTTATCATCCTACGGACCGCTGGATGATTACCAGCTTGAGTTGATATCAAACGGAGGCGTGATTGTCGATGACTCTGGCAGAATCATGCGTACAGGAAATTTCGATGAATTAAGAAAAGAAGAGGGAACCAGTATCCATGAAATAGAAAATGAATTCATATTGCTTCCCGGGATGATCGATGCCCATACCCACATATGTTTTGGCGGCTCCAGGGCCGATGAATATTCAATGCGCCTCTCCGGTCGTTCATACCAGGAAATTCTTGAAAACGGAGGGGGTATAATGAACACGGTACATAATACACGTGCCATGAGTTTCGCCAGTATCCTTGCGGCTTCGGCGGCACGCGTAAACAGGCACCTTCACGAAGGCGTTACTACCATCGAAATAAAAAGTGGCTATGGCCTTTCTCTGGATGATGAACTAAAGATGCTGGAAGTTATTAAGACCCTGAACAAAACTACCGGCGCGGATATCATATCTACCTGTCTGGCCGCCCATTTCAGGCCTCCGGAGTTTTCTGATAATTCTTCCTACCTTGCCTTCATCCTGCATGATTTGTTGCCGGTTGTGAAACAAAAAAATCTCTCTTCACGGGTTGATATTTTCATTGAAGAAAAAGCTTTCAATACTGAAGAATCACTCCATTTCCTTTTAAAAGCTAAACATGCTGGATTCAGCATGACTGTCCATGCCGACCAGTTCAATCAACTCGTCCACCCGCCGCCGGATGCGGTCAT
>CAZYDB010000278.1:0-6304 GCA_964645995.1 uncultured Roseivirgaceae bacterium
ACCCCGGAATAAAACGGTGCAGCCAGCCGGTACAGGCCGGATAAGGAACCATACTGTATTTGCCCTTTATGCCATGATCCCTGCACCATTCACCAAATGTCCTGACAAAACTATCGGGGATCTCTCTGGGTAGTTTTTGCCAATCCTGCTGGTATTGGGCGGGAAAGACTTCCTTGAATTGAGGAATACCAAAATGGGCCATATTAACGAGTGCAGTGGAATCATCAATGATAAAACTCACCGGCACGCGATCAAAAGGATTTAGAACCGTGACCTGTTCCGCCTGATCACCGGACCGGGTCTTGATTCCAATCCCTGTATACAGGGCTGAAGATAATACAGCGCCCTTTTTTATAAATTGACGGCGGGAATTCCGGAAACGGATCATCTTGAGAATTTTTGATCCTCAAGATAAACAATCCGGCATTATTAACCCCGATTATTCATAAACTATTCTCAAAATAAACCGTCTTGATTATTTATAATATTTATTTTCAGGTAGTTACGCAATGCGCATCCCATCCGATCGCTAGTTTGGTTGTGTGCAGGGAGTGGTCAGAAATACACCCGTCGGACCGCCGCCATCCCTCAAGGCCTGCTAGCGGTCTAACGGGATTAAGGACCGGCACTTCCCAGAAGCCTTATTACCCGTCGGACCGGTGCAAGCCCTTTTTACCCGTCGGACGGAAATACACCCGTCGGACCGCCGCCATCCCTCGGGGCCTGCTAGCGGTCTGGCGGGATTAAGGACCGGCACTTCCCACAAGCCCTTTTACCGGTCGGACGGAAATAAGGACCGGCACTTCCCACTCCGGATCAACTGAAGCATGATTAATATCATATTTATTTTATTTGATTTAGGGCTAACTTTATATCCAGTGAATTTCTAATCAATGCGATCATCAATTTTAACCGTTGTATGGATTGCCTGGATATTGTATTTATCCGGATGCAGTGAATCTTCCGAACTCACAAAAAAACCTGTCCTTACGCTGAAACCGGTGGTTGTTCATGAGGGAAATAATGAGATCAATAGTATCGATATTGAAGTAGCACTGGATCAGTCATCTTCATTGCCCGTAACAATCAAATGGGGAACTGAAAGTTTAACAGCCATTGAGGATCAGGACTTTATCCCGGTTTACGGACAGGAGACCATAATACCGCCGGGTCAAACAAAAATAATATTACCCATATCCATTATTAACGATGACCACCTGGAATTCATTGAAACTTTCAATATTGTCCTGTTGGAGGCGGAGAATGCAGAGATAATGTCACAAAACGCATCTGTTACCATAATCGATGATGACCGGTATCAACCGGAGATGGCGGATGATGGATATATAACGCCTTTACAATATCCTGATATGCACTTAACCTGGCATGAAGAATTTGAAGGGACAACGGTCGAGACAGACCATTGGAACTTTGATGCGGCGAATGGCTTCCCCTTAAATTGCGGCTGGGGGTTGGATGAACTGGGAAAATATACAGGAGATCAGGAACATCTGAAGGTTAAAGATGGAAAATTAATGATTACGGCAACCAGGGATGAATCCACCGGCACCTATCGTACATCCCGCATAAACACCAAGGAGAAAGTATCTATTACCTATGGAAGGCTCGACATCAGGTCACGCATCCCGGAGGTTGCCGGTTTAGCTGCTATTTTTTGGCTTATCGGAGCAGATATGGATGAAGTTGGTTTGCCTGCCTGTGGCGAAATAGATATATTGAAATTCGCCGGCAAGGCCCCGGAGAAGATCAGCGGCGGTCTGGTTTTTGAAAATGACGGAGAAGAACATCTCGGGCAATCCTATAATAAGTCATCGGTATCGCTTTCAAATCAATACCACATATATTCAATCATATGGGAGGAAAACAGGATCCGGTGGTTTTTTGATTATTATCCTTATTTTGAGGTCAGGCGGGATGATTTCAGTCATTTCAAGATATTTGAAAAACCGTTTTTTCTTACCATTAATCTGGCCATTGGAGGTGAATATGCCGGTGCCCCGGATTCTTCATCATCATTTCCAACTGATCTTGAAATCGATTATATTCGCCTGTATCAAAGAAATCCAGACAACAACATAACATCCATACAATGAAGAACATTTTTGTCTTTTTGATTCTATCAGGGATTATTTGCTGGGGTTGTGAAAAAACTGATGAGGTAGTAAAACCGGTGATCAGTATAAGATTTGCAGAGATCATTGAAGGAAACAATGGAATAAAAACTGCAAATATCAACCTTAGCCTTGATACGCCTTCGGAAGAGGATATTGTCCTGACGTATTTCACAAAAGACTCTACTGCTAAAGCTTCAAAAGACTATGTCGGAATCAGTGAGGGATCGATCATCATCGCCGCAGGGCAACAAACCGCCACTATTCCTTTAGAGATCATTTCGGATACCGATCTTGAGTTTACGGAGTACTTCACTTTGCGCTTCGCCGAACCTGACAATGCAGTAATGTCCGGTTCTTTTACCACCGTAATCATAAGGGATGATGATGAGTATACCATCCCGCGTGATGCTGATGGATTCATAACGCCGGAACAGTATGACGATCTGGTGCTTGTATGGCAGGATGAATTCAATGGGCCGGTCATAGACATGAATAACTGGACATTTGAATACGGGGCCTCCGGCTGGGGCAACCAGGAATCGCAGGAGTATACGGATGATGAAAAGAATGCCAGGATCGAAAATGGAAAACTGATCATAACCGCCGTGGAAGGCGGTGGCGACACCTATACTTCAGCCAGGATGATCACCAAAGGCAAACAGAAGTTTACCTTTGGCCGTATTGATATCAGGGCAAAATTACCTTATGGACAGGGTATATGGCCTGCCTTATGGATGCTCGGCGCCAATATTGATGAGGTTGGATGGCCTGCCTGCGGGGAGATTGACATTATGGAACTGGTGGGTCATGAGCCTTATAAAACACATGGCACCGCTCATTACAATAATAACGGGCATGAATTTAAAGGAGGAGCCTATGCGATTGGCATAAATGAGACCTTTGCCGATGAGTTTCATGTATTTTCAATTTTATGGGAGCACAACCGAATCAATTGGTATGTTGATTATAATAAATTCTATGAGTTTACGGTTGACATGACCGGCAACAGCTATCCATTCAACGACCCTCATTTTTTTATCTTTAACGTAGCGGTTGGCGGACTATGGCCGGGTTACCCTGATGAGACCACCGTATTTCCTCAATCGATGACCGTGGATTACGTCCGGGTGTTTCAGCAGGAATAAGAACCAAGCCTTTATCAGAAGTCGTGATAACCTGGCATTACATTAATTTGAGTATTATAGTTTTCTTATTTTTGGCACATCCCTCTGAAATCCTCTAGCGGCTGCCGGGGATTTCCAGGATATTCCCTTCCCGGATATAAGCATCGTGGCCTTCCCATTGCACTTTTACCCATACATCCTCATGACCTTTAATCCTGAGGCGATGGCCCTGGTCTGCAATAGCGATCAGTCCTGAACCTGATGATGGCCCGGCCATCAGATAGCTTCGAGGTTTCATGATTATGCCTTTGTTGTATACATTGCCAAAATTTACCATGTAGAAGAGCATTATTAGGGTGAGAATAAAATAAAACAATGAAAACCCGGGTCTTTCCCTGAGGCGTCTTTTTTTATAGATAATATAAGCGAGGAACATTAAACTCATACTACCGATTGCCGTTACAAAGATCAAATAATATCGCCTGAAGATATTCAGAAAAAATTCAAGATCCGTATACCGGTATCCATGCAGGTTATATTTATTCGCCAGGTCTTCCATTTTTCTCAACGCACGTTTGTTATTAGTGCGCAGGTAGTAGAGGTTAAGATAATACAAGGCCTGGCTATAATCACCCAGACCTTCCCTAATGAAGGCCATCTTCAGGAGCATGGCGGGAGAAGCATTATTGGCCGAATCCAGGATATGGTGATAGATATCAAATGACTGTGTATACCGCTTCTGCTTAAATAAAGAATCCGCTTCTTTCAGTTGTTCCCTCATTGCTTGCCCCTGACCGGCGGTTGCGGCTGACAGGGATATTACCAGAAAAAACAGGTTTTTTTTGAAAGTCAAATTTTGTATTCTAAACATAAGCGAATAGATTTGCAATCCGATTCGGGGAGATGCCCCGGCAAATATACAACACAATACAATGATTCGGTAGCTCAGCTGGTAGAGCAACGCCCTTTTAAGGCGTGGGTCCTGGGTTCGATCCCCAGCCGGATCACTTTTTAAAATATAACTCGTTCTAAAACCAGCGAGTTATTTTTTTTGTAAACGCAATTGTAATGCCGTTTAAGGCAAGAATTGTAATATTTTGATAAACCAGAAATTAGGCCAGAAATAAAAAAGATTGTTACTGAGTATTTGAGGAAAATCCAGGAAGATTGTCAAGATAAAAAAATTTATAAACAATTGGTTTTACCTTTTTAATCATTATCCTCTGGATCAAAAATAATATCGCAATGGTATGCTAGTTTTAATAATGCACCATCATCATAATATAAATTTTGACCTCCTGAAATATTTGCATGGTCTTTTGAAGTATATATAACTGGATATCCAAGCTGATTAGGAATTTCAGCCATTATTTGACCAACTTTACAATTATAAATTCGGGTCCACCTGTCTTCCATGAATGGCTTTTTAATAAGATCCTTTATTTGAACTGATACTCCCTTTTCAAATGACCCATCACTGTGTCTTCTTGGTTGGAACGCTTCCGAACTTATTGTATCATCTTCTCTAATCCATCTTGGAAATATTCTTCTGATTAAGTTAACAAGATCGGGGATTTTTTCACCTCTTTTGTACTTAGACATTTAAATATTCTAATATTTTATTTGGAGTAATTACTCTATTTGGTTGAATAAATTCTTTTATTAATATTTCTAATCGGTCCTTAATTATTTGATAAGAGATTGATCCATCCTCAAAAAATTTATATGTAACTGTTATGTTATCAAATTTATATTCTACAACTATTCCTGATGATCGAGTCGGTGCTACAAAATCCGGAATGATTTGAAGTAAATCAAATATTTTCCTTAAGTAAGATTTTGCTTGACTGATTGCTATGGTACTTATTTGGGGGGCATCATAAGAATCCCAATTTTCATTATAGTTTTTAAATTCTTCAAATAAGTTATAGATATCTTTCATTTTTTTATCCTCTGGAATATTTTTCCAGGAATCATCACTTTTATATTCTTTTTTGATTTCAGTTGAATCCATCTCACTGAATAATACAAACTGTGGAGATATAAAAAGATTAAGCTTTTTACCGGGAAGTATTAAACCAGTGAAGGAGCTATTTATATTACTATAATTTATCATTTCTTATTTTTTACTAATTCCTTCTAGTTCAGAAATCTTTCTTCCAATCCATTCATGTACACTTTTAGCAGTTCCCAAGTCCATATTTATGCAAAACAATATTTCTCTATCAATATATCCTTCATGTTTATTGACTTTTTGTTCAATTATTTTGCCACTGTCATCTAATTCCACTTCTTCAGTTTCAGGAAGAAATGGTGAGTCGAAGTAGAAATTCACATTTATATATCCAGCATTGGAAATACCACCATACGCACCATTAATTAAGGATGATTTAAAATCATCTGACTTTCTATATTTTACTGTAATTTTATTTGACATGAATTATCGTATTTAATCACAATATTTAACTCTTAATAACAAATTAATGTATTTTTTTATCAAAATTTTTTTAAAAATCTTATGTTTAATCACAAACCTCTTCTACATGGTATGTGATTTCAAAATTAAATGGATATCGTTCTCCATATCCATACAAATTTATCCCATATTCTCCAGAATTATCAAATTCCCGATCATGATAATGGGTGTATATATTAACAACTCTAAGTCTCACGTCATCCTCCATTGATAAAATAGTTCCGACACTAATTGGATGAAGATCTGTGAATTCATCATCTGCCGGAATTTGTAATGATTTTATTGTATTAAGATCTGTAGTATACGCTATTTCAGTTCCATTAGCATAAAAAATTCTAATTCTAGGTTTGATTTCAGCCATACAAGAGTATTAAAAAGGTATATCTAAATATACGAATTTTTATAAAAAAAAGAAACCCCGACAAGGCTGCCAGGGTTTTTTTAACCAGTTATGAGTGAGGATAAAGAAAATCAGATCAATTATATGAAATTAATTTTTATTAGTCGTGTATAACCCCTCTGGCGCAAGTCTTAGCGCTGGATTGCATGCAAGCAGGACTTGTGCCATT
>CAZYDB010000279.1:0-6290 GCA_964645995.1 uncultured Roseivirgaceae bacterium
TGATCGGAATGTACGGCTTCCTGACGATGGGTGGCCCGTCGCAGTTTATCGGCCACGACCGGAAAAGAAATTTATAAAGATTACCTGATCAGCCATAAGAATGAATTTGAAGAAATGGCCCCTTCCGGCTGGGCTAATGTGAACGGACTTGCCATTATGGATTTGGCTGTACAAGCCCGTGATCTTCCGGATGACATAAAAATTATGATTCGAACCTCCCTCCTGAATTGGTCTGACAAGACGATCAATGATCTGAACCACTCAGCGTATAAGATCCCGGAATTCAGATTGGTTTGGGGCTCGAACGGGTTTATCGGGTCTACAGGTTTATGCTTTGTTTATGCCTATATGATCTCGGGAGATAATAAATATCTCCAGGCTGCTGCCCTGACCGCGGATTATATTCTGGGGAAAAATGCAACCGGATATTGTTTTGTTACCGGTTTTGGATCAAAAACGGTCAACAACCTGCATCACAGTGTGTCAATAGCCGATGGTATTAAGGGATCGCTGCCTGGATTTATTCCCGGAGGCCCTAATCCTTCCATGCAGGATCAGGCGACGGATGAATATGGTGAGGGCGCGGTGTATGAAAGTGATTTACCGGCCAGGGCATATACCGACAGTAAGTTAAGCTATTCTTCGAATGAAAACGACATCTGTTACAGTGCTCCCAATCTGGCGCTGATAGCTGCACTGGACTATTTATATGGAGAGCCTTATCCGGATGTTTTTTCAGAATATTATCAGTTTCCGTGATCGGATCTTTTCAGTGTTTTAATCTGTTTTATTGTTCTGTTCCAGTTAAAGCGATCTAAGTCTGGATTAATGTAAATAAATGGGCTGGATCAAGAGGACGGAATCGCAAAACCGATGCTACAAAAGAAATTAATGGTTACTTTTTAACGATTTTCAAACTTTTTTGAATTCCATCGCCGCTAAGCCGGAGAAGATACAAGCCGGAAGCAAGGTTTGCCGTACTGATCCTGTCACCCCCTGGATCTACATTCGATCTTTTCCTGATCCTCCCTTGCATATCATAAATCTCCACACGGTTATATCCCCCCAAATTTTTAAAATAGAAAAAATTATCGAAAGGATTAGGATAAACAGTGCCCTGTGGTTCTTGAACGGCATCATTCAACGAGGTGACCATTAATTTCAGTTCTTCCAGTTTTATGGCGGATATATATACGTCCGTGGTGTCCAGTCCCAGGTCGAACACCAGCCTTGAGGCCATATCGGTCGGATTGTTCATGGTAAAGGCGAAGGTGTAGATTGTTTCAGCCGCGCCGATACTGATACCGTTATATCCGCTGTAAGCATTCCAGGGGTCACCGTTTTTACCCACGTAAAAGGTAGCACTTCTGCCGGCAGTTGCTCCAGCATTGAAAGATACACGGTACATCTTATCCTTTTCAAGGGGAATGTTGCCCTTTATTAACTGAACATGCCATGATTCTGTTCCACTATTGGAAATAGAAACATTTAATTTGCTTCCGGAGGCGGTAAGGCTGCCGGTTGCACTCCCCTGGTTCTGAAGGGTCCATCCATCAGTCCCATTATTAAAATCAGCTGTATATACCGGGATCGCCAGCACCGGCACTGCCTCAGGCATTTCGTTATGAAGTAACGCATCCACCAAGGGGTTGAGAAATTTCTTTTTTTCCGGATCATAAATTCCGAATCCGGCGCTGAATTCCCAGTAAGCCCAGCTCATATCCTGCTGTTCGAACCAGCGTGACAAATAGGTTGTCCATCGGACACGTGAATCAAGGTCTGCCCTTTCATAGGCTCCAAACTCACCCACATGCAGGGGTATATGAGTTGAATCGGAAAACAGCAGGGCATAGGCAAATTCACTGGTCACCGTTTCCCGGTCAGCCTCGGTATCATTCCATTCCGTACCCAGCCAATCGCTTGACTGTGCCCCCACCCAATCGGCCCCCTGGTGGGTGAATGTAAATGGACTATAATAGTGAACTGAAAGTATAAGATACTCATCATCCGGAATTTGAAGATGCACAATACCCCCAAGCCCACCGTAATCCGCAGTTCCCATTATAACAATCCGGGTAGGATTAGTCTTTCTGATCTCGGCCAGGGCATCGCTGAAAAAATCATTCCATATTTCGGGCCTGAGATTACCATGCGGTTCGTTTAAGACTTCCAACAAAAGTGAGTCGGGATAATCTTTGAAATGATCGGCGATCTGGAACCATTGTGAAAGGAACCTTTCCTTCTGCCCGGCCGGATCCTCATACAATGCCTCATGGTGATGCATATTCACAATGATATGCAGGTTGTATTTCAGGGCCGTATCTACCACCTCCTGTATTCGATCCAGAAATTCCGGATGTATGGTATACGGATCGGTGTCCATGCTCCGGTCTGCCGGCTCCCATCGGACAGGCAGTCGAACATGACTGAATCCCAGTTCAGACATGATCCTGAAATATTCCGGGTCCCAGGGATTACCCCAGGCAGTTTCGGAAGGTGCTTCAAATGCATTGCCCATGTTAATTCCTTTCCCAAGCCGCTTGTTCATCTCAAATGCCTGAAGCCTCTGTTGTGCGTTAACTGAAAGAATGCCTGTACAGAAAAGTACGAAAAAATAAAACTTGATCCTCCCCATGATCTTGATATGAAATCCAATACTGAAAATAAAA
This sequence comes from uncultured Roseivirgaceae bacterium, assembly GCA_964645995.1. GTDB lineage: Bacteria > Bacteroidota > Bacteroidia > Cytophagales > Cyclobacteriaceae > JAGTVG01. Next base: position 2,670 of record CAZYDB010000279.1, read on the forward strand.
ATACGAAAAAGAAAAATTGCGGACAATGTCGATTTTTTCTATTTGTGATCGGGTAAAGATGATCCGGGGATCAAACCAAAAAAAATATTCCACTGAGATTTTAACCTAAAATTGTCATGAGGATGAATCTCTAATAACAAATGATAATTTCGGGTTAAATATTTTCATAAACAGGGGTTGAGACATGATATATTCCAATTATTTTTCGGATATCGAAATAACATGGTTAAAACCCGGGAAATTTGAATTTGAAACAAATAATTCTACGTATGAATTAAAATTTGCTGCTAATTCAGTGTATAAGCTGAAAAATATAGAATTTTTTAATAATGATAAGAAATTCATTAATTATTGGATTTCACAATTTATGCCAATCATCAAACGAACAAAAACATCATTATCAGTGGCAATATGATTTTCTAGAATATTAATTAATCGTGTTCGAAGGGGCTTATTATCCTGTAACATTTCATCTTGTTCTCTACCGATCACTATTGCGGAGATTTGTTGAGTACTAAAATCATGCTCAAAAAGATCCGAACGTTTCTCCCATATTTTATTGGTCTCTATTGAAAAATAATGTTTTATGATACTGGCAATATCTCCTGGATCATTGTATCGGTATTCCGGTCGATCATCATAAAATAATCTAATCGCATAGTTTACTTTTTGTAAACTTTTTTATTATTTTACCGTTTTAATAGAATGAGAGGTCATTTAATTAAAAGACAAACAATTGAAGATTTTATTCGGAAGAATGCAACTTCCAGATCTGCATTTAATCATTGGTTGTCAATAATAAGATATGCTGATCGGGGAATTCCTCAGGATATAATATCAACTTTCATGAGTGCGGATATACTTGGGAAAAATTCTCAACGTGTGGTTTTTAACATAGGGGGGAACAATTTCAGGATGATCTGTAAATATATTTTTGGGAGATCAAAAATTCATCTGTTTGTATGTTGGATTGGATCGCATGCAGAATATGATGAATTATGCCGTGACAATCTTCAATATACGATCAACATATATTGAATGAACTGACTGTAGTGGTAAAAAAATATGTACTATGGATAAATTAAAGTATAAAATTATAAAAACAAGGAAACAGTATGATGAATACTGTCAGATACTGGAAGACCTGGTATCGAGTAATGACAGGGATAATAAAAATATTGAGGAAGAAATTGAACTTTTAACTTTTTTGATTGAAAAGTGGGATGCAGAACATCATTCATTTTCCAGAATGGACCCGGTTGAAATGTTAAAAATCCTGATGAAGGAAAATAATATAAAATCAAAGGACCTGGTTGAAATTCTTGGTGTATCAAAAGGCATGGTTTCAAGTATACTTAATTATAGAAGAGGTTTTTCTAAAGAAAATATACGAACACTTTCCCGGTATTTTAAAATCAGTCAGGAAGCATTTAATCGCCCCTATAAACTTATTGGAGAGAAGAATTTAACAACTGTCTGATTGTTTGAATTAATTGTCAGTTTTTTAGATTAATTGATTAGGATATAATTAATCTCCATTCTAATAACTGATATACATTTAAAATCAATTGCTTTATCCAGCGCCTCAAGGTGTTTTTACCGCTCTGTCATGGGCTGGTGAGGGTAATTACCGGAAACTGCTTCTCTAACTTGTTAATTATTGTTGTGGACTCTCTCGGGATCATATTTATAAGTATAAATTATTGGACAATTATGCAATCAGATTGAAAATATGTCCAGAAAAAATATATTATTTTGTGAGAGAAATTAAGTAATGGATTGAAAATCAACTTCCATTAAATTCTTCAATATTTTGATCTGTTTCAGGGTAAAGACGGCTTGAAGTTTTGTCAGAAAAAGGACCGGTACTCACGCAGTGAGACAGGCTTTGGCTTTGTAAGCACTCCCTTATCGGACTCTCCGGAGGCAATTCCTTCCCCCGCTACTAAGAAAGGCCGTTTTGAACGGCCTTTTTCCTGTTTTCGTCATTGGGACACCCTGTCCAGTTTCTAAAGGATTTTGGCCACTAATTTCTGCTCCTCAGTCCATTCAAATGGGATGATTTCCCATTGATCAGTCTCCGGTATCTTGATGATTATTATCCGATGGAAAAGTGGACGTGGGAAATTTTACCGATAACAAATTATCAAAGGTGATACTTTTTCAGGAAACGCTAAGTAAAATCCAGCGTTTATCTAGTAATTTGTCAACCTGAGGAGAAGGCAATTGACAATTATTGCCATCCGGTTTTTTGTCTTTTCTTGATGGCGTCCGTGGCTGAATTAGGTTGGTCGTGAAAGTTTGTTCCTCTGGAATACCAATTTGCCTGCATGCTTTCGATATTTTCTCTTATTGAACCTGGAAGGGCCTCTGGTCAAGTTTGGGTTTGATAAGTTGCGCTTTTTCAGTTTCAATTAAGTGCGGATACGGGTTCTCCGTTTTTACACTTTCATGTCCGTTTGTTTTCCGGTAACCGGTTTCCTGAGGCTTGTAATTTCGATTTCTTGATCTTTCGCTTGAACCACATCCAAATTCCGGTAAAAGTTATCAAGAACAAGGATAAAGCCACTAAGTCTATCCATATCCACATCCTCCCTTTCCCCAAAAAGGCTTCCCCTGTATGTAAGTCAAGTATGAGCTTTTGCCAGGATAGCTGCCCGGAAACCCCCGTTTTATCCAGGTGTGATGCTAGCTGCTCAATGGAATGCGTATTGTATCGCACAGACAATTTTTGAAACACAGACCAACTGACACCGTTATCTATGCTTTGTGTGTAACCGTGTTTTCCGGCAAGCGCTACCAGCGTATCACTTTTAATAAACAGGCCATGGAAATCACCTTTCAATACTCGAATAGCATTGGGTTTTGTAGCCTCATATTGATATATGCCGTTTTTGGTAGCAATCCATAATGTATGGTTCCTGGCAAGGATATCCCTCACTTCTATTCCTTCGGTTCCCTCAACAATTACCAGTTTACCACCTGCTTCTTTAACTAATCCCAGTTGGGTACCAAAGTAAGAGACGTCCGCATCCGCATGGCAGGCTTTTACATCATCGAGAAAATGGATTATATTTTCTTTTCCTGCTTGATAACCCGGCAGCCACCCGGCTTTGATCAGCATTTGCTTTGTACCAAGGCGGTCTTCATGAGCAATTAGGATTGCCGTTACTGCCACCACGAAGACAGGAATAAAGAAAACTACTCCTGTCCACATATGCCAATTAAATATCTTTTTTCGCCAGTTTTTCTTCCTCATCATTTGTTCGAATTTAATAATCACAAAGCCGCAGATGATAAAAACTCAACGATGAAATTTTTTATCAACACATTTGGCTACTTTTTATCCGGCAGTTGCAGTATTCAGTTTATTTTAATATTACTTTCAGCAATCTTTCTGTTTCATAAATGATGCAATTAAAAAGTCCATCTTAATCCTGCACTTACTATCTGCCCGGGAGTATCTTCTACTTTGTCTTTGATTTGGTTATCCGTCGTTTCTATTTTTATCTTTCCGAGAGAGTCAAATATATCTGCGACGCGTAATATAAAAGTACCGTAGGTCAGAATTTGCTTTTCTAATCCGGCATCAAATGACCAAATAGTATTTTCCGTTTTTTG
>CAZYDB010000280.1:0-6272 GCA_964645995.1 uncultured Roseivirgaceae bacterium
ATCCTGATGTGATCAGAATTGTTTTAACAGGATATAGCGATGTGGATGCTATCCTTGGCGCTATTAACAGAGGTCATGTTTTCAGGTATATTCATAAGCCATGGGATGAGAATGAACTCCGGATGACAATTGAGAATGCCCGACAGCTTTATTTATTAAGGATAAAAAACCGCCAGCTGGTCCATGACCTCCGGAATAAGGTTAATGAACTTGAGCGGACATTAAAACTTTTCATGAGATATGTTCCTGAACAGGTAGTAAAGAAATCACTCGAAACAGGTGAGGATACCATGTTTGAAGGCGAACTCAGGTCTATTGCCGTTCTGTTCTGTGATATGAGAAAATTTACACAGATCAGCGAAGAACAATCACCTAAAGAAGTCGTTTCCTTTTTGAATACCTATTATTCGATCATGTCGGAGCCTATCAAAAAATATAATGGTATAATTAATCAATTTGTAGGGGATGAAATATTTGCAATATTCGGCGCTCCAGAAATGTTGCCACATCCCTGCCAGAATGCGGTCCTCTGTTCCCTTGAAATGCGGGAGCGGTTAATAGAATTAAACGCTTTATACAGTGATAAATTCAATACTGACATTTTTATTGGAATAGGGATCAATTATGGGGATGTGATTGCCGGTAACCTGGGTTCAGAAGACAAGATCGACTATTCTGTTACTGGCGATACGGTTAATACGGGTAAGCGAATCGAAATGCTTTCAAAAAATATACCCAATTCAATCCTGATCAGTGAAACCGTCTATGAGCCGGTCAGGGATCTAATCGATGCGCATGCCTGGGGCCCCGTTGAATTAAAGGGTAAAAAAGGCAAAATGCAGGTGTATGAGGTTATGGGTAAGAAACCGGAGTATTCATAATTCGTTAAGTGCTGTTTTCAATTCCTTTATTGCGATGCTTATAGTATCCTGAAGTCTGATCATCAATTCAGGGATTTCTTTCAGGTTTTTACCCTCTTTACCATAATTTTCTATTTTCATTACGATCTCTTTTTTTTCTTCCATACCCAATAGGGTAAAAGAAGGTTTTAATGCATGTGCGAGGTCTCCTGCTTTTTTCCATTCTTTCTCCTTAAGAAAGCGATTCATTTGGTCAAGGATGGAGGGGGTATTATCAATAAATGTTTGTATGATATCCTTTTGAAAAGAAGGATCGCCGTCGCTGATAGAATTCAGATAGGATAGGCTTGTAATACGCTTTTCTTTCAATTTATTTTTCTTTTTTTTCCTGTAAGTATCTGTAGATCGTTGATTTCCCTACGTCAAGTACTTCCGCGGTTTTGATCACATTATGACTATATTTCTCAAGAAAATGATCGATGATCCTGTCATTATACTGTTTGAGCGTTAATTCCTCATAAGTGAATTTATCTTCACTTTTCACGCTCATGAAACTTATATCTTCTTCCCTGAGTTCACTGGCGTTGGTCATTACCGCAGCCAGTTCAATAATTGATTTTAATTCCCTTACATTGCCCGGGTAACTGTATTTCAGCAGTTTTTCTCTGGCTTCCTTGCTTATCGATAGCTTATTCATATCATTTTCCTTACAGAAAAGATCAAGAAAATATTTAGCCAGTATTAGAATATCATTGTCCCTGTTCCGCAGAGGAGGTAATTTTATCGGCAGACCCAGGAGACGATAGTAAAGATCTTCTCTGAAATTTCCTTTTTTCACCTCTTCCGAAAGGTCTTTATGGGTAGCTACAAGGATCCGGACATCGACTGGTATGATCTCATTGCTTCCAATCCGGCTCAGTTCCTTTTCCTGTATAACCCTTAATAATTTTGATTGAAGGTTAAGGTCCATTTCAGCAATTTCATCAAGGAAGATCGTGCCACCGCTTGCTTCTTCAAATTTTCCTATCCTACGGGTGATAGCCCCGGTAAAAGATCCCTTTTCATGACCGAACAGTTCGCTTTCAATCAGCTCCCTTGGTATAGCCGATATATTTACCGGTACAAATGCCTTTTTCTTTCTTTTGGAATTATAATGAATTGCTTTGGCGACCAATTCCTTGCCTGTGCCGGTCTCGCCGGTAATGGAAACCGTAATATTGGTTTGAACAGCTTTTTGCATGAGTTCAAATACCTGTTTGATAGCTGTTGAGTTTCCAATAATGCTGTTTCCGAATTCATATTTAGTAGTGATTTCCTGCTTGAGTGAATGGATCTGTTGTACCAGTTGCACATTTCGTCTGGCATTCTGCAAAGCATAATTAAGTCTTTCTCTGGCTTCATCATCCTTAATTATATAATCGTAGGCGCCGAGTTTGAGCAACTTTACGGCAATTCCTATTTCTTCCTGTCCGGATATAATGATAACCGGCAAATTAGGATCGAATTCTTTTATCTGTTTCAGCACCTCCTCTCCCGAAAGATCAGGCAATGTATAATCAAGGGTGACTATGGATGGTCCTTCATGCAGGGAATCCAAAAAATCCTTGCCTGTGGTAAAGGAACGGACATGATGATCCGGATTAAGATTTACGACATAATCCAGGAATTTAAGATAGACCGGATCATCCTCAACGATGAATATTTTAATTGTTTCGTCGGCTGGCATATTTCACTGAAATATGATTAATTGGGTTAAATATCAAAAAATTAATTTTAAAATAACAGATAATTACCTTTTCAATTTCTAATCATGAAACTTTTAACAAGGTTCTTTTTAATACTTCTGGTCATTATCACCGGATTAATTGCCGCTTTTTATTTCTGGGGCCAATCCGCAAACCTTGAGCCAACAGCCTACACAGGGATAGAAAGTTACCCTGTAAAAGAGAAAACCACCTTTCCGGATACCTTGTCGGTGATGACTTATAATATCGGATATTTATCCGGGATGACCAACAATCTCCCTGTTCAGCCGGCCCCGGGCTTGTATAGCAATCACCTGGATAAAGCGATTCAATTGATCGGTGGCTTTTCCCCGGATTTTGTTGGTTTCCAGGAAATCGATTTTAATTCTAAAAGGTCTTTCTATACCAATCGGATGGATTCTATCGCATACTCTCTTAATTACGGTTTTGGGGCATTAGCAGTCAATTGGGATAAAAAATATGTTCCGTTCCCGTACTGGCCGGTGAAGGCACATTTCGGACGGATGCTTTCCGGACAAGCGGTTCTCAGCAAATATCCGGTTCTTGTTAACAGGCGGGTGGTTCTTCCCAAACCGGCATCAAATCCTTTTTACTATAACGCTTTTTATCTTGACCGCCTGGTACAATTGGTTGAAATTGAATTCGGTTCTCACCGGCTTATGCTTTTAAATGTTCATCTGGAGGCTTTTGACAGTGAAACCAGAGAAGAACAGGCACGGGTTATTGCGACTCTTCTTGATGACCTCGGGTCAGACCATCCGCTGTTAATGATAGGTGATTTAAACAGTACGCCTCCTTTTGAAGAATCCTCAGCAGAAATGGAAAGTACAATTTCAACGATTCTTGAAACCGGGATCTTAAAAAGTGCGGTGAGTAGGGGCCAATATAAAAAAGAGCCCTCCTCATATTATACTTTCAGCAGTGCAGATCCTGAAGTAATGATCGATTACATCTTCTACAATGAAAAGATCCGTCCATTAAGGGTGGAGGTGGTCAGGGATGCAGAAACTATTTCGGATCATTTGCCCGTATTATTCAAATTTATGATAAAAAATAATTGAATTCCGGTTGAAAAAGTATATTTTGGCAAAGTTTTAAAATGTGATCTGAACATGATAGAATTTTTCGAAAAACTTCGTCAAGACGAGGTAGAAGTTTTATATCGAGCACCTCTTCTTGTTGCCATTTTAATAGCCGGGGCCGATGATAATATAGATAAAAAAGAAATAAACGAGGCGGTCAATATTTCCAGATTAAAGCAGTCCAAATCCCGAGACCTACTCAAAGATTATTATACCAGGGTAGGGGAGAATTTCGAAGAAAACCTTACAGAGGAGGTTGCAGGACTGCCCAGCCAGGCAAGAAAAAGAAACCCCTTGATCATCGAAGAGTTGGAAAAGTTAAATTTGATTTTACCCAAACTGGATAAAAAATTCGCTATCCAGTTTTATGAAAGCATGAAAGATATCGCTCAACGGATTGCTTCGGCATCCGGTGGAATTCTTGGTTACATGGCAGTTAATTATGAGGAACAGAAGCTGATGGAGTTGCGGATGATAAGAAATCCTGCAAAATTTAAAAAAGGGTGAATGCGGCTTGGTGAAAGCTTTGTAATTCCAATCAGGCTTGTTTTTATCATGTGGGCGGCCTATGTACTTGATATGCTTCTCGCCTTTGATCTCGCTGTTTTGGGTATTTATCCCCGGTCATTTGTTGGTTTATCCGGAATTTTGTTTGCCCCAATGATTCATGGCAGCCTGGTACACCTGATCTCCAATACCTTTCCCCTGCTTTTTCTTGGCGCCGTTCTATTTCTGTTTTATGACAAGGTCGCCAGGCAAGTCTTTTTTCAATGTTATTTCATCACGAATATCCTGGTATGGGTTTTTGCCAGACCTTCTTATCATATAGGTGCCAGTGGCCTTGTCTATGGGATCGCAGCTTTCCTGATCTTTTTTGGGATTTTCAAGAAGGATTTTAAATCCCTGATTATTTCAATTATCATCCTTATTCTGTATGGTTCTCTCATTTATGGTATCCTGCCCTTACAAAGGGGCGTTTCCTGGGAATCTCATCTTATAGGCGCACTGGTTGGCCTGGGAACGGCCTCACAGATGTCGAGAGTAAAAAGGGTAAGCTCTGCCTAGGATCACAAGGTGCCCTTAGTGCTGGCTATCTTATCCATGTCCTTTTCTTTTCGTTCTTTGGCTATTTTAATACTTCGTGCAAAGGCTTTGAATATCGCTTCTATTTTATGGTGTTCGTTATCACCTTCTACCTTAATGTTTAGATTGCACTGAGCCTTGTCGGAAAAAGATTTAAAAAAATGATAAAACATTTCTGTAGGCATATCGCCGATCTTTTCTCTTCTGAAGGCAGCATCCCAAACCAGCCATGGGCGGCCCCCAAAATCAATTGCCACCCGGGCCAGGGCATCATCCATCGGTAAATGAAAGCCATACCGCTGAACACCCTTTTTTTCTCCAAGTGCCTTGGAAAAAGCCTCGCCCAGGGCAAGGGCAGTATCCTCGATGGTATGGTGTTCATCGACCTCAAGATCTCCGTCAACCTTGATGTTGAGGTCACAATCCCCGTGTCTGGCAATCTGATCCAGCATATGATCAAAAAAACCAAGCCCCGTATGGATATCAGACTTTCCTGAGCCGTCAAGATTTATTTCAACGAATATATTCGTTTCCCTTGTTTTTCTGTTTACAGAGGCCTTCCTGTCATTGAAAATCAGGAATGACGCTATTTCATCCCAATCGTTGGTGCATAGGTCGGCATCAGGAGAATGCTTGTTTCCAATCAGAATGGCGCGGGCTTTAAGGTTCCTGGCTAATTCGACATCAGTGAGACGGTCACCAATAACATAAGAATTGGCCAGGTCATAGTCACCTTTCATGTATTCCTTGAGCATGCCCGTACCCGGCTTACGGTTGGGTGATTGATCATATTCAAAGGATTTGTCAATATGAATCGCTTTAAAAATAATCCCTTCTCCATTTAATATTTCCAGCATCTTACGATGCGGAGGCCAGAACTTGTCCTCAGGAAAGGAGGGTGTACCTAGTCCATCCTGGTTAGTTACCATAATGAATTCATAATCTGTATAGAAGGCAATTTTCCTGAGATTATGAATAACCTTTGGCAAAAAAGATAGTTTTTCAAATGAATCGATCTGAAAGTTTACATTCGGTTCGTGGATGAGCGTGCCATCACGATCAATAAAAAGCGCCTTTTTCATAATTCGGATTCAAATTTTATCAGATACGACAATAAAGCAGCATTTTCAGACCCTGTGCCAACCGTTATTCTCAGTGCATTCTCACATAAAACGAGCCTGGACCGATTCCGCACGATGATGCTGTTTTCCAGCAAAAATTGAAAGACCGATTGGGCATCCCGAAATCTGACAAGCAGGAAATTGGCATCGGATGGAAAGATTTGTTCAATGATAGATAAATGTTTCAGCTCCTTTTCAAGAAATTTTTTTTGTTCCAGTATTTCGCCGACCATTTCATTCTTTTTGCTTTCGTTTTCAAGTGCCAGCAGAGCGATCTGCTGTGTTGCCTGGTTAATATTATAGGGATATTTTATTTTATTAAGCAGGTTAATTATTTCAGTTGATGCAAGTGCAATTCCC
>CAZYDB010000281.1:0-6252 GCA_964645995.1 uncultured Roseivirgaceae bacterium
GGGAGCTTGAATTTGAGAACAACCAGAACCGACAAATGCTGGAGATCCTGGAGAGGCAAAGAACCGAGGCCAATGCAGCATTTATGAAATATGTAAAAACGCATTATAAAGAATGGCTGGGTGAAGCCAATGAAGGAAGCCCTGTTCTATCCCACCAGGTGCTTCAGTCCAAAGTGATCCCCGAAATCAATAACAGCAGGCCGGTCTTTTTTATTATCATCGATAATCTCAGGTTTGATCAGTGGAAAACAATCGAACCCCTGGTCCTGGAATATTTTAACCCGGATAAATCGGATTTATATTATTCGATACTCCCAACTACAACCGCCTATGCAAGGAATGCCATTTTCTCGGGATTACTCCCATTGGAGATGGCAAGGCAGCACGGGGATATCTGGATGAATGAGGACCAGGAAGGAGGTAAAAACAACCACGAGGAAGATTTTCTGATACGCCATCTTAAGCGGCTGGATCTGGATATCAAGACCAGCTATCATAAGATAAAAAATATCAGCCAGGGCAGGAACCTGATAGAAAATATCGTTAACCTGACGCATAAAGATCTTAATGTGATCGTCTACAACTTTGTAGATATGCTATCTCATGCCCGTACTGAAATGGAGATCATCCGCGAACTCGCCCCGCATGAATCAGCGTACCGTTCCCTGACCCGGTCATGGTTCCAGCATTCACCCCTGCTCAATATCCTCCGTAAAATTGCAGAACAGGGCGCTAAACTGATCATCACCACAGATCATGGAACAGTAAGAGTCAAAAAACCTTTTAAGATCATCGGTGACAGAAATACCAACACGAACCTCAGGTATAAAGTGGGCAAAAACCTGAACTTTGATGAAAACAAAATATTTTTCTCCAGGAATCCGGAGGAATTACATCTGCCCAAAGTCAACATCTCAAGTTCCTATGTATTCGCTATCGAGGATTATTTTTTCGCCTATCCCAATAACTTCAATTATTATGTCAATTATTACAGAGATACTTTTCAGCATGGAGGTTTATCGATGGAAGAAATGATTATTCCAATAATTTCCCTAAATTCGAAATGATTTTCCATGCATGATGAATTGGAATTATATTGTGATACAGTCGAACAGCTCCCGGCAACGGTTGATCGAATTTATGAATTTGGGAAAGATTTCCGGATCTGGTTACTCAAAGGGGAAATGGGAGCCGGCAAGACTACCGTTATACATACTTTAACAGACAGGATAGGCACACTTGACCATGTCAGCAGCCCATCCTATTCCATTGTACATGAATATGTCATGAATGATGGTAAAAAGGTATTTCATTTTGATTTCTTCAGAACAAGATCTGTAGCTGAAATATTTGATATAGGAATTGATGAATATATTGATTCAGGTCATTTATGTCTTATGGAGTGGCCTGAATTGCTGGAACCTTATCTTGAAGATAAGTATCTTTCCATTAGGATTTTTAATCCAGAGGAGGAAAAACGGATTTTTATTGTAAAAAAACATGAATGAACATCAAAGATCGGGCTTTAAAGAACTTGCCAAAGGCTCGAAGTTATACCCCCAGGAATCGCTTTTAAAAACCAGTAAGCAGCCCATTGCTTTGTTCATAGGCATTCCCAAGGAAACCTCCTTTCAGGAAAACCGGCTTGCCATAACCCCTGATGGCGTTAACCTGCTAACAAATAACGGCCATGAGATATGGGTTGAAACTGGCGCCGGGAAGGAGTCTAAATTCAGTGACAAGGAATTCAGTGATGCCGGCGCAAAAATTGTTTATTCCAGTGAGGAGGTCTTCAAGGCCGATGTGATCCTTAAAGTTGAGCCGCCTACCCAAGAGGAGATCGACTTGATGAAAAATGGGAAAGTACTCATTTCAGCTCTTCAATTAGGCAACCAATCACCTTCTTTTCTCCGTGCGGTAAACAACAAAAAACTGACTGCTCTGGCCTATGAGTTTATTGAAGATAAGGTCGGCGGAATGCCTGCCATTCGGGCCATGAGTGAAATTGCCGGCAGCACAGTAATGCTGATAGCAGCGGAATACCTTAGCAGTGTCCACAACGGAAAAGGCATTATCCTTGGTGGTATCACCGGTGTTCCCCCAACGAAGGTTGTCATCCTGGGTGCCGGCACGGTCGCTGAATATGCAGCACGGGCAGCGTTGGGTTTAGGTGTCGATATCGGGATCTTCGATAACCATATCTATAAGCTGAGAAGGCTGAAACATGCCCTGGGGCAACAGGTATATACCTCCACTTTGAATAATGTATTAATGCTGGATGCCATTAAGCAAGCTGACGTAGTAATCGGCGCGATTCGGGCGGAAAAAGGCCGGACAAGATGCATCGTTACAGAAGAGATGGTCGCCCAGATGAAACCCGGTTCTATCATCATTGATGTCAGTATTGACCAGGGCGGTTGTATCGAAACTTCGGAGATCACCACCCATGACAGCCCGGTATTCACGAAGTACGGTATTATTCATTATTGTGTTCCGAATATCGCTTCAAGGGTAGCCCGCACAGCTACTACTGCCTTCAGCAATATTTTTACACCCATGCTATTACAGGCTGCCGATGAAGGAGGTTTCGATGCCATGATCTTTAATAACAAATGGCTCATGAAAGGTGTGTATGCCTATAACGGTCATCTCACCAATGAACATATCGCAAGAAAATTCAACCTTTCAAGCAAAGACCTGAATTTACTCATCACTCCGAGGTTCTAATCGCTTATTTCAGAAGGGGAATTAATAATTATAAATTATTAATTATAAATTATTAATTATAAAAGTCTACCGATTCCTCCATCAATCCTCCATCCTCCATCCTCCATCCTCCATCCTCCATCCTCCTTCTTCAATTCCCTCTTCCGGCGGGATCTCCGGCTTCCTTCTATATACCACCTGCTTTTAGCTTTTATTCCTGCATTTGGGTTACCGGGGTGACAAACCCGGGTTATTCTTCTTGTTTCTGATCTTTATCCCTGCGTAAGCAAAGAATATGGTCATAAAGGGGCTGATGATGTTAAAAAAGCAATAAGGCAGATACATCAGGGTGGGTACTCCCAACACCGTTGACTGGTAAGCCCCGCATGTATTCCAGGGCACCAGAACAGAGGTTACGGTACCTGAATCCTCGAGCGTTCTGCTCAGGTTTTCGGGGGCCAGGTTCCGTTTTTCAAAGGTTTTGGCAAACATCCTGCCGGGAACAACGATAGCCAGATACTGATCACTGGCAGTAACATTAAAGAAAAGGCAGGTTCCTGCCGTGGTGGCTACCAGGGAGCCGGTCGACCGGGCATATTGAATAAGCGATAATGTTATTCTTTCCAGGAAGCCTGCTGCATCCATGATGCCCCCGAAGATCATCGCGCAAACGATTAACCATATAGTATTCAGCATGCCACTCATCCCTCCCGTGGTCAATAACTTATTCAACTGCTGGTTATCGGTGCTGATACTGATATCCGTATACATGGATTTCATCACCCCTACATAAAAAGATTTGACGGTATTTCCCGTGATGCCTGATACCTGATGGATGATATGGGGTTGGAAGATCAGGGCGAATAAGGCACCTAACAAGGTACCGGCCAGCAGTGCCGGCAGGGGCGCCACCTTCCGTACGATTAAAAAAATTACCAGCGCCGGTACGATGAACAGTACTAAATTTATATTAAAGCTATTATCAATGGCAGTCAATACCCCTTCTAGATCAGCGGTAGCCCCCCTTGTTTCTGAGGCAAACCCTATGATCATAAAGATGATCAGTGAAAGGGTTATCGAAGGGACTGTTGTTAACGCCATATAGCGGATATGGGTAAAAAGGTCGGTGCCGGCCATTGCTGGTGCCAGGTTCGTGGTGTCCGACAGAGGTGACATCTTATCTCCAAAATAGGCACCGGATATGATCGCTCCTGCAACCAGCCCCTGGTTGAAGCCCAGGGTAATTCCAATGCCGAGCATGGCAATACCCAGTGTGGCAACCGTAGACCATGAGCTGCCTGTTGCCAGAGAAACTATGGCACTGACAACACAGGCGGCCAACAGGAATATGGCAGGATGAATGATCTTTAAACCATAATATATCATAGCCGGTACAACACCACTCAAAAGCCAGGTACCGGCAAGGGCGCCGATCAATAAAAGGATCAGGATGGATGGGAGCGCTGATGTCAGCGTCTTCACTATCCCATTCCTGAGTTTTTTCCAGTTGATCCCGGTCCTGAGCGCTATAAGGGCGGCTACAGCAGCAGAAAGAATAAGAACCATCTGGTTAGAGCCATCAAGCGAAGCTTCCTGGAATACCGATACATTAACAGCAAGAAAAACGATAAGAAAAACAACCGGTATGAGTGATTCGACTAATGTGGGTTCTCTCTTTCTTGTTGATGTCATCTGGCGATTCTTACAAACGAAGTTTCGAATATATAAAAAAAATACCTTCGGTTATCGATCGGTATTGAAAAGAATCGGTTTTCACTGGTTTTTAATAGCTTTATTAAACTCCTCCATGTCGCTTAGCTGAATCTCCAGTGCCCGTATTGAGATCTGTATTTCATAAGCTGAGACAGCCAGGGATGCTATCAGCAGGATCAGGCTGACACCAAATACATAACGACCGACGATTATCTCGTCAGCAAATAATAAAAACATACATAAAACACAGAGCAGAAGGCTCAACACCCCCAGCGCCTGCATATTCCTGATCAGTATCACACGGATCCTAAGGTTTTTTATCTGACCCAGTATTGCCTTATCAGGGTTTTCCTTATACCGTGAATGCAATCCTCGGATCAGGTTGGCTATCGTTAAAAAGCGGTTGGTATAGGCTAACAAAAGCAGGGAAATGGCAGGAAATAACAGGGCGGGAGTTGTGAGGTTCAGTTCCATGACCCGATATTAAAAAAGGCTTCGCTGAAAAGCAAAGCCTTGTATCCAATATTTTTTAAGGAGTTACAATTTCCATCCATCTTTATCTTCCTTACAACCGGTTGGCGGACGTAAGCTGACAAACCCGTTAATGAGCAATTTAATTTACCTTCATGGTTTCCGGGCATGTGCTGCCAGAACATCAGGTATTCCTTCAGACTTAGCCTGAAAAATTCGCGAATTTTTCAGGCCTGGCGGCAGGCAGGCGCCCTGACGGGCGAAAAATTTATGAATTTTTCGGGTTAAAATTATGTTGTATAATGAAAGTTTATGAATAGTCCATGTTAGAAACAACAAATAGCTTTACCGGATTAAAGGGATATACCCATAAAAGACATAAAAGCGATCCCCATCAGTCCGGTGATCAGCATGGTAATTCCCAACCCTTTCAACCCGTCGGGGACATTGGAATACTTCAATTTTTCCCTGATGGCCGCAAGGGCGATGATCGCCAGGAACCATCCGATCCCTGACCCGAATGAAAAAACAGTGGCTTCCACCAGCGTATAATCCCGTTGGGCCATAAACAGGGAAGAACCCAGGATGGCACAGTTTACTGCAATAAGGGGGAGGAAGATGCCCAGAGAGCCATAAAGTGCGGGAGAGTATTTTTCAATTACCATTTCCACAAGCTGAACCATAGCGGCTATAGTGGCGATATACATGATGAAGCGCAGGAAAGAAAGGTTGACTTCAGCAAAATTACCCAGGCTTGCCGGCAACCATGTAGCCAGGGCCCCTTCCTTTAAAACGTATTCATCCAGAAGCCAGTTGGCAGGAACGGTTATGATCAATACAAATATAACGGCTAGTCCCAGTCCAAAGGCGGTTGATACTTTCTTGGATACGGCCAGGTAAGAACACATACCCAGGAAGTATGCGAAGACCATATTCTCAATAAACATTGATTTAACTGCCAGATTAACTAATTCCATCTTCCAAAATTTTAATTTTGTTCAACATAACCTGTCGTATTCCGCTGGACCCAAATGATGAGACCCAAAATGATAAAAGCCCCAACCGGCGACACCATCAATCCATTGGTCGGGAAGCTGCTCCAGCCCACAAAGTCAAAAACTGCAAAGCCAAATACCTTTCCGGATCCTAATAATTCTCTGAAAAAAGCAACGGCAATTATGATCCATGAATACCCCATGGCACTGCCAAAGGCATCCAGTACCGAGTCGTAGGGTTTATTGCCCATTGCAAAGGCTTCCAGCCTTCCCATCACAATACAATTGGTAATGATCAGCCCTACAAAGACCGATAGTTGTTTATACACATCAAAAGCATAAGCGTGTAAAACCTCATTGACCAGGC
>CAZYDB010000282.1:0-6248 GCA_964645995.1 uncultured Roseivirgaceae bacterium
CAGGTTAACCCTGATGGGCATCCCGATTTTATCGGGGTGCTCCATCAGCCTGATAACCTGAAAAATTCGTGAATTTTTCAGGTTAGTGAAGGTTTTTTGTTTTTTACTACGTATAATTCCAGGATATGATCAACTTCTATGGTAAGAAATGAAGTAATACGGGTTAATTTTATTTAATTTGCTCAAATAATTATTATGCATAAATGCCTGAGCAACCGGAAATATCACTGGTAATACCTGTTTTTGAAGAAGAAGAATCGCTTCCTGAATTAAACAAATGGATCAACCGGGTGATGAGTGAGAATCAACTGACCTATGAAACAATCTATGTTGATGATGGCAGCCGCGACCGTTCCTGGGATATAATCACCGGCTTAACCGGATCAGACCCGCAGGTTAAAGGAATCCGGCTGAACAGAAATTATGGCAAATCGGCCGCCCTGGATGTAGGGTTCAGGTCATGCACGGGAAAAACAGTGGTCACCCTGGACGCCGATATGCAGGACAGTCCTGATGAGATCCCTTACCTGATAGACATGATCAAAAAGGAGGGTTACGACCTGGTCTCGGGCTGGAAGAAAAAACGGTTTGATCCGGTCAATAAGACCATCCCCTCCAAACTGTTTAATTTTATCACCCGGAAGATATCTGGCATCAAGCTGCATGATTTCAACTGCGGACTGAAGGCTTACCGCAGTGAAGTAGTGAAAAACATCCGGGTATACGGAGAGATGCATCGTTATATACCGGTCATCGCCAAATGGAACGGATTCGACAGGATTGGAGAAAAAATCGTGGAGCATTATCCAAGAAAATACGGAAAAACCAAGTTCGGACTCGAACGGTTTATCAATGGCTTCCTCGACCTCATCTCGATCACTTTTGTCATGCGCTTTATTAAAAAGCCTATGCATTTCTTTGGCAGCTTTGGCACCTTATCCTTTCTGGTTGGTATATTGATCACGCTGTGGATCATAGGAATGAAGATCTATCAAATTCGCAATCATCTTCCGGTACGGGAGGTAACCGATCAGCCATTATTTTTTCTCGCACTGGTTGCCGTTATCGTTGGGGTGCAATTGTTCATGACCGGTTTTATCGCTGAGATACTCACGATCAATTCAGAAAAAACCTCACAATACCTTATCCTCGACAAAAAGGGATTTAATTGATATTGAGTGAAAAGGAAGTATTCCATAATCGTACCGGTATTTAACCGCCCGGAAGAAATAGATGAACTGTTACACAGTCTTTCGCTGCAATCCTATCATAACTTTGAAGTGATCATTGTGGAAGATGGTTCATCCATGCCATGCGATATGGTACTGGAGAAATATATGCATGATATGGAAATCGTCTACTGTGTCAAAAAAAATGAAGGCCAGGGTTTTGCCAGGAATTACGGATATTCACAGGCCAGTGGTGACTACTACATCGTATTCGATTCGGATTGCATCATACCTCCTGAGTATCTGCAGGAAGTGAATAATTACCTGGATAAAATCTATCTTGATGCTTACGGGGGTCCGGACAAAGCACATCCTGCATTTAGTCCCATTCAGAAAGCCATTAATTATACCATGACCTCTTTCTTCACTACAGCAGGAACCAGGAGTGGGAAAAAGGCAGTTGCTCCTTATCATCCCAGGAGTTTTAATATGGGCATCTCTCCTGAAGTGTTTAAAAAAACCAGCGGATATTTCATCCCCTACAAGGGAGAAGATATAGAATTCAGCATCAGGATAATCAATAATGGTTTTAAAACCGGTTTTATCAGCAATGCCTTTGTTTATCATAAAAGGCGGACCAATTGGAGACAGTTTTTCAAACAACTTCATTTTTTTGGTATGGCAAGGATTAATATTGCCCGTTTTTTTCCTGATCAACTGAGACCTGTACATTTTTTACCGGCTTTATTCACGCTGGGTTTACTACTTATGATACTACTGGCACCCATTCTATTTCCCGTTTCTGTTATTATTTTCTTTTTGTATCTTATTTTTTCCCTGGTTTTATTCACGGATTCCTTATTCAGAAATAAAAGTCTCAAAGTCGCCTTTCTCAGTGTAGTGGCTGCTTTTATTCAACTGACAGCCTACGGTTCCGGTTTCATGCAGGAGGGAGTAATGCGTCTCTTAAAAGGTTAGGAATATAACCTCCTATAAATAAGCCTTTTAAAAAAAACGGGCTTCTTTAAAACTATTTGCTGTTTCATCGCATCTATTGAATAGTATTACATGAATATTATGTCAGAGACATTAAGGGACATTGCAATCCAACATAGTGTAAGTCTGGTTGAAAGATCTCAAAAAGGAGATAATCATGCGTTTGGCAAACTGGTTGGTCTGTGGTTTAAAAGGATATATAATATTGCACTTAAATATTTTGCTGATCATGATATCGCTATGGAAGTTACCCAACGGACTTTCATAGCCGCTTATGATCATATCAGGAAGCTGAAAGATGCTGGAAGTTTTAAGTACTGGATCTATAGAATAACGATCAATCAATGTCATGAAGAGGAACGAAGAAGGAAGAGAAAGAACTGGTTCTCCCTCTTCCAGAATGAGGAAGCCTCCGGCATTGAAGAGCAAAATTTCCGGCCACATCCCAGATCCATGCATTACCAGTCCTAAAATATAATTCGGGAATCCGTGGCTTCATTATGGATGCAATTCCGGGACCTTCCCAGCTCAAAAAACGTAACCTTCCCGGCTTCAAAAACCGTAACCTTCCCGGCTTTATGCCGGGATCTTTATCGGTTTCAGCTACCATCTCTCCAAAAGTCTTCCGGTCCACAAGCCCACGTAAACTTTTGGAGAGATCCTCCGTTCCCCGGCCTCACCCCTGATCCGCCGGAAGCCATCGGCAACTGAGATGAATAGGTAGATTATTGATAATTCTTCCTTTAGTTTGTAAAGCAATATGGCGTATGGGATAGTGGGTCTTTAAAGTGATTGATCCGGGTTAATATATATTTAATATTTACTTGTAAGAATTAAAACACTTTTTATCTAACTTGTATGATCATACCACAGTATTCGTTTTTAATGTTAATTTAACTTCCTATGACTAGACTACCCGAAAACAAACAGGCTATTAAAATAGAAGATGATCGTACAGGGATTGAGTTGGAAACCCTGAAAAGAGCTTTTCTGGATAATCTTTTCTACATCCAGGGGAAATTCCCTGATTATGCCACAAAAAATGATTATTACATGGCCCTGGCCTACACGATCAGGGACCGGTTATTAAGCCGGTGGCTAAATTCACAAAAAACCTACGCCGGGAAAAACAGCAAAATGGTCTGTTATCTTTCTGCGGAATTCCTTATGGGTCCGCACCTGGGAAATAACCTTGTGAATATGGGGCTCTATGAAGAGGTAAAAAAAGCGATATCCGACCTTAACCTTGACCTGGACGACCTGATAGCCCAGGAGGAAGAACCGGGCCTGGGCAATGGCGGGCTTGGCCGGCTGGCCGCCTGTTTTCTGGATTCGATGGCAACACTCGACCTGCCTGCGATCGGATACGGTATCCGGTATGAATTTGGAATTTTTGACCAGGTGATCAAAGACGGGTGGCAGGTAGAGATCACTGACAAATGGTTAAAATACGGAAACCCCTGGGAGATAGCCCGGATCGAAAATACATTCAGTGTGAATTTTGGGGGACATACGGAGACAGGATATGATAACCAGGGAAAATATAAAGTGCGCTGGATACCTTCCAAAGTTGTGCTTGGCATCCCCTATGATACCCCCATCCTGGGATACAATACCGATACGGCAGCAACCTTACGGTTGTGGAAGGCTGAAGCCTGCGAATCGTTCGACTTTCAAAGCTTTAATAAAGGAGATTTTTTCGGGGCGGTGGACGAAAAAATGGTCTCTGAAAATATTTCCAAAGTACTGTACCCGAATGATGAACAGGTCAGCGGCAAGCAACTACGCCTGGAGCAGCAGTATTTCTTCGTTTCCTGCTCCCTGCAGGACATGATCCGCCTTCACTTCAGAAGAGGCAACCCTATTGAGAATTTTCATGAAAAATATGCTGTTCAACTCAACGATACACACCCATCCGTCGCGGTTGCCGAATTAATGCGGCTGCTGTTAGATGTTCATGAACTGACCTGGGACAAAGCCTGGGACCTTACCAGAAAAACACTCAGCTACACGAACCATACGCTCCTCCCTGAGGCGCTCGAGAAATGGCCCGTCAATATCTTTAGTGAACTTCTGCCACGGTTGATGGAGATCATAAAAGAGATCAATTATCATTTTCTGGAAGAAGTACGTGATAAGTTCCCCGGAGAAGAGGACCGAGTTTCCAGGATGTCAATATTCGATGAAAGCGGTGAACGGTATGTCAGGATGGCCCACCTGGCTTGTGTTGGCAGTCATGCCATCAATGGAGTAGCCGCATTACATACTGAACTGCTAAAAAATGATGTTTTACATGATTTTTATGAATTATGGCCGGAAAAATTCAGTAACAAGACCAATGGTGTGACCCCTAGGAGATGGATGGTCCTCAATAACAAAAAATTAACCGCACTGATCAATAAAAAAATAAAAAATAACTGGGTAAAAGATCTGGATGAATTAAAAAAACTTGAAAAATATGTCGATGATGCCGCCTTCAGAAAAGAATGGCGTGAATGTAAACGGGATGTTAAAGTAAATCTTTCGAATTATATTCTTAAAACCCTGGATGTCAAAGTCGACCCGGACTCCATTTTTGATATCCAGGTGAAAAGGATACATGAATATAAGCGACAACATCTTAATGTATTGCATATTATATCATTGTATAATGTGATCAAGGATAATCCGAATGCCGACATTGTTCCGCGGACCTTCATTTTCGGAGGCAAGGCGGCTCCCGGGTACTTCATGGCCAAGCTGATCATCAAACTCATCAACTCGGTAAAGGATATTGTTAATCATGACCCGGATGTGAAGGACAGGATCAAGGTTGTCTTCCTTCCCGATTATAATGTAACCAATAGCCAACGGGTTTACCCGGCGGCTGATCTTTCGGAACAGATAAGCACGGCCGGCAAAGAAGCATCAGGAACAGGTAATATGAAGTTTTCAATGAATGGGGCACTAACCATCGGCACATTGGATGGTGCCAATATCGAGATCAGGGAGGAAGTGGGAGAAGAAAACTTCTTCCTTTTCGGTCTGACAGCCGCTGAGGTACAGCAGTTAAAAGCAGAGGGCTATAATCCTTATGACTATTACCAGGCCAACAGACAGCTTAAGAAAACGCTGGACATGCTTTCTTCCGGTTACTTCTCAAGAAATGATACCGGGCTGTTCAGACCGCTTACCGATTCACTCATCTATTATGATCCTTATTTACTGCTTGCAGACTACCAGGCGTATATCGATTGCCAGAAAGAGGTTGCCAGCGCATACAGGGATCAGGAGCACTGGACGAAAATGTCAATCTTCAACGTTGCCAGGATCGGTAAATTCTCGAGCGACCGTACCATCAGGGAATATAACTATGACATATGGCATCTTAAACCACAGCCATTTGACGTACCCAAGTATAATCCCAAAAGCGCTACCAATGTGAAATTAAAATGGCCGGAATGAGCCTTGTGCATCTAATCCTGAACAGTAACCGTTTAGACTATTATGATTTAAACAATGGAATTTTCTAAATCTACAATTGGAATGAAAAAATCAAGCCTATTGCTCCTGGGCATTTTCCTGTACGCCTGTGCCAGTGTACCGATAACCGACCGTAAACAATTTGCGGTGATCCCCTCTGCTGAAATGATCACCCTGGGTATTGACAGCTATGCTGAAATTGTACAACAGGAAGGCGTATCAAATAACCAGGCATATATTGAACAGATCAACCGGGTGGGTCCGCGGATCACGAGGGCGGTAGAACAATTTCTCAGCGAAAACAATCTCTCAGACAGGGTTAAGAACTACCGGTGGGAGTACAAGGTACTGCAGTCGGATCAGGTAAATGCCTTCGCGATACCCGGCGGCAAGATCGCTTTTTATGAAGGGATCATGCCCATCTGCCGCGATGACGAAGGGGTAGCGGTGGTTATGTCGCATGAAATAGCCCATGCTATAGCCAAACATGGCAATGAGCGTATGTCGCAGGCCCTGATGGTGAACCTGGGCGGCGCAGCGCTTTCTGAAGCATTGAAAAGTGAACCGCAAATGACCCGTGGTATGGCCATAGCGGCCTTCGGCATGGGCTCACAGGTGGGT
>CAZYDB010000283.1:0-2955 GCA_964645995.1 uncultured Roseivirgaceae bacterium
AGTAATTATTAATTCCCGGTATGTTCACACTGTTCCGGCCGGTCTCCGGTCTACAAAGGAGGTCAAAGGGTTGCAAGCGTTAGCTGAAAGGGCTAAAAGCTGCGAGTTAACTGTTAAAAGTGCAGGAACCCTTTATATTTCCATTCATGAAAAATTACTAACGAGGATTGTCAATGATCTATATTTATTCTCCGGTGGTATCCGCCGGCCAATTCATTAAAGGGCAGTTCGACCTGCAAGGCATTTTCCTTATACTTTGCCCGTATTTTGTGTACGTTAACGTCAAAAGGAATATTGACAAACCCAATGTTATAAGGAATCGAATGAATATTTTCATTGATCTCTGCATTCTCAAATGAGATATGATGAAAGATAAACAATTGATTATCTTTCATCTCAACCTGCATGTTGGAAGGATCAACTCCGGGTATCCGGGCAACCAGCAGATATTGATCCACCTGCCGCATCAGGTTGACCGTTGATTTACTCATTCCACCATTAAGGGTGTTCATCACATCTGCTGTCAGTAATAAGTCTTTCGATATGTCTAATCCGCCAAATCTCATGATTTTACTCCTTTCTATAAATTAATGATCAAATTGCATACCAGAAAATCATATAGCACCGCCTAAGTATATAAACGATAATTTTGACATTTCTGATCCCAGAATTTGTCATCTTGACGTAATCAGGATGTCATTTTGCCGTTTGATTGAATAGAAAACAAATGAATGGTTTCTGATGTTTATAATTAATATTATTTTTGTTGACGAAGTAAATAAACAAATATGTATCCATTTACCCTTTTTCTGCACAGCTGGTTAAGGTGGGCTCTGCTGATCCTTGCCCTGATAGTTATCTTCAAATCTTTTTATGGATGGTTGGGGAAAAAAGAATATGGGAAGATTGACAATACTTCCTCGATCATTCTTGTAAGTCTGTTTCATTTGCAACTGGTAATAGGACTAATTCTTTATTTTTTTCTTAGCCCTATGACACTCAGCGCCTTCCGGGACTTCGGGGCAGCCATGAAAGACAACCAGTTAAGATATTGGGCTGTAGAGCACATATTTATCATGATCTTATCGATCACTATTGCACAGATCGGCAGGATCAAGATAAAAAAGGCGCATTCCAGTAAAAACAAATTCAGGAACAGTGCTATTTATTTTTCGATGGCGTTGGTGCTGATCCTATCCAGGATACCCTGGACCGAAACCGCAAGAATGATAAGGAGTTTTTAACCCGGTTTTATTAATCCCTCTGAAGGTTGTTCAATAAAAACCTGTATGCCAGGCAGAGCGCTCCCGGATCAACCGGTATTGCGAAGGGCGCTGGCTATTGCATTGATTGTGAGCAGGAGACTGGTCAGCGTCTTATCAGCATTTTTCATATCTCCTTCCTTTTTCTGAAATCTCCACTTCTTCAGCAGGTCAACCTGCTTCATATGCAGGTCATACATGGCAGTGGCCCGGATCACATTGGAATACCAGTGCTGTTTCCTTCGTTCACTGATCGGTTTTTCAAGAAGGATATTAAAAACCTCACGGGTTTTTTTCAGCTCATCGAGCATTAATTTCATTATGGTTTGCCGAACCTTATCATCTACCACCAGGGAGGCATATGACTGCATGATATCTTCATCCGTAGCGGCAAGGCTGGTATCAACATTCGTTAATACGTAGCGTATAAAAGGATCATAGACTGCTCCTTCTTTAAAACGGCTGAACTCATCAGTATCAGTTTTCATCAGGTTCTGGAAAGTGCTTCCTATACCATACCAGCTTGTCATATTGAACCGGGACTGGCTCCAGCTAAACACCCATGGGATGGCTCTGAGGTCTTCCAGACTTCGCCTTCCGGTCCTGCGGGATGGCCGTGAACCTATCTTACTGGATTCAATAGCGTCGATGGGTGTGGCCTCACTGAAGAACTGAAGAAAGTTTTTATGCTGGATCAGGGATGTATAATACTTTTTGCTTTCAACGGATAGCTTACTCATCAGATCAGCAAAAGCATACGCCTCATTTTTATGGATCTGATTAAGAAAAGTTGCGGAGGCGGTCCCTGCCAGTAACAATTCAAGGTTATAACTGGCGTTGATCTTGTTGGCATACTTCTGGGCAATAGTTTCACCTTGTTCTGTCAGCCTGATATCGCCATTCACTGAATTAGGAGGCAAGGCTTTTATAAACCAGTGTGTTGGTCCTGCACCCCGGCTGATGGACCCTCCCTTTCCATGGAAGAAGCGTATCTTTACACCCATTTCTTCTCCAACTTTTGCCAGTCTGGACTGGGCTTCATACAATCCCCACTGGCTGGCTAGAATACCACCATCTTTATTACTGTCGCTATACCCGACCATCACCTGTTGAACAAGGTTCTTCTTTCCCCTGGTTTTTTTCAGGTATTTAAGGCTGCGGACAGTAAAAGGATGCTTCAGAAAGGATTTAAGAATCTCTGGTCCCTGGGCAAGGTCTTCAATGGTTTCCAGGAGTGGCACAACGGGCAAAACACATACGAGACCTTCTTCCGTCTGCCTGGTAAGTCCGGATTCCCGCGCCAGAAGGTATACAGCCAGTAGGTCAGAAAGTGATCTGGTCATGCTTACGATCAGCGACCCCAGTCCTTCCTGTCCGTATTTTCTGATGTGTCCGGCGAGGACATTATAACAGGAAGTAACAGCCTGGGCATTTTCTTCAAGATCCATCCCCGGATGGGTAAAAGGCCGGTTTGACTGCAATTCTTTGTTTATAAAATCAAGCCTTTCTTCTTCGCTGGCCTGAAGATACCATTCCCCGTCAAGAGAAGCAGCATTCAATAACTGGGCGATAGCCAACTCATGAAAATGGCTGTTCTGCCTGACATCCAGGTGAGCAAGATGAAACCCAAAGGTATCTGCTAACCTGATCATATGATTGAGGTCAGCATGGGCTATGGACATAGCCCCGAATT
>CAZYDB010000283.1:2965-6238 GCA_964645995.1 uncultured Roseivirgaceae bacterium
TAATTAATGATTGCTGCAGAATGATCAGGTCTTCTTTGAGTTCACCGGCATACTGATACGACCCGGGATGTTCAAAAAGATCGGTGGCATGTTCCCGTTTTATATCCAGTGGCAGTTTGGCAATGATCAGGTTGATCATTTGCCGGAATGCTTCGTTCTTATTGCGGTCAAAAGCTTTTTGTCCGTCATGGCCCAGTTCGTCAATCATCCCGGCAATCCGCTCACGCATCCTGCGGTCGGCATCCTCATAATCCAATGAAAAACTGAGGCTGCGAACCAGTTTTAGAAGTTCCCGCCGGATGATGATAAATGCATTAAGCCGGAGGGTTCTCAGGGTGTCCTGTGTAACTTTATCAGTAACAAAAGGATGCCCATCACGATCGCCGCCAACCCAACTGCCAAATGTGATCTTTGGAAGGCTATTAAAGCTGTCAATATATTTTTTATCAAAACCCAATTCCTCCCATGCCAGGTAAAGTCTTCTGTCAAGCAATGGCAAGAGCTCCGGAAAAACATTGGTGAGGTAATGTAAAACATTGCGAAGTTCGGAGGCTACATCCGGTTTTTCCATAAATATTTCCCCGGTTTTCCAGAGCTTGTAGAGCGCAAGCTTGATATCCCGTCTTATCTCGTTCTGCTCCTTAGCCGTATACATCTGGTTTTCGCGCTTAACGATCATTAAATATAATGAACGGTGATGTTCCAGCACTGTAGACCTCTTGGCTTCCGTTGGGTGGGCCGTTAAAACAGGTTCAACCTGGATATCAGGAAGATGATCCGCGATCTCCTTATCGCTCATTCCATTCTCTTTCATGATAAGCAGATTTTTTGCCCATAGACCGTTCACACTGGCCAAAGAATCGCGATCTTCAATTTTTCGACGGTTCTGAACCGCTCCGTTCACCTCAACCATATTGAGCAATTGAAAAACGAGCGAATATAATTGAATATGTTTATCGGTCAGTTCTGCCGGGTCGAGGGTTGAAAAATTATTGATCCAGGGAATGCCCCTGGCAAGATCAGACTCGCCGTTTTCCGTGAGCGTCTCTCGCAGACACTCCAGCATAAATTCGAGATCACGATATGGTTTGCCAAGTTTTTCCTGCACCTGTTGGAGTACGCCCATAATGCTAAGATTATTTTGATCTAAATTACCGGTTAAATAACAAATGAAGCAAAAAACAACTTCATTATTTATTATTATCATAATTTATTTGAAAATTGTTTAAAATAATTAACGATTACCTGGTGGGTTATTTTGCTTATAATCAATTAATAGTAACCAACCAGCCTTGTGGCAAAAAATTTGTAAATTTTTCGTATTAGATTTGTAATAACCCAATGAATTTTTAACGATGGTCAGGTTTATTTTTACATTTCTTATTATACTTTCCATATCATTTCTATCGACCCATTGCGGAAAGCAGGAATCACAAAATATCATAATTGAAAATACGCTTGACTGGAACTTTCCTTTAAAAAGAACACATGCCGGCATCCTGCTGGGTAACGGCGTCCAGGGGCTTATGGTATGGGGCTATGACAACCAACTTAATATTACCATTGGAAGGGCCGGATTCTGGGATCATCGCGGAGGTAATGAATTTGCTTCCCGAACCACGTATCAGGAAGTAAAAGAACTCTTATATGCCCGGGATGAGGCAGGATTGAGAAAAGCCTTTGCCATACCGGAAAAAAATGGTAATGATCCTTCCCGTCCACAACAGATCGGTGGTGGCAGGATAGAAATCCATTTTCCTGAGAAACTCACCCTAAGTAAGGGAACCCTGATTCTGGATAACGGCACGATCCTCGTCAGGATGAAAGATAAAAACGGACGTATCAGTACCGTGAGAATCAAACAATCCATTTATGAAGAAAGGGCCTGGGCAGAGTTGCCGGATGATTATAAAGATTCCGTCAGGGTTGAGGTAATACCTTCCTGGGACTACGTCAGGGAAGAATTGACCGCTTATGGTGTTGCCCCTCCGGAAAAGTGGCAGGAGCCGTATTCCGGAGGTTTCATGCAACGGCTTCCCGAAGATGATCCGCTGGCGATCGCATGGCGTAAGGAGGACCGTTTCATAATTCTGGGATCGGCCCTGGGAAAGGGGGCCAGGGAAAAGGCGGTTCAACTAACAGAAAACTTCCAGGCTCAAAAACTCAGAAGGGAGAACAACCAATGGTGGGCCGGTTACTGGGACGATATCCCTGATATCAGCATCCCTGACCCGGTATTACAGGAAATCGTCGATTACGGACATTACAAGCAGGCCTGTGCGACACCTCCTCAGGGTGTAGCCTGTACCTTACAGGGCCCTTTTAACGAGGAGTACCAATTACCGCCCTGGAGTAATGATTACCATTTTAATATTAACATTGAGATGATCTACTGGCCTGCACTGGCTTCGAACCGGTTGGATCACCTGAATCCTGTCTGGGAGATGATCGATGATTGGATGCCTAAACTAAAATCCAATGGAGAAAAGTTCTTTCAGCGTAAGGGAGCTATTATGCTTCCGCATGCTGTTGACGACCGGTGTAATGTGGTCGGCACCTTTTGGACCGGCACCATCGACCATGCCTGTACTGCCTGGATGGCTCAGATGGCATGGCTTCATTATCGTTACAGCATGGATCCGGCCATCCTCGAAAATACTGCCTGGCCATTACTTTCCGGCGCGTTTGAGGGCTACTGGGCCATGCTTGAGGAGGTGAAAAAACCAGATGGCACCCTGCAACTCAGCCTGCCGGTATCCGTTTCACCGGAATTCAAAGGCTCCAGAATGGATGCCTGGGGCCGTGATGCTTCTTTTCAGCTTGCCGCGCTACATATGCTGGCCGGCATACTGCCTCAGGCTGCTCTGGTGCTGGGAAAAGAAAGAGATCCCCGATGGCAGGAGGTAATGGATAAATTACCCCCCTACACCTTAATAGAAGGGCCCAGAACACTCGAATCACCTGAAAACAAAGTGCATCGAATTGCTTTATGGGAAGGGATGGACCTGATTGAAAGTCACAGGCATCACTCCTACCTTGGAGGTATCTGGCCTTTCATGTCGTATGACCCTCTGACCGAACAGCATAGAAGTGTTATAAATAACACCTTCCAGAACTGGGTATTGAAAGGTCCCGGCCTGTGGAGCGGATGGTGCGTGCCCTGGGCGTCGATCATAAACAGCCGGACCAATCAGATAAGGGCGTCTATCGAATGGCTGCAGGACGCGGGCCAGCGGTCGAACCTCGGTCATGACCTGCAGCTGTTCGGCGACC
>CAZYDB010000284.1:0-6228 GCA_964645995.1 uncultured Roseivirgaceae bacterium
ATTGATGAGAATCATAGCGATATTCTTAGAGTGTATCATTCTTCAAGATTACTTTCAAAAGATAAACTGGAATAATTATATCTGACACGCTATTTTTAAGAGTACTTTGAAAGTCATAAAACATAAGCACGGGGACTTTCACTGTGAGTATATGAAAAATTAATTTTTTATAATTACTGTAAATATTTCAATATGTTAAATCAATTAAAATATAGCATATCTAAATTCCTGTAATTTAACATGTATAATATATTCCAAATTAACAGCTTTAAACCACATTTCTATTATCAAAATTTTTATTAATGAATACCATAAGTATGGTACGTTACGGCGTCCTTTTTTCTCTCCCTATGCCACCCGCTCACCCATTGTAAATTTGATCCATTTTTTCATCGATTTTTGGGTAATAAAATGGGTATGGATCAAGCGGCGGTTCCGGTCCTTACGCTGGGGAAGCAAGACGTGTCCCGCCGGATGGCGGGATGGCACGACCGAAAAAACCAATGAGGCCGGACGAAGTCGGCTATTTCCGGGACCTCTGCGGCATGGCTAATAATCTCAATCAACTTACCAAGGCTACCCACCAGGGAACCCTTATGAACAATCATCTCATTAAAACATTGGAAGGAATAAATGCCATCCCTCAAGTAGAAGGCCCTGTGCGATGATTCGGTCTTTCAATCCCGTCAGATCTCTAGCAGGCCTCGAGGGATGGCGGCGGTCCGACGGGTATATTTCCGTCCGACCGGTAAAGGGCCTTGTGGGGAGAGCCGGTCTGACGGATATAGGGAAAACCTCCTTCTTCAATACCCATCGGACGGCCCCTGCCCGCCAGCCAACTAGCCGTCGGATGGGAACGGCTCCCCGTCCGACTTATAAGCCCTGAACCATGGAGCCGGTCTGACATAGCAAAACCGGTCCGACGGGTATTAGGAAGAAACACCCACTATGTGATAAAATCCAAGTCGGATGTGACAGGCATTCGGATTCTTACCCGTCGGACCGGTAACAGGACCGGTAAAGGGCCTTGTAGGGAGAGCCAGCCATTTTTATAATACCGGAAACACGTATTTGCATCGATGCACATTTATAGCCAAAGCCCCTGATGGTAGCATCCCATTAACTGTGTAAATGGCGTGCAAACATAAAGTAGAACTCAGGACGGTCGTTCACTTCATGTTTCATAAAAAAGGCCCCGATGAATAATCGGGGCTAACTCCCTGATTATCAAGAGCCTCCAGACGGATTCGAACCGCCGACCCGCTGATTACAAATCAGCTGCTCTGGCCAGCTGAGCTATGGAGGCGAGATCATTTGGTGATTTCGTAATGTGGTGATATAGTAGTAAGAAACTTGCTTGGTCGATCAGGACTTTTTATGAGGTTAATGACTAACCTGGTATCCCGCAAAGATTATTTAGACCATCAAAATCTCCTCACTTCGTCACTGTCATAAAAGAACGGCCGGTTACCAGTAATTGTTTCAGCACTTCCGGTAATCAGATGGCAAAAATAATCAGGCCGTGGGAATTATGTGATGATTGGGCCTAAATTTTATTTAAAACTTTCAGCTCTTCCTTCAGAGCATTCAGCTCTTTAGTGGCATCCTCGATCTTCCGGGTGAAATCCTCCCTTACCTTGTCGGCGGTTTTTGAATCGGCAAAGAACTCCAGGTTGTTCTTCCAGAGGGCGATGTCGTTTTCCAACTTGCCGATCAAACGCCTTAATTCCCCTTCCTTGCGGTTGATCCTATTATCAGCATTGGGGCCCGTCTTCAAACGGTTGATCTCGGCCGTGAATTTCAATTCACTCTTCTCGGCATCCGGAACATCGATTGACGCCAAAAACTTAGTGGTAACCTGCTCGTATCTTTTCTGGATCTTCCGGATCGCATTACGGGGCACGAAGCCGATCTTGTCAAACTGCATCTGTAACGTCTTGAACTGATCGATATTGCCGGTACCCTTCTCAGCCATGGACTCGATCGTATCACAGATCTCTTCCTTTATCTTTAAATTCTCTTTATAATCTTTTTCAATATCCTTTGAATGAGCCCTCCTGCGGTCAAAAAAGGTGTCACAGGCAGCCTTGAACCGTTTATATACCTCATTCCTTACTTTTTCAGGCACAGGCCCGATATTTTTCCACTGCTTCTGCAGTTCCTTGAGGGCATTGGCCGTATTCTCCCAATCCTCACTCTCTTTGAGTTCTTCGGCCTTTGTGATCAACTCCTCTTTCAGCTTAAGGTTCTCATCACGCAGACCTTCAAGCTTCTTGAAGAATTTGTTCTTATTATTGAAAAAGGATTTGAAATTAGACCAAAAACGCTTGTTCACCTCTTTGGCATGCTCCCGTGGCAATCCCCCAATACGTTCCCATTTCTTCTGAATCGCCAGAAGGTCCCGGGTTTTTTCGTTCCATTCGGATATCTGGTCGGAGTTAAACTCACGGAATGAAGAGACTTCCTCAACCAGGGTCTGCTTCTCCTCAAGGTTCTTATGAAGATCTTTTTTAAGATCCGCCACAAAATCCTTCCGCCTGGAGTAAACAGCGTCAGAAGCGGCTTTAAACCGCTGCCATACTTCCTCCTGCACCTCTTTAGGCACGGGACCGATATGTTTGAATTCTTCGTGGAGGTCGTTCAGCTCCTTCACCGCATCCCGGATGTTCTCATATTCAAGAAGGGCTTCGGCCTTCTCACATAATTCCAGTTTGCTCTCCAGGTTTTTCTTCCTGTCAAGCTCCTTTAATTCAAAATAAATGCTCCTGTTATCATAAAAGCGGTCGATCAGGATGTTATAGGTAGCCCAGAGTGACTTGGCATACTGGGAAGGGACGGGGCCGATTGAACGCCATTCCTTTTGTAATTCCTTAAGCACCCCGATACTGGTCGTCGTCTCCTCACCATCAACCACACTTCTCAGTTTTTCGAGTATTTCATGCTTCTGCTGAAGATTGACTTCCTTCTCCTTTTCCAGGCTGGCATAATAATTCTGCCGGCGGGTCTTGTATTTATCATATAGCGATGAAAAGCGGTTATCCAGGGCATCTCCCGCATACTGAAAATCAATCGCGGCGCCTCCCTCTTCTTTGAATTTTTCCAGTGCCGCCTTCTTCTCCGCCTCATAAAAATCGTCATATAAATGTTTGAGCTCCTTCACCTGCCGCTCAATTTTTTTGAGGTTATCACCCTTCAGTATTTCATCAAGCTCATTGATGACCTGCTCCTTCGTGAATTCACTATAGTCCTTCTCCTCCTCCTCATCCATATCATCATCGTCATCGCTGTCAGACGATTGATCACCGGATTTTTTACCGCCATCTTCCGCCCCGGCAGTTTCCTTTTCCGGTTGCTCCTTTTTCTCTGGCCCGGATCCCTGTTCTTCCTTTACAGATACTTCTTCCTGGTTCTCGCCTGTCTTTTCAGCCATATCCCCTTCCTCGCCGGTTTCCTTCGCTTCCGGAGTGGCCGGTTCATCAGTAACTTTTACCTCTTCTTCCCTTTCGGCAGCCTCCCCGCGGACATTTTCTTCCGCCTCCGCCGGTAGGGTTGTTTTCTCCTCTGCTTGAGCAATTTCTGTTGATTTCTCGTCCGTTTCAGCAGCGTCTGTTGATTTCTCGTCCGTTTCAGCAGCGTCTGTTGTATTCTCCTCCCTTTCAACCGGTGCTATGGTCTTCTCATTCTCTGCAGTTTTATCTTCGGCCGGGGTATCCGTGCCGGCAGCAACTTCGTTACCTACAGGCCACTCCTTTAATTCCTCGAAAGGCTTTTCTTCCGCTGCGGCAGCCCGTTGTTCTACTTCTTCGGCAGCCTTTTCTTCCGGCTGTCCGGATGAGGATCCTTTTGCATCGTTGAGGGTTTCACTTCCGGAGGTTTCGCTGGCTGATGGCTCGCTTTCATCAATTTTTTCAGTTTCACCATCTTCAGCTTTTTCAACAGATCCCTGATCTGCGGTCTCAGAACCTTCTTCCTCCTTACCCTTGTCTTCGTCACCCCCCTCAGCAATTTCCTTCAACAGTCGTTCCTCTTCAGAAAGTTCCCTTTGCTTATCATTATCACTCATAATATATAATTATAGATACAAATTTGGCAATAAATCCAGAATATACCAATTTGATCAGTTCATCCTGGGATCAACGGGAAAATTAGAGATGATTTTAAACTTCCCCCCAAGATCATCCAATATCTGCTTCCACAATACTTTCGGCTCGATATCGAATACCTGTTCCGCGGTTGCATCATTGATCACTATCCATGATTTTTGTTTGAGTTCATCTTCAAGCTGGCCCGGAGCCCAGCCCGAATAACCAAGGAAGAATTTAAAATTGCCGGGATCAAGAGATCCGTTTTGTATCATAAGGATCAGTTGTTCATAGTTTCCGCCCCAGAATATATCGTCGGTAACCGGGATACTGCCTTCCAGGATATCACCGCAACGGTGGATGAAATGCAAAGTATCCTGCTGGACAGGGCCTCCTACGAATAAAGTTTCTGAAAACCCGTCTACATCTTCCACTGCTTCATCGAATTTCAGGATGGACGGTTTGTTCAGGACAAAACCTACGGACCCTTCCTCATTATGCTCACAGATGAGTACTACGGTCCTTTCAAAATTAGGATCGGGTAAAAAAGGCTCCGATATCAGTAACCCGCCCTTTCTCGGCTTTACCAGTGTCTGATAATCAAATAATTCCATGTATCTCAAAATATTTCCTTCCCTGATAAACAGAACAAACCCGTTTCGGCGTACTCTCCTATCAGGTAATTAATACAAATCATATGATAATATAAAGTAAATCCAAATTATTAATTATTAAAAGGATAATATTGCAACAATAAATTAAAACGTATTGTAATATCATAGGTTTGATCATCCCGGATCTTAGAATTAATTTTTATCATTGTAACAATGAAATTCAGGATTGCCGATATCAGGAAGGATTACACAAAAAGAAAGCTTAACCCGGAGTCTATGGAGAAAGATCCTTTGTTACAGATCGACCGGTGGATGGAAGAGGCTATTGAGTCCAATCTGCCTGAACCTACCGCCATGTGCCTGGCCACTGTCGATGCGGCGGGACAGCCCTCCACCAGGATGGTTTTATTAAAGGGTATTGAAGAGGGTAAATTATATTTTTACACCAACTATAACAGTCAGAAAAGCAGGGAGCTCTCCGATAATCCCAAATGTTCCCTTACGATCTACTGGCCGCAGTTTGAGCGCCAGATCAATATCCAGGGAGTGGTTGAAAAAGCCGATGAAAAAACCTCGGATGCCTACTTCCAGTCAAGGCCCTGGAAGAGCCAGGTCGGCGCCTGGGCCAGTCCCCAGAGTCAGCCCATCCGGTCGAGAAATGAGATCATGCTTAATTTCGCCAGGCATTCAGCCCGGTTCCTGGGTAAGAAAGTCCCAAGGCCCTCCCACTGGGGTGGTTTTTCAGTGACTCCCGGCATGATCAGTTTCTGGCAGGGCCGTCCCAGCCGTCTGCACGACAGGATCAAGTACAGCAGGCTCGACGACAATGAATGGAAAAGTGAGCGAATTGCTCCCTGATGAAGGAAACCGCCAATATTTATTTTCAAAGGTACGCAGCACCCCGCCTCCTGCCGAACAGCATCCCTGTTCCTGAAGACCTCGGTATAATAATCACCATCCCCTGTTATAATGAACCGGACGTGATCCCCGCCCTGGAGTCCATTCACGCCTGCAGACGTCCGGAATGTGCCGTAGAAGTGATCGTCCTGATCAATGCCTCAGAAAGCGATCCCCCTGCCGTTCATGATCAGAACCAACGTACCCTTGCCTCGGTCCTTTCGTGGATCCGGGCAACAGGATCGGATATTTCCTTTTATGCCGTCATGCAAAAAGCCTTTCCCGCCCGTCATGCCGGTGTAGGTCTCGCCCGCAAGACAGCTATGGATGAAGCGGCCAGAAGGTTCCACCGCATCAATAACCCAAAGGGTATCATCACCGGTTTTGACAGCGATTGTACCTGCGATTCCGACTATCTCATCGCCATTGAATCAGCATTCAGGAAGTACGCGCTGCAAGGCGCTTCCCTCTATTTTGAACATCCGGTCAATAAGGATGAAGAAGATTCTTTGAATACCGGGATCATCGATTACGAATTACACCTGCGCTATTATATCCTGGCCCAGCGGTATGCCGGCTTCCCCTATGCCTTTCATGCCGTGGGCTCCGCCATGGCCGTAACCTCGGAAGTCTAC
>CAZYDB010000285.1:0-2743 GCA_964645995.1 uncultured Roseivirgaceae bacterium
CCGATCGGCACGGTATTGATCAGTTCATAACCTGTATAAGAAGGCATGCCCACCTCACAATTATCCGGTTCAAAGGCATAACTATCGACCCTGCGCCAGACCTGCATACTGCCAGCATCGGCTTCACAGGTATAGGAATCCCAATTTAGCTGAACCCTTCGTCCTGGAAGTGCCTCAGCAATAAGTCCTTCTGGTGCAGGCCCCACCACCGTCACTTCCCAGGTCTTGAAATCTACCAATGAAGGACCTTGAAGCCTGTCAGGGAAATCCCTGGCTTTGAAAGTGATCTGGTAAGGCCTTGATTGGACATGGGAACAGTTGGTCTGCCAGCTGAATTCAATGGAGGCAGGAGTGGGTTGCGGGTTGACAGGATCGTCAGGTAATGGTGAATAGGAAGCGGGTGAGGACAGTAATTCGAAGGGCCCTCCAAAAGCATCAATAGTGATCCGGTGGCCATCAGGGTCCTGGGCCAGTATTATTTCTTCAAGCAAAGTCCCGGCCTCTATACAGGTGTCTTCCGGAATGATCAATTCGGGTCTTTCATTATCACATTCCTGCGTGATGATCTGCATGTCTCGGGTAACAAAACCCATCTGAATCCATTCATCGGTCTCCGGGATATAACGCCATTCCTTAATAATGAAGGCGATATTATATTCGTCTTCCGTGCCGGGTGCGTCCCATACCAGGTCTCCCCGGGTAGGATCAAGTGTGTAAACCGGCGGCCCGGTCTGCTCTTCGTTTGTAGTGCCCGGATTGGCAGAGAGATCATAAATATGAGGCAGCCGGTAGTTAGCAACCGGAACATCCCGATCCTGCTTGTTCACAACTATTTCATAAGAAAGGCTGTCGCCGTCAGCATCAAAACCTCCGGGATTATGAAAGAAAGCCTTACCTACACAACCACGATCAAGGGGGGGATTAAGAAGAACGGGGGTATTATTACAACCAAAGAACGGATCTATAGTAATAACAGTCTCTACATAAAAGGGTGTATTGACAGAGTTATCCATATTGGCGACGCTGGCATTACGGTTAAATTCGCGGTAACTGATCTTATAGGTTCCGGGGCCGGGAAAGGTATGCATGGTGTAAAAAATATTCAAAGCCACCTCCTCCCCGAGGTCCTGAAAAAGATCAGGATTACCCGCCTCAAAGGTCTGAAGTTCCGACCCATCGCCAAAGTTCATTTCTCCCCCGCCAAAAAGGACAGTGGAACCGGTGTCGGTATATCCGATAAGTGAAAGGCGATATGTATTCGACTGACAGTCGATCAGGGTGGCAATTATTTCTCCGGCACGGATATGGGTAGCCATCACTTTATTCCCGGTGATATAAAGGAGAGCGATGAAACCTAACCCGATAATGAATTGCCTCATAAATATCTGAATATTGATGAAAACTTATTCCTAGTAAACGACTAAATTATGATGACTAATATACAAACAAATAAAATTAACAATAAGTTATTCATACAAGCGACAAAAAATACCTGAAACTTGATAAAATTTGTTTTTGGGGTATGTTCTTAAGATTCTTCTTGTAGTTCTTTAATACTCAATTAAATTTGTATTTGTTTTTATTTCGACCAATATTTTAAAAAATATAAATATGAGTTGGTTTACTGAAACTTTTGGAAGTTCGATTGGCCGGAAGTTACTTATGTCACTGACCGGTTTGTTTTTGATCATCTTTTTAATCATTCATCTGCTTGGGAACCTGGCCATTTTCAGTGATGATGGTGGATTGGCATTTAATGCCTACGCGGTTTTTATGTCACATAACCCTATCATCAAGGTTGTTTCCTATGCACTGTATCTCAGCATTCTCGCACACGCGGTAATTGCCTTATGGTTATGGATCAACAATAAAATGGCCCGGCCGGTAACTTACTCGGTCTCCAATGCCAATGAAAACAGCACCTGGGTCTCAAGGAGCATGATGTTACTGGGTTCTTTGGTCTTGTTTTATATAGTGATCCATCTGAAGGATTTCTGGTGGTATTATAAGGTAGGCGGTGGTTATCAGTTCAATATTGATGCCAATGGAAACAGGGATCTTTACGCCCTGGTCATCCAGCAGTTCAAATCTCCTGTGAGTTTAGGGATCTATCTGGCCGGGCTAACCGGACTATCATTACACTTATGGCATGGATTTCACAGTGCCTTTCAAACACTTGGGCTGGAGCATGAGCGTTATACACCTCTTATTAAGTTTCTGGGAAAAACATACGCTTTAATTGTTCCCATCGGCTTTGCCTCCATGCCCATTTGGGTTTATTTCTTTAAATAGCGTAAAAATATTTAATATAATCAATGATGACTCTTGATTCAAAAATACCGGAAGGACCACTGGCAGAAAAGTGGACAAAACACAAATTTAATCTTAAGCTGATCAACCCCGCCAATAAAAGAAAATACGATATTATAGTAGTAGGTACCGGGTTGGCGGGAGCCTCCGCCGCAGCTTCTTTTGGTGAGCTGGGATATAATGTAAAGGCTTTCTTTTACCAGGACAGTGCCCGCCGGGCGCATAGTATTGCCGCCCAGGGTGGAATAAATGCTGCTAAGAATTATCCAAATGATGGCGACAGCGTCTTCAGGTTGTTTTATGATACGATTAAAGGAGGCGATTACCGATCCAGGGAAGCAAATGTTTACCGACTTGCCGAAGTAAGCAATAATATTATTGATCAGTGTGTCGCCCAGGGAGTTCCTTTTGCCAGGGAATATGGCGGCTTACT
>CAZYDB010000285.1:2753-6221 GCA_964645995.1 uncultured Roseivirgaceae bacterium
CTTGACAACCGGTCTTTCGGCGGCGCCCAGGTCTCCAGGACTTTTTATGCGCGCGGGCAAACCGGGCAGCAATTATTACTTGGGGCTTATTCGGCATTAAGCAGGCAGATAGCGACCGGAAAAGTAAAACTATTCCCCCGTACTGAGATGCTGGATGTTGTTTTAGTTGACGGTAAGGCTCGCGGTATCATAACCAGAAATATGGTAACCGGTACAATCGAATCACACAGTGCCCATGCTGTTGTGCTGGCC
Organism: uncultured Roseivirgaceae bacterium; assembly: GCA_964645995.1. Taxonomy (GTDB): domain Bacteria; phylum Bacteroidota; class Bacteroidia; order Cytophagales; family Cyclobacteriaceae; genus JAGTVG01. The sequence goes on from CAZYDB010000285.1 coordinate 3,006, forward strand.
ACCGGAGGCTATGGCAATGTCTTTTTTCTATCTACCATGGCCATGGGGTGCAATGGATCCGCCGTCTGGCGGGCTCACAAGAAAGGAGCCCTTTTTGCGAATCCTTCTTTTACCCAGATACACCCGACCTGTATCCCGGTGCATGGTGATCAGCAATCAAAATTGACCCTTATGTCCGAATCGTTGAGGAATGACGGCCGGGTATGGGTACCCAAAGAAAAATCCATGGCCGAGAAAGTCCGTAAAGGAGAGGTTAAGCCCAACGACATTCCGGAAGAAGAAAGGGACTATTATCTTGAGAGGATCTATCCTTCTTTCGGCAACCTGGTCCCTCGTGATGTAGCCTCAAGGAATGCCAAAAACGTATGTGATGAAGGCAGAGGAGTTAATGAGACCGGGCTGGCCGTATTCCTTGACTTCAGGGATGCCATTAAAAGAGACGGGGTGGAGGTAATTAAAGCCAAATACGGGAATCTTTTCCAGATGTATGAAAAAATCACTGCTGATAATCCCTATGAAACCCCTATGATGATCTTTCCGGCTATTCATTATACTATGGGAGGCTTGTGGGTCGATTACAACCTGATGACGACAATTCCCGGTTTATACGCTGCCGGCGAATGCAATTTCTCAGATCATGGGGCCAACAGGCTGGGGGCCAGTGCCCTGATGCAGGGTCTTGCAGATGGATATTTTGTGCTGCCCTATACGATCGGTGATTACCTGGCAGGTATATCCAACGACAAGGTACCTGAAGATCATCCGGAATTCAAAAAAGCTGAAGAGGAAGTCCGGGAAAGGATCAATAAGCTCCTTATGATCAATGGCAATAAAACCGTCGATCATTTTCACAAAGAACTGGGAAAAATCATGTGGGAGGAATGTGGGATGGCCAGAAATGAAGAAGGGCTGAAAAAAGCAAAAGAACAGATCCGGCAGCTAAGAGAAGAATACTGGAACGACGTGAAGGTGCTGGGTGTTAACGAAGAGCTTAATATGACCCTGGAGAAGGCGATGAGAGTAGCTGATTATATGGAACTGGCTGAACTGATGATTGACGATGCTCAAAACAGGATAGAATCCTGTGGCGGGCATTTCAGGGAAGAAAGCCAGACCGAGGAAGGCGAAGCTAAAAGAGATGATAAAAACTATGCTTATGTAGCAGCCTGGGAATACCAGGGAGAAAATAAACCGGAAAAACTCAATAAAGAAGATCTTAAATTTGAGAATGTTAAACTTACCCAAAGAAGCTATAAATAATGGAAAACGGTTGTAGTTATACATTGAAAATATGGCGTCAGAAAAACGCTGAATCAAAAGGTGCATTTAAAACCTATCGTGTAGATGATATTTCGCCTGATAGTTCTTTTCTGGAGATGCTGGATCTGCTGAACGAACATCTTTCTGAACAGGGAGAAGACCCCGTCCATTTTGATCATGACTGCAGGGAAGGTATTTGTGGAACCTGTAGCCTTTTCATCAACGGGAGGCCCCATGGTCCTGAAGAGGAGATCACCGTTTGTCAGCTTCATATGCGATTATTTCCTGACGGCAAAACCATTACCATAGAGCCCTGGAGAGCCAAAGCTTTTCCTGTGATCAAAGACCTGGTTATCGACCGTTCTGCCTTTGACAGGATCATACAGGCCGGAGGATTCGTATCCGTAAACACCGGGGCAGCCCCGGATGCAAACGCTATTCCAATCTCTAAAAAAGATGTTGACCTGGCGATGGATGCAGCCGCATGCATCGGATGCGGCGCATGCGTAGCAGCCTGTAAAAATGCCTCAGCCATGCTTTTTGTTGGGGCTAAAATTTCTCAACTGGCTCTTCTGCCGCAGGGGAAAATCGAGCGAAAGCAGAGAGCGAAACAAATGATTGCCCAAATGGACAAAGAAGGTTTCGGGGCCTGTACTAATACTTATGCCTGCTCGGCAGAATGTCCAAAGGGGATTGATATGACAAATATCGCCAGGCTGAACAGAGAGTTTTTCTCAGCCAAATTAACAACCTGAGCCGTTGTTTATTAAGGGCCGTCTTAAATACCGGAAATATGGTGCCGGACCTGTTCTGGCTGGTCTACTTACGGCATAAAAAGGTTGTCTATATGAGAAATATTCGGTCCTTAATCCGTCCGGGATAAAACCGGAATGGTTTCTCAAATTTGATACAGCCTTATTTTATTCATATGTTATATCCTTTTCTTACAAGTGTAAACACCCCGGGTAATTCACTTTCCTGTTTACTAATTCCAGCATTTATTTGCAAGATGGAGATAGTAGCAGTAACCGCCTTTGAGAATGTGTCAACATCGCTGATGAGTAAATTGATCAATTTCATTACTAAACATCAGGTAGGTACAGCACATGAAATACATACGATATTCAAATCTGTCGATTATGCGCTAAGTCCCTACAAATACCAGGGTGGTTTTATTCTGATGGCCGAACATGACGGGATGGTCCTGGGAGCTTTGGTAGTGAACAGAACCAATATGGAAGGTTATGTGCCCAGAAATCTGTTGACCTATCTGGCCATCAATCCATTAAATACATTCAAAGACGTTGACAGGAAACTGGTTAAAAAAGCTGTTGAATTGACAATATCAGACCTTGCCTTCCATATTCCGGTTGACAGCCCGCTCATTCATTTGTTTGAAGAAGTAGGATTTGAGAAGAATTATTTTGAAATGCGGATGAAAAAGTGAAAACTTGTCCTAAAAATTACCGGTCTTGGACAGGCAAGCATCACAAAAAATTATCGTCACCCATGCTCAATACACAGGAGAGCTACTGGCAAAGGAAATTCACCATCTTGGCCTGAAAATACAGGCTTCTGATCGACTCCACCAGGAAACTGAAGGAACACTTGAAGATGCGATCAGACTTAACCTCTTCCTGAGAAGCGCCCACAGGGTGCTTTATCACATCACCGGTTTTAAGGCCGGTAACCTGAAAGATCTGTACTCAGGCATTTCCAATGTCCCCTGGGAAGAGATCATTCCCGTGAGCGGATATTTCAGCATCCATTCCTTTGTTAAACAACCCGAAATAAAAGACTTCAGAATTGTTAATGTAAAAGTTAAAGACGCTATCGCAGACAGCTTCTACAGGAAGTTCAATAAAAGACCTGATTCCGGCAATCAAACAGACGGGATAGTCCTTTTCATACACTGGAATAATGATGATTTACAGGTATACCTGGACACCAGCGGTG